>NZ_LR215036.1:0-310591 GCF_900660645.1 Mycoplasmopsis citelli | reverse complement strand
GAAATTCAATATATTTTAAACATTAGTAAATCAAATGAAGGTGATGTTTTAAATGCTCTTGCTCAAGCTTCTAATTTGCAAGCGTCAGTAAAAACAATTCAAAGTTTAATTGATTTAATTAACTCTAAAATTCAAAATTATCTTAATGATAAAACTTTTAATGATGAAGAAACAAAGCTTTTTGAACAAAAATTAAGCGATATTTTAAGTGCAAAATATAGCAATGTAAACGAGTATTTAAGCAATCTTCGTATACTTTTAGAAGAAATTAGTGATAATGCACTAGTAGTTTTAATGTTTAAAAACGCTCTTGAAAAACTTAATGAACAAGCACTTTTAGCTTTTGATAAAGGATTTGAGGTTGATAAGCAACTTCTTTCGTGAATTTCTCTTCAGATAAGTAATTTATTAAAAAATGGATCATCAATTAGCATTTTAAATGAGAATTTACGTATTATAAGTATTCAAATTCGAGAAATTAATCGCTTAGAACTCAAGAATTGATTTGACCTTTCTTTATCATTTACTGAGGATCAAAATAATAACATCTCTGAACAAACGAAAGATAATCTTTTATATTTAAATAATAAAGCTTCAGAATTATTAAAACCAAATTCTAATCCCACTCGAGATGAAATGCAGTTTTTAATTGCTCAGTATAAAAAAGAATTTGATCAAAGCAATTTAGATCGTTATTTCCAAAGCATTTTATTATTACAAGCTAGAGTTAAAAATACCGTTTTTAGTAATTTTGTTGATCAAAACGGGAAAATTACTTCAGAATTTGGACAAAAGTTATTTGCTGATGTTTCAGAATATAAAACTAAAGTTCAAATGATTTTTAAAAATCCAAATTTAAATCCTGAAGAAAAACAAGAAAAAATCTCAGTTATTACAAATCAGCTTTATAATATTGCTAACAATACCCCAAAATTTAAAGAACTTGAGCGTGTGTATTTAGAAAGTGAAAAAATTTTAAAATCTTCTAACTTTAGCAAAAGTGAAAAAGAATATTTAAAAGAACAATCTTTAAAGTTATCTCAAATCCAAAATAATGTCTTAAATGCACTAGAAAATAACTCAACAATTAACAATGTTGATGATTTAATTACACAAATTAAGGACGCAAATGAAAATTACGTTCAAAACCAAGCACAATATCAATCAGGGCAAGGAATTGAAGATAAAATAAAAGAAATTAATCAAATTTTTGCTCCATATTCAGTAAATGGAGAACCTACCGAAACTCAAAGAAAAATTTTGGATAAACTCGAAGAATATAGAAAAGAGCTTTCGGATGTTAGTTTAAGTCCTGAGCAAAGAAAAGAAATTGCTGAAAAAATTAATAATTTAATGCAAATAGTTGATTTATCAAAACAACTAGAAGCTACAAACAATAAACTCAAAGATTTATCCAAAGAAGAACAAAATCAAAATCTTGGAACCTTTAAACCGCAAGAACAATTTGATAAAGCTAAGAAAATTAGTAGCGAAATTGATCAATATTTAGATAAAGTTTTAAAAGGTGAAGTTACTAAAGAGCAACTTAAAGCAAAAGTTGCAGATACAAAAAATGAAGCTAAAAGTTTTGAAGTAGCAATTTCAAGTGCCCATTTACAAAAAACTACTAAAGAAATTTTAGATAATAAAATTACTGATAAAAACTTAGAAAATCAATCTCCTTTTAAAGAAATTAATCAGTCAATAGAGCAAATTAACACCCAAACTCAAAAACTATTAGCTAATCCGCACAAAAATAAACACCAAATAGAAGAGTTACAAAAAGAAATTTTAAAATACAAGAGTTTAGCTTCATCATTAAAAAATGTAGGAAATAAGCTTTCAAGTATTAACAAAACTGACAGTCCAAAAACTTATGAAATTCTTCTAGATTTAATTAAAAATAAGTCACTAATTAAATATGGTGATTCAGCTGAAGTTATTAATTCAAAAATTAGATCTTTAAATGACGCTTTAGATAAAGTTGATATACGTATTGAAGCAGAGAAAAATATCAATAAACTTAAGCAAGCATATGAAGCTGAAAATCAAAAACAAACAATTTCTGATGGTCAAAATAATTCTTATAAAGAAAAAATTCAAGATTATGAAAGTAAATTAAAAGATTTAGATGCTTCAAAATATGCTCTAAATGAACTTAAGGAGGAAATTGAATTTTATACTCAAAAACAACAAAAGCATCAACAAGAACTTTCTAAAAAATTAGATAGCATCAAAGAACAAAAAACTAAGCTTAAAAATAAATTCGAAGATCTTAAGAAAAAAGCTCAAATTTCTAATTTAGAAAATGTAAATAAAATATTTGACGAATTTGATAAATTAACCAATCAAACTGATTCTAGTGGTCAAAAAGTTATTCAAATTAAAGATCTGCTTAATCAGCTAGAAAAAGTTAATCTTGCATATGAAAAAGATTTATTTGTTAAAAATGTTGATGAAGCAGTTCAGAAAATTAATGAAATTATTGGATATAGTTCTGAATTAGAAAAAGAAATTGACACTACAAAAATTAAAAATAATTTACAAAAGCAAGTTGATGCAATTAAAAAGAAAATCCTCTCATTTGAAAATGTTAATGATATTGATCAAATTAGAAATGATGTCTATAAAATTTCTGCAATTAATTCATATGCAAATGAAGTAAAAAGTGTTTTAACTTATTTAAATTCAGATTCTTCTGAAAAAACCGGAAAGAAAAATTATCAAGTTCTCAGGGAACAAGGTAAATTAAATTCATTTAAAAGCATTTTAAACTCTTTAGACAATTTGACTGATGAACAAATTTATCAAAAAGATGTTTCTTCAATACTTGCTCAAAGTACATTATTAAAACAAGAATATATCAATAATGCTCCATTAGAAGATGCTAAAAAAGAACAAGTAAAACAAATTGATGAATACAAAAAAGTTATTGAAGAAAAATTCAAAGATGTTGATAATGATTTAAAAAATAAAATTACTACTAAATTAGACAATCTCAAAAAAGAAGCAGAAGGTTCTAAAGATAAAAATAATTTATTAAAAACCCAACAAAATCTTCAAAATATTCAAACTAAGGTAGATAGTTTAAAAAACTTAGTTATCAAAGTTCAAGAAGCTAATAAGTTATCATCTCCAAGTAAAGATAATAATTCTCAAAAACAAAATACTTCAGTATCAAATTCAATAACTACTATTTATAACTCAATTAAAGATAACTTTTTAGAATTAAGTAATGACGAAATTGTAAATAAACAAAAATTATTTGATCAAAAAATGGATTTGTTTGAAAAAGTTAATCAAATTTCTAATTTAATAACTCAAAAGAAAGCCTTAATTCCAAGCGATTTTGTTCAAGGAACTGGAACACACGGAACTCCTGAACAAGCTAAAACAAAATTAGAAGGTTATTTTGATTTGTTAACTGAAAAACTAAATTCTAATGATATTAATGAACAAACTATTTCTAATATAAATAGTTCTTTAGAGTCAATGGTTTCTTTAATTAATCTTTTAGAAGAAAAGTTATGATCAATTAGCAGAGTTAGTGATTTAAAGGATTATAAAGATTTTGAGTATAAAAAATCAGCAAAAGTTGATTATGGTTTTGAAAAAGACGCAAAATCACTTGCTGATGTTATCTTAAAAAATATTCCTGATAAAAGTAAAAGTTTTGTTGAGATAAATACTCAAGTATATCCAAAACTTGTTGAAGAATTTAACAATGCTTATGAACTTTTTACAAACCGCAAAAATGCTTTAGATCTTATTTATGATAAAAATCCAAATAACAAAATAAAAAGTTACAAAACCAAACATCTAGAACAATTATATTCAGAATCAAAAACAGAGATTGATTCACAATATAAAGATCTAAAAGACAAATCAGATGAATTTTTCCACAAACAAGCAGAAGCCATTAAAGAAGCTGATAATTCTAAAACAATAAATGAAGTTATTGAAAAAATTTCTCAAATTAATAGATACTTTGAAAAATACAAAATTATTGCATCATTAATTAATCAAGCAAACGAAGAAATTACAAAAGTTAATTCTTTAGATGAATCTGTTAAAAATAACCAAAATGTTACTGAATCAATGAATCTCTTAAAAGAGGAACTTCCTCGAGGAACTTTAACATTTTATTCTGAAACTAATGAAACTAAATTAGATGATAATATTTTAAATTTAAAAACTTATACAAAGCGTTTATCTTTAGCTTTAGCTATTGCTCAAGAACTTGAAAAATTAAATAAATTTAACACAAATGAAGGTCAAGAATCATATTTAAGCACTGAAGCTAAAAAAGCTCTTGAAGAAATTTTGAATGAACCATTTAAAAAATTAAAAGACAAATCAGCCAAAGAAACAATCGAAAATTATGATCAGTTGCTACAAAATTACGTTAATGGATCAACTAAAACTTCATATTATGTAGCTTTAGAAAATTCAAAAGTTCTGCAATCAAATATTCATAAAGCTCAAGAGTATTTAAATTCTTATAAAGAAAAACTTAAAAACAATCCAAATTATGAATCTGAAGAAATTAAAAAGCTTTATGAAAATTTAGAAAAACAAATTACCGAAGGACAAAATCAACTAAAATCTCAACTTCGAGATGAAGATAAAAAAGTTTCAATATCTTCAGCAATTTATAATTCCTCTAATGGAGCATTAGATTTAATTGTTAAAGCTCAAATGAACAAAGTTCAGCAAGAATATGCTAAAAATTTGGCTCTTGATAAATATATGATTTCTAATTATCAAAATTCTTCTGTTTCTCCAAGAATAAATGAATATGCACAAAATTCAGTTGAAGAACTTAAAAAATTAGATGCTTTTACCCCCGAAAATCTAACAAAGTTAAATGAAACTTTAGTTAAAGCGCAAGAAAAGTTTATTCAGCAAAATCTAGCTGTATTTAAATGAGAAGCCAATCGTTATAACTTTTATAAAGAAAAATTCAAAAAGTATTATGACTTTTTCACTTCAGATACTACTGATGGAATTGCTAAAAAGGATATATTAAAAGTTAGCGGAATTAATGAAAGTGATTTAAAAGGTTTTGATAATGCAATTAGTTTAAAAGATAATAATATTTTGCATATTCAAGCTAATGAATATATTCAAAAATTAAACAAAACAGATGAAGAAATTAAAAATTGATTAAAAACTACTTCAAATATTGATGTAATTAAAACACTTTCAGAAGTAGCAAATGAATTTTCTAATTATTATCAAAAATTAATTTCAATTAAATCTATTTCACATATTTTGTTAAACATTAATAATTATCAACTTTTAAAAGATCAATTTAGTGATAACTCTAAATCAAATGATAATATCGCTTCAATATTAAAGAAAATCAAAAATAATAATACAGAATTAGATACTAAAATTAAAGCATTTAATGAACAACTAAATGATGTATTAAATTCTAACGAGCTTAAAAATGAAGTTGATGAAAGTAATATTTCATTTAAAGAATCAAATACAAGTGACATTTCTTCAAAAAGAGATGAATACTTCGAGAAATATAAGAAAGTAGTTATTTGTTTAGCTAAAGAAAAGCAAAAACTAAATGATTTGGTTTTCAGTAATTCAAAAAATAATACAAAAACCTTTCAAAAAGTTCTCCATCAATTTATTTACGATTCTACTAATTACATCGGAAGAAACAATATTTATGGAATTTTGAATTATTTAATTAAATCTCCTAAAAATGCTGAAAATTTAGATTACAAAGATAACCTAAATTCTGTTAAAAATGAATATAAAAAAGTTGTCGAAACTGCAGAAGAATTTGAAAAATTACTATTAAACCTTTCTAAAGAAAAATCAAGCGATTTTGAAATTTATAAAATTTTAACTAAAGCTTTTGAAAAAGTAAATCAATTAAATGATTGAATGAATAAAAATAGTAATACTCAATTATTTTTTGAATATTTAAATCAAATTAATAATGGAAAAGCAAATTATGAAGATATTGTTCCAAGCATTAATACTACAGTTGAAAAATTTACTTCAGCTATTGAAAATTTAAATTCATCTAATGAAGAAACGCTTACTATTGATTCTAAAAACTACAAAGCGATAAAACTTAACGATCAATTTAAAAATAATCAAAACTCTAACTTAAGTAAACTGTTTGATAAATTCACTATTTTAAAAGGAAATGATTCAATTTTTAACACTGATAATTTAGAAGTTTTTATTTATAAATCTTCAGGAGATTCAAATGCCAAATATGTCCGTTCTGTTTTAACAAGTGATCCATCAATCAAAAAAGGTTTTATTAATCTTTACTTTAAATTTAAAAAACCATCTTCAATAACCGAAGAAAATAGTGCTTTTTGAAATGTTAAAGATTTTGGAATTAAATTTGAAAATATCGCAATTTCATTTAAAACATTAGATCAATTTGTCATTGATAAGGAAAATATTAAAGATACTAATGCTCTAATGCAACCTATATTTACAGATCAAGAGGCTGGATGAAATAATCTCCAAGCACCAGTTAATTTATTTGGGGCTTTTAGCAAATATTCATCTCTTAAAGCTCTTTTAGAAAATAAATATTATTTTACAGAAGATATAACTCAGGATATAGATGCTCCAGCTTCTGGCAAAACAAATTCCTCATCTGATTTTAGAATTAAAGTAAAGCTAGACGGAAGTTATAAACAGTATACAACAAGAGAAAATTTAATTTTTTGAAAAACCTTAAATCCTAATTTTGCTACTGATAAGTCTGTTAAATATCAAAATACAAATGAGTATTATAATGGTACTATTTCGTGGCAAAATGAAAATACACATAGTTGATCTTCAAAATGAATGTATAAATATGATTCAAGTAAAGACGAAAACAAAAACTTATTATTCCTTCCGATAGTTATTGGAATACCTGTGTTTAATAATAATACAAAAGAAGATGCAATAATGATAATTTCTTGGCAAATACTAAACAGATTTGATAAAAGTAGAACTTCAGATTCACAAAATATATCTCTTGGAAGCACTGACAATCTTAGATATGTTTATTTTTTCAAAAGAACAGAAGCGGGAAAATCTAAAGACACTGTAACTGGGGCAAGTCTTTCTGGATTTTATGATTATGTAATGAAAAAAATTCGAATTAGGGACTTAGTTGGATTGAGTTTTGAAGATTTAAACAATTCAGGATTATGAGGAAAAGATCAATACATCGAAAAAGACGAAACTAACTCTGGTAAAGGTGGAGTTGGAGATGCTGATTTTTATCAAGCAATTGGACAAAATGGAAAATTTGACATTAAATTTAAATTACATTAATTAAATAAGGATAATTTTTTATGATAAAAATTAATAACAAAAGAATACTAAAAAATTCATTTATTATTTCTTCGACTTTAGCTGGTTTTTCAGCAATTGGAGTTGGAGCAACATTATTTTCGCTTCACAGTAAAGAAACAGTTGAGAATACAACTGTTTATGGAAACTTGCTTCAAGCAGAGAATTTATTTAAAATTTATAGTCCATATATTGATGTTTCAGAACAAGAAAAAACTAAATTTAACGATGATTTTCAACAAGCCAAGGAGGGTTGAAAAAGCAAAAACAAAAATTTGAAAGAAAAATTAAGCATTGCTGACACAACTTTAGAAAAAATCTTAAATTTTTACATTGAAAATATTGACAAAATTAATATTAAAGATCAAAAAAATGAAATTTTTTGAAATGAAGTTTTAAAAAATCAACTTAATCGAATTCGTGAAATTGATTTACAAAAGCAACATAAACATTTAAAAGAAGATGCTAGAAACAAGTTTTTAGAAATATTAAAAACTACAAATTACGAACAAAAACAGCAACATCTTAAAACTTTAGCTTCACAAATTAGTGAGTATGTTGTTTCGCAAAACAAAATCTTAAATCCATTTATTGAAATTTTAGAAGGAGCTTCAAGTAAACTTGAGAAAGTTCCTTATGAGGGTCTTAAAAAAGATCTTGCTAAGTCTTTGAAACCACTTTATTTAAGAATTATTAGTAACGATATTCATTTAAATGAAGTTCAAATCGCTTCACAACGTACTAGTGAAGAAATTTTAAAGCTTGACCAAATGCTTTCAAAGATTCAAAAAGAAATTAACGAAATTGATGAGTATTTAAATTTAATTGAACCTCATATTGAAAATAGTGCTTACACTCAATTGCAAAAACAAAATATTGAAAGTTTTGTTGAGTGAGCAAAAATGAATTTAAATTTAGCTTTAAATGAAAATGATATTAATCAAATTCGAAATACTGTAGTAACTTTTTATCACCAAATTTCAGATGAAAAAAGAACACTTGAAGAAATTAAAAGTGTTTTAAGCAATTTAAATGTTTATCTTGAAGAATTAAACCCTTTATTAAAAAATAACAAAAATTGAATTAACAATTTAATTGTTAAGGCACTTGAAATTAATGATAAACATGAACTTATTTCTAGAAAAGCTAGTGTATTTAGTGAATTTTATGCATTAAAATTTTCAAATCAAATAATTAATCAAGCAAATTCAGAAATTGATTTAGCATTACAAAACAAAATTATTATAAGCAAAAAAGCAATAATGCTAAAATCTCAAATTACAAGCATTATTAGTAAGAATCTTTGACCTAAAGAACAAGCAAAAGAACTTTTTGATTTTTATAATTTAGTTAATCAAGAATTACATACTCTTGGATATTTAAACAATGAATTAATGTTAGTTGAAGCACAAATTAACGATATAAAAGCTTTAAAATTTACTAACAATCAAGTTCAAAATCAATTATCTGAACTTAAAAATCAAGTGATAAAAACTTACTTAAATGAGGTGAGTTCATCTTATCTAAGTTCAATTAAAGATAAGTTTAACGAATCATTGAGAATGATTTTGAAAGATCACCTAAAAAATCTAAATTATTTAATTGAAAACAAAATTAAAATGCTCAAAAAACATAAAACTAATGTTAATGATGAGCTAATTGCTAAATTTGAAAAAATTGACCAAAATCTAACTGAGATATTAAAAGATTTTGCTACTGTTTCAACTTCAGAAATTGTGGAAAAAATTAAAAACAACCATTTTAAATTACAAAATTTAGAAAGTGCTTATAATCAAACTGTGGCTGAAAATTGAAGTGATTCAGCTGATGATTATTTAAAAGCAGTTTTTTCAAGTGATGAAGAAAATTATGTTCCAAGTGGTGGTGAACAAAGTAGAATCAATCTTTATAATGAAGTTAAAGAGCAACTTAAAGATCTTCGGAGCAAGATTAACACCGGTGATGGAAACCCTTTAACTGCTCAAAAAGTTGAAGAACTTACAAATAAATTACAAAATTTAATTAATACAGCAAATAAATTCAGAGATCTTTCACTTTTACAAAAACAAGTGCAAGCATTTGTAAATACTGTAATGCAAAGTGATAATTCTGTTATTTTAAAACCTTATACTGATAATATTCAAGCATTTCAAATAGAAATTTTGGAGTTGTTTAAAAATGTTTATGCAACAAATGAGCAAGTTCAAGGATTTATTGAACAACTTAATTTGTCATTTAAAGAACTTAAGGATGCAGATACTTCGAGATTATTAAATGAAAAAATTGAAGAATTAAAGGATAAACTTTATCAAAATTATGGAGATAATCCTTCAACTCCAGGGGCAAAAGCTTTAAATGAACTTTATAATCAATTACTTAGTGATTCAAATAACTTTTCTAATAACGAATCAAGTAAAATTACAAATAAATTAATTGATCTTTCAAATGATTTATTTGAAGCTGAAAATGTAAAGGAAAAACTTCTTGAAATTATTGGAGAAAAATCTAGTGCTCAATATAGTGATGTAAAAACTCAAAAGAAAATTCAAGATGCGTTAGAACAAATTCAAAAGTTTGATGATTTAATTGCTCAATTAAGTGATTCAACAAATATTCCTGATCCTGAACAATTTAACCAAATTAAAAACAGTTTAAATGGTTTAGAAAATGAAATTTTACTTGCATACGAACAAGATAAAATTCAAAAAATTAATTTTTCAATCCAAAATTACAATAACCAAAAAAGCACTAATCACAACCCTAGCTACTCAGAAGCTATTAAAAAAATTAATGATTATGCTTTAGAAAATTCAAAAAATCTTACTTTAGAAGAAACAACTAAAATTGCTAATAAACTAGAAAAAATAAATCAATTAGCAAATCTTTCAAATGAATTACTTAATAAATATCAAAGTTCTGATAAAAATTCAAAGTCTTTAATTTCTGAATATATTGCTAATTTATTAAATGAGAATAAACTTGAATCTACTGATAGTGAAGAGGAAATCGAAGCTAAAATTCAAAATTTAAAAACAGCTCAAGAAAGTATTGAAACTAAAAAAGAGTTTTTAAATTCATATTCAAAAATTAATGATCTTTTAAAAGACAAAGATAAAAAGATTTTTGAAAAAATTAGTGGAGAAATTACTTCGATTGCGCAAAAAAGTAATTCAATTTTAAACAACAAAAACCTAACTGAAGAACAACTTCAAGAGGAAAAAGCTAAAATTGATGTTGAGTTTGAGCTTCTTAAGCGCAAAAAAGAAGAAATTTTACACTCATATAATGAAGCTATAACAAAAAGTGACGAGCAATTTTCATCACTAGATTCAGATATATCAAAACTTAAAAATCTTCATTCTAATTATAATTTTGGTAATTACTATCAAAAATTAAAAGAAACTTATAATGCCAAAAAAACTGATGATAATAAAGAAAATCTTCAGTCTTATCAAGAAAAAGCTCAAATTGCTTTTTATAAAGATTTAGTTTTAAACAAACTTAAAGATATCGAAACTTTCGAAAATACTTTTAGTTCAAATAGCAATCCATTATATGTAAAAATCAAAGAACAAAAACAAAAATTTGAAGGGCATTTAAAAGATAAAATTGAAAATTCTAACCTTTCTTTAGATGAAGTTAAAAATCTTGCAAATAATGCTGATACATTTTTTGAATTATTTAATACCCAGAAAAATGTTGTTGAATATATTAATGAACTAGAAAAAGATAGTTCTGAAAAAGCACAAAATGCGACAAAAATCCAAGCTTTAAAAGATGTTTTAGAAAAAAATCAGTTATCTTCAGAAAGTGATTATTCAAATCCTTCAGATAAAAAAGAAATTTTAGAATCATCATACAATTCAAATGCTACAATTGAATTAAAACGTTCTAATTTAAACAAAGTTTTAGATAATAATTCTTCTGGTCCTGCAGGAATTATTCAACGCTTTGAAGAAAAATTGGGATCAAGCTTTGATACTCAAGTAAAAATTCAATTAAATGATTATGTTAATTCTTTAAAAAAAGAATTAGAAAATAGTAACGATACTTCTTTTGCTAGCGTTCGAGAAAAAGTTAAAAAACTTAATGATTTGGTTGTTCCAATTTCAGAAGTTGCTAAAGCTGTTGGAATAGCAAATGATAAAATTAATTCATTAAAAAACACTAATTCGCCTTTAATTAGTGAATATAAGAAAAATCTTAATGATTTAATTTCTCAAACTCAAAGTAATTATTTTAAAAATTTAGATAAAGCTAATAATTACAAAGATTTATTAAATAAAATTAATGAATCAACTCAAAAATTACAAAAAGCAGAATCTTTGAGTAATAAACTAGAAGAAATTAACAAGATTACTAGTTTAAATACATTTAATTTAGAATTTTGAATAATGATAATTTATCAACAAATTTAAATAATTATTTAAATTTATTTTCAGAAGAAGCAAAAAAAGATTTAAATAATGAAAAACTTGATGAATTATCAAAAAAAATGAATGCATTTAAAAATGTTGTTGATTCAAATAATTTGATTTTGGATCTAATTAAAGACTATTCATCGACAACTTCCAGTGCAAGCAAGGCTGATATAGATTCTTTGAAAAATATATTAACAAGCAATATTCCTAGTGCAAATAATTCTCAAAATTCTTTATATAACTTAAATTCTCTTTCTGTTGAAGATTATCAAAAAGAAGCCCAAAGAGTTTCAGAAGCAATTTTAAAAGCAAAATCAGAGATTGAAACAAAACATTTATATCGAGCAAAAACTAATCGCTTAATTAAAGATCTTTTAAAAGAGAATTCTGATTTTTTAAACCAAGGTGAACTTAAAGAAACATTAAATACTTTGCTAAAAAATTTAATTACTCAAAACAATAATTCATCAGGCCAAAATGACGATCTTAATAAATATAGAAATCAAGTGGATATTATTAAAAATAAACTTGAATCCTTAAAAGATTTATCTCAAAAAGAGCATGATTTAAGTAGCTTGGAAAAAACAATTTTTAGTGAAGATGAGAAAATAATTAATGCATTAAATGAAGCAAAAGCATCAATCAAAAAAGCTAAAGAGTATTATCAAAACACCGAAAAAATGAATTTAAGTGGAGAAGAATCAATTGAAAATATTACCAAGGAAATTCAGCAAAAATATTACAAATTAAAGTTATTATCTGAATGACAAAAAACTCGAAATCTTTATAATAAAGATACAATTTTAGAAGAATCTGATAAAGTGCTTATTAAAAATAAACTTGATAATTTTTGAGATGATTTTAGCAAAGAAAATCAAGATTATCAAACCTTATTTAATCAATATTTTGATGATGTTAAAAATGTTGATTCTAAATTAAATAATATTGCTAAGAATTCATTAATTTCTTATGTTTTAGAAAATGCTATTAAGCTAAGAAAAGCATATAAGGAAGCTCAAAATTATATATCTTTAAAAGATGATTCTTTGGACAGTTTAAAAGTCAAAAGCAAATTTTTAGAGCTTGAAAAAATTTTAAATTCAGAAAATGATGTTGATAAATTACTAACTAATTCAAGTAATGACGAAGAAAGTAAAGTTAAACTTTTACGCACAATTAATAGAAATATTAGTGATTTAGTCCAAGCTAAAAAAGACCAGCTTTTAGAGCAATATAATGATAATAATCAAGTTAAAAGTTATATTGATAAAAATGCTAATATTTTTAATTCTTCTAAAAATAATAATGGATATGTAAATAATTTTATTTCAAATGGAATCAAAAATCTTAAAGATTCTATTACTAATAAGGATTCACTTTCGTATTCAGAAATCAATCTTTCTTTAAAAAATGCTAAAAAAGCTTTTGAAGATCAAATTTTTAACTTATACGAAAAAGCTAAAAATAAAGTTCAAACTATTAAAACTACGATTTTAGATTATTTTAACAACTTTGCTCCCACAAAAGTAGAAGTTAGATCAGGTGCAAATATAAATTATCAAAAATATGTCCCAATTTTAAGGTTTAAAAATTTAATTGATAATGCTTTAGACATTGATTTTAACAGCACTAAAAACTACATTACTAAAATTAATTTGCTTATTTCAGTAATTGAACAAGATAAAGATAAAATTATTGACGAATTTTTAAAAAAAGTTAAAGAAGCTTTCAAAGAAAAAATTAATTCTTCTCAAAGTTCTTCATCATCAGGGAGTCAACCAGGATTTTATGTTAAATTTGTAAAAAAATTTGATGAACTAAGTAATAGTCTTACTGGAAAAACAATTAATTTTTATCAATATAACGAAGTTGAAAAATTAGAAATTCAATTTAATAAATTTAAAGATCAAGTTAAAAGACTTGAACGATTATATCCATCAATCGAAAATAAACAAGATTCTTACTCGATTGCTAACTTCGCTCTTTTAATTAATTCTTTGAATAAAGATTTTCTCAAATTTATCGAAAATATCAAAGAAACAATGACTGATGCCCTTAATAAAAACCCTCTTGAAGAAATTTTTGCAGATCTTTATCAAAATGTTAGATATTCAACTTCTTCGAGTTACACTGATGAACTTAAAAGGGAATTTGAAAACTACAAACAAGTATTTTTAACACAAATTGATAAATTAAATGCAGATAATAGTATTGATTTTTCAAATTTAAACAAAAGTAGTAATTTCGATAATTATCTATTTAATTTTTTAACTCAATTAACATCGTATAAAGACTGAATTAAGCAAGAAGAAAATAAAGAATTATTATTTAAACAACTTGATGAAGATCCTAAAAAAGAAAACCCACTTTCTCCGATTGTCAATTATATTGACCAAAAATTTGATAAAAAATACAAAGTTGTTATTGCTAAGGATGAAATTACCCGTAAAAAGTTTAGTACTAAATTTGAAGAATTCACAAAGTTAGATAATAATTTATTTGAAATAACTAATAATATTGAATTTTTAAATATGTTTAAAGAATTTGCTTTTACTAAAAAAGATGTTGTTGATACCGATGAACCAAAATCTATGTTTTCTTCAGTTAATTTTAAGGTGTATATTAAAAAATATAATGAAAATGGTTGGTTTGAAAACGTAGATTCAATACAAGAAGAAGTTGATCGTCAATCTCTTAAAGCTAAAGTTGTATACTCATATGAATCGAAAAATCAAAATATCGATAAGATTCAAATTGAAAGAGATATTGTAATGACTTTTAAAACATTAGATACAATTCGAATTCCTGATGGAAATTCAAGTATTTTTGTTAACGAAAAAGGCGAATCAGGATATAAAGCGAAATATGAGGTTGCTGATGTTGATGAATTAGGGTGAAACATCCCTCAATCAAATGGAAGTAACGGTGAACAACTAAAAAATCAAGTTATTAATAAAGTTTATAGCAAAATGAAAAAAGCCATTTTTAATTTTGATGAATCAAATTCAGAAATAAAAAATGGAATCCAAACTGCGAATGTAAAATTTTTAAATAATGTAAAAACAAATACTGAAAATATGAATTATATTAACGGTCGTCTTAGTGCATATTTAAATGGAGAAAATAGAAGCAAATTTAATAACTTTGAATTTGATTTCCAAAATCAAGATTCAATTTCTATCACATTTAATATTTCACTTATGTCACCGAAAAATGCAGAATATTTAAGAATTTTTAGAATTGACGAAGAAAAAGGATTTGCATTTTTACAATTATCCGGTGGATATATAATAGGGACACCACCTTCTGGAAGTGAAGCAGGAAATTTCAAGCCTCAAGCATATGATAGTAGAATTGCTGGTGATAAATACTACAGTTATGGAAATTCACAAAACAAAAAACCTTATGAGATTACAAATGATTTAAATCCAACAGCATTAAATGCTAATTTATATCAATTTAATATTGATTATGAACCTCAAAAAAGAAAAGTTTATTTTTACAATTCTTGATTAGAAAATTCTGTTTATATACCTAACAAAAATCAAATGGCAAACAAAATAAAAGCATTGTCAAAAGACAATGAAAATAATTTTAAAACTGATGAATTAGATTTTTTAAATCAATTGTCTGAAAAATATACAAAAAATACTCATTATAATCCAGAACCTTTAGAATTATCTAAACTATTTTCAATCGCTTCAAGTATTAATAGCAATATTTTTACTAATGTTTTTACGTATAATGGATATAAACTGCCAGGTAGTGCAAGTAATGCAATTAATACATTTCCGATTTGACCAATAAACGGAGGACAACAAACAGTTTGAAGAAAGGACGGATGAAAACCAGAAACAGCTGAACTAAAACCAGTTGTTTCAGAAGATTTCAAAGGCAATTCTGGAACTCATTTATTTAAAGAATCAGCAAAACAACCTCTATATGCTGCTTCGATAAATAAATTCTGATTTAAAATTAGATAATAATTTTCAAATACAGGAAAATTTAATTTCCTGTATTTTTTTATTCGCTCTAAAAATGTGGATAAAATAGCTCATTATAATTTAATAGTAAAATTATTACTTATCATTGTTTAAAATTTTTATGGTTTTTAAAATACCTTTATTTAAAAAAGATTAGCAAAAATCATAATATAAATAATGATGCGTAACTTTAAAATATATGAAAATGTTTTCAATTAATTTCTTAAAAATATTACTTTTTTATATCATTTATGGTTAATTTGTGCTTAAAATGAATAAATTTAGTATTATTTAATTAATAATATTGTTTTTTATTTTTAAGCATTTATTTAAAATGCTTAATTTAAATATATAGATAATTTTGAGGGGTATTATGAAAAATCCAAAAAAAGCAATCTCTGCATTAGGGATTGGTAGTGGTGTAACCGCTGCTGCAGCACTTGTGTCTGTAGGAGTGTTGTTATCGTTACATAATTCTTATTCAGTTCCACGTGAGCAAACATATCAGTTTTTGGAACTTCAAAAACAAGTTATTAAAATCCAAGATGCATTAAAGAAACTTTCACAAGAACAGTTACAAAATGATCAAATCAAAAAACTTTCTGTGGAAGTTGATTTTGCTAATCAATTACTTTCAAATGAAGATTCAAGTATTGGATTAATGCTTCAGCAAAGAAATAAACTAAGGCACTCTACGCCTAAGGCACTGCTTAATGTTGCTAAAGACCCCGAAGAAGAAAAAAATCTTATTAATGATTATTATTCATTAGTAAAAGATGATGATTTTCAAAATATTATTAAAAGTGCTAAGGACAAAGTTCTTAGTACACTTTCTTCTTCTTCTTCACAAAATAAGCAAGAAGCACTAAAGAATTTTTATAAAGTTGTTGATCCACTAATTGAGCGACAAAATGAATTTTCACTTGGTCTCGAGACTAAAATTTGAACCAATCATGAACAGCTTGTTAAAAATAGCAAGACTCTTTTTAGCACTCAAGAAAAAAGCGTTATACTTTCAACTATTGACCAAATTTTATCTTTATTGGCAAAACCACAATATTCACGTGATTTATTAGTAGAATATGAAAAAGTTTATGATCAAATGATTGATAAACTTTCAAAAAACAAAACTGAAGAAAATCAATTTCTAAATAATTTTTTAGAAAATATTATTCGTGTAAGAAAGGAAATTAATGTTTTAAATGTTAATAATAATTTAAAAAATACATTTTTGCAACGAATTGATGATTATAAAAATACTGCATTAAATCCTACTCCAACTTTAGCTATTACCAAAGCTGAAGAAATCACTTATTTAAATGATTTAGTTAATAACCAACTTAAAACTTTAATTTCACAAACACCTGAAAATAATAAATTAATTCAAATTCTATCTGAAGAATTAAATAATTTAATAAACACCGTTAAAGATTCGAAGTTTCAAAAATTAGTCTCAAAACAAATTCAAAGAATCCAAGAAAATCCACAAGACACTCAAAGCAATCTTTTAAATAGCATATCTCAAGCAAATAACTTAACTAGTACCATTAAAAACATTCAAAATCTAAGTAGTTCTATTAAAGATCAAATTAGCGAACATTTATCACAAAAAAGTCTTAGCTCAGATGATGCTAAAAGTTTTTTAGATCAATTGGATGTTATTGTAGAATCGAATTTTGACAATATTAGCGAATATTTACAAAGACTTAACACTTTAAATAACAATATATACGATAATGTTTTATTAGGAAATGTCTTTAAAAACGCACTTAAAAAGCTAAATGATCAGATTTTAGTATCTTTAGAAAAAGGTTTAGGTGTTAATAAAACTCTTTTAGCACTAATGTCTTCTGAAATTGATTCGCTTTTAAGTGGTAATGCTTCATTAAAGCAACTTAATGAATCTTTACAAACCCAAAGCAACCAACTTAGAGAAATTAATCGTTTAGAACTTCAAAACTGATATAAACGTTCAACTTCAATCTTAGATACTGAAATTAAAGTAGATCAAAAAATTAAAGATAAACTAACTTTTTTAAATTCTAAAGCTATTAAGCTTATTCCGGAAAATTCAACTGCAATTCGTGATGAAATGCAACTTTTAATTGCTCAATATCGTGAAGAACTTCAAAAAGCTAACATCAGTGAAGAATTACAAAAAACTTTAGATAAATATAGTGATACTAAAGATCGATTATTTAATATTTTTGGAAAAGATGCTCAAGGAAATATCGATTCACCTTTTGGAGCAAAATTATTTGATATTGCCAAAGAACTAAAAAAACAAGCAGAAATTACTGCTTCAAATCCTAATTTATCTTCTAAAGAAAAAGATGATAAATTTAAAGAACTTCAGCAAAAACTAGAGCATTTATTAAAAAATGGAGATGCTTTTAAAGAGCTTGAAGAATCTGTATTGCTAGCAGATAAAGCGCTTGCATCATCACAAGGAAAAAGTGCTGAAACAGCATTTTTGGAAAAAGAAGCTTTAAAAATTAAACAACTTCAAAATAATGTTGTTGAAGCACTAAATGATGCAGCAAATAGTAATAATGTTAAAGAACTTATAGACCAAATTAATCAAGCAACAAAAGATTATAAGGATAAACAAGCACAGTATCAAAGTGGTACAGGACTTAATGATAATTTCAAAACTATTAATGATATTTTTGCTCCTTATTCGCTTGGAGGCGCTCCAACGCCAATGCAAAAGAAAATTTTAAACAAACTTTCTGAATATCAACAACAGCTTGCTTCTTCGAATTTAACAAATGAACAAAGAGAACAAATTAATAACAAAATTGCTCAATTAATGGACGCATTGCTTTCGGCTAAAGATTTAGAGGTTAAAAATAACAGTTTAAAAACTTTAATTAGTGATACTGAAAATAAAGATTACGCAACATTTAAACCTCAAAGTCAATTTGACAGTGCAAAATCATTAACAGAACAAATCGATGCATACATTGAAACTTTATTTAATCCTGATTTTGATAAAAATGAAATTTCAAATAAAGTAAACGATCTCGAAAACCAAAGTCAAAGGTTATCTTTGGATATTTCAGTAGCTTTATTGCAAAAAACCAATCAAGAAATTCTTAATAATAAAATTACTGGAGCAAACGCAAATCTAACACCATATGTAGATATTAATAATTCTCTTGAAACCATTAATACTCAAACTCAAACTTTAATTAATAATCAAAATAAAACCCAAGCTCAAGTAGATGATCTTGAAAATAACATTAAAAACTATTTAAAATTAGCCAAAGCACTTAAAAGTAGTGCTGATAAATTACAAAATGTAACTCAAAGCATCAATCCAATTGCTTATGAAAAATTAGTGAAATCAATTAATAACATTCCAAGCAATGGTACATCCAATCAACCAACAAATTCACTGATTCATTTTAATGATAGTATTAGTGTTATTGATTTTAAAATTCGAATTTTAACTGCTGAAGTTTCAAAAACACAAACTCGTATTGAAGCTGAAAACAATATCAAAACCCTTGAAGCAGTTTATGGGCAAACTCAACGTAATCATGTTATTTTTGATGATGCAATTAGAAGTTTCGATACTCAAGTAGCTGATTATAAAACTCAATTAGCACAATTTTATTCAACAAATGTCAATCTTGCATCCTTACGTGATGAAATTGATTTTTATACTAAAAAAGAAATTACAATCCGAGACGCAATTCAAAAACAATGAGATGATGCTCTTGCTCTTAAGGAGCAATTAAAAAATCAATATGATCAACGCAAAAATGCCGATGGAATTGCTAATATTACTCATACCAATGAAGTTCTTAGTCAATTTGACACTTTAAAAGATGCAATTGATAATAATGGTAAAAAAACCACAACTACTGAGCAGCTTTTAGCTAAACTTGATGAACTTCCACTTGCTTATACTAAAGATGGATTTGTTAATGTTTCTGCTGAGTTAAACGATAAACTCAATCTTTTTGATAATTATTCAAATAATATCAATACAACTTATAGTAATCCTTGAAAAAGGGCAATTTTAACATGAAATAATGCTCTTAAAAACACAGTTAATAATTATTCTAATATTAATGATTTAACAAAAATTAAACTTGATTACCAAAAGATTTCTGCTTTAAATTCGGTAATTTCGCAACTTAAAGTTATTTTTGATTATTTTGATAACAATTCAAAAAGCGACCCAAATCAAAAAAACTTTGTAGTTTTAAATGCTCAACGTCCAAATAACACTTTATTTGCTAAATTAAACCAATCAAATAATTATGTCAATGCTGATGTAAACACTTTGTATAGCAACACTCCTGAAAGTATTATTACTTTTAGAAATGAACTTAGAGATGTGTATTTTGATAATGTTTCTATTGAAGATGCCAAAGCAAGTGAAATTCAAAAAATTAACACTTATAAAAATGCAATCGATGCTAAGTTAGATGCATTAAATAACAACAATAATCACATTGATACAAATTTAAAAACTCAAATTGATGCAAAATTGAACGAATTTTTAAATCGTGTTAATGCAGTTCAACAAAAAAATGAGCTAATTGCTATTGATAATGATTTTAGTCAAATTCAATTCAAAGAAGAAAGTCTTAAAAATCTTGCAATTAAAACTAGTGAAGCACAAAATTTAGTTAATAATAACAATAATACATCAGCAAATTCAGCAGGAAAACAATCAATTCTTAATTCAATATCAGCAGTATATACTGCTTATCAAGGTGATTATTTAAGTCTTGATTCTAATAATTTAATTGCTAAGGAACAAGATTTAGAAACAAAAATCGCTTTATTTAATAAGTTTGTTCAAGTATCGAATTTAATTCAAAGTGAAAAAGCCAAAATTCCAATGCACTATGCTGAAGGTACTGGAAATCAAGGAACTCCACAAGATGGATTAACCAAAATGCAAGGATATTATGATCATCTAATGACTATGTTAGATGTAACTCCAGTTACTCAAGCTCAAATCTTTAGTGTAGAAAATACAATTAATTCACTTGCCAAATTAATTACTTTACAAAAAGATAAACTCAATACTCAAGCACAAGTGCTTGGAGATAGTGCTTACAATAATTTTGCTTATAAAAATACTTCAACAGCTAATTATGGATTTGATCAAGATGCAAAATTACTTGCTGATGCAATTTTAAAAAGCATTCCTGATAATAATAAAAGTGCTACTGATATTGAAAATACACTTATTCCAAATTTAAATAGTGAATTTGAAAATGCTCATAATTTATACATAGCCCGTAAAAATGCTTTAGATACTCTTTACAAAGATAATGCTAATGATCAAGGAATTAAAACTAAAGAAGTAGATCAACTTAAAGATCCAAATACTTCAAATATTCAAGTCAAATATAATACTTTAAAAGCTAAAGCTGATGATTTTTTCCATGCTCAAGCAACTACAATTCAAAACGCTAACAATAAAGCAACTATTGAAAATGCCCTTCAAAATGTTATTGAATTTGATGTCTTTTTTGAAAAATACAAAAACATTGCTAATTTAGTAGCTGATGCAAATGAAAAAATAACCCAACTAACAAGCCAGTCTCAAGCAATTCAAAATAATGACAAATTAACTGCTTCTAAAACTAAACTCCAAAATGCTATAACCACTGGTGAGGGATATTATTTTACCCAAAAAGATGGAAATCTTTTAGATCAAAATGCATTACTTATAGACACATATATTGCACGTTTAAACTTAGCTTTAGAAGTAGCGAAGCTTCAAAATCAATTAAACGATTTTAATACCACCCCTGGAAGTAATGATTATTTAACTGCCCAAGCAAAAACTCCGCTAAGCAATATTATTAATTCACCTTTTACTGAATTAGATAATGATCCAACATTAGAAACCAAAGATAATTATGACAATTTAGCTGAAAAATATCTTACTGGTTCATCAAATAGTTCTTATGCTATTGCTTTTAGCAATTCAAAATTACTTCAACAAAATATTTTTAAAGCAAATGAGTATTTAAATACATATAAAACTCATTTAGCAACCAATGCCGATTATGAACCACAAAATATTAAAGATTTATATACTCAACTAGAGACTAAAATTACTGAAGCTAATGTTGCATTAGAGAATTCAACTCACAATGAAACCCAAAAATTGCAACTTGCTTCAGAACTTTATAATTCAAACAATGGAATATTAGATAATATTTTACGAGCTGAACGAGAAAAAGCAAAATCTACATACATGCTTCATTTAGATTTAGATAAATTTTTAAATAACCATTTCCCAAACCCAAATAACACTCCTAAGTTACAAGATTATGAAACTATAGCAATTGATCCAATTAAAAGTATTGATATTTCTACTGCAGCAAAACTTGAAAACTTCAATACACAATTAGCGAGTGCAAAAGATAAATATTTAGATCAAAGAGTAGCATTATTTCAATGAGAAGCTAATCGCTATAACTCATTTAAAGAGAAATTTAACCAATTTTATGATTTTTTAAATGCTCAAAATACTAATGGAGCAACTAAAGAATTTATTTTAGAAGTCACTGGAATAACTCAAAATGATTTAAACAATTTTAATAACGCAGCTAACCCTAATGCAGTTGATACTTTACATACTAATGCTCAAAATTACGCTCAAAGAGCATCACAATCTCAAAGTGATATTAAAAGTTGAATAACAAACCAAAGTAATGATGTTATTGAAACTCTTGAAAATGTCGCAACCGAACTTGCCAGTTATTATCAAAATTTAATTTCAATTAAATCAATTCCTTCAATTTTACTTGCAATAAGTAATCTTGATCGTATTAAAGAAGAATTGCAAGATAGTTCCAATAATCACAATGTTCGTTTTGCTTTAAAAACTGCTAATTTAGAAAATAATGATTTAACAAGTAAAATTAATGCATACTTAACTGATATTGGATCATTAGCAACTAATGCTCAAAGTGATATTCGAACTGAAGCTGATGATTCAAATACTTCTTTTGCAAGTTCTAATAATGCTAATATTACAACTGCAAGAACTAATTACTTTAATAAGTATAAAGACATAGTTGTTGCTCTTGCAAAAGCAAAAGCTAATTTAGATAATTTAGTTTTTGGAAATACTCAAAATGACGTTAATACTTTGCAAAATGTTTTGCATAAATTTATTGAAGGTGTCACAGGGTTTGATGGAAGAGCAAGCGTTAATAACATCTTAAAATACATTGCTGATACTTCTCAACTTGCTATAAGCGGTCAAAATGATAAATTTAGTGCTGTTAAAAGCGAATATGAAAAAATTGCCAATCCTTCATTAGAAACTGAGCAAGCACTTAATAACTTACAAAAATCAGCTAGTGATTTTGACATTTATAGTACTTTAACTAGAGGATTTGGAACTGCATTACAACTTTTTGATTGAATGAATGATCAAAATAATTACACATTATTTTTTGATTGATTAAGCAAAAGTTCTCAAGGTATTTTAAATTATGAAAATATTAGTGCTAAAGATTCTACTTCACTTGAAAATTTTGCCAATGAACTTAATAATGTAAATATACCTGAAGAGAATTTAAATATTGATGGAACAACTTTTAAAGCCAAAAAACTTAATTCACAATTTAATAGTAATCTTGCAAATTCAATTGGAAATTTATTTGACAAATTTAACATTTTAAAAGGAAATGGAACTTTATTTAATACAGATAATATTGAAGTTTTTGTTTATAAATCAACTGTAGCTAATGCTCAATATGTAGTATCTCGTTTAACTGCTGATCCATCTATAAAACGTGGATTTGTGAATTTATATTTCAGATTTAACAAACCAACTTCATTAAATAATAATGCTAGTGCTTTTGGAACGGTAAATAACTTTGGGATTAAATTTGAAAATGTTGGAATTTCCTTTAAAACTTTAGATGAATTTATTATTCATAAAGAAAACATTCAAGATGTTGATCATTTAAATGAAACTCTTTTTACTGCCGAAGAAGCTGGATGAAATAACTTGCAAGCCCCTTCAAGATTATTAAGTTCATTTAATAAATACTCATTATTAAAATCAATTTCAGATAATACATATTTTTATACCGAGGATATCACTGAAGATATTAACGCCCCTTTATCAGGAACTACTAATTCTTCTCCAGATTTTAGAGTAAAAGTACAATTAACTGGTTTATACAAAGGATATCAACAAGTTGGAAGACAAATTTTCTGAAAAACTTTAAATCCAAATTTTGCTTCAGATACTGGAATTCAATATCAAAATCAAACAAGTTATTCTCAAGGTCTTATCGGGACATTTCACCAAAATCAATATCATTGAGCAGATACTTATCAATATCAATATGATGCTAATAAAGACTCGGGCAAAAATTTGTTGTTTTTACCAATAGTTATTGGAATTCCGGTCTTTAAAAATAATACAAACGATGGAACTTCATTAATGGTTATTTCATGACAAATTTTAAATAGATTTGATAAAAATCCTACGTCAGCTCCGCAAAATATCTCACTTGGAAGTGCTGATGTATTAAGACGAGTATTCTTCTTTAGAAGAACTAGAGAAGGAAAAAGAAACACTTCACCAACCTTCCAAAATGAAAGATTTTTTGAGTATGTAATGAGCAAAATTAGAATTAGAGATTTAGAAGGATTAACTTTTAAAGATTTAAGTCGAACTGCCCAAAATGGTCAAAATGGTTCAAGTTTATGAAGTGCTGATCGATATGTTGAATCAGTAGATGATATCTCTGGTAAAGGCGGAGTTGGAGATGCTGATTTTTATCAAGCAATTGGTTCAAATGGAAAATTTGATATTAAATTTAAATTACACTAATTAGGAGGAAGTTATGACTAAAATTAAAAACAAAAAATTAAGAAAAACCTTTATTTGAAGTTCAGCATTAGCAGTGCCTGCTGCCACTGGTTTGGGTGCAACTTTATTTCTAATTCACTCAAATGAAGCAGTAAATAGTTCCACTGTATACGGAAACTTCCTTGAAGGTGAAAATTTATTTAAACTCTATTCTCCATACATTAGTGCTTCAGAAAACCAAAAAAACCAAATAATTCAAGCATATAATGAAGCTAAAAATATTTGAAAAAGTAAAGATACAAAGCTTAATCAGAAATTAATTGCCCTTGACAAAGCTCAAGCAAGTGCATTTGATTTTTATATTAATAATCTTGATAAAGTTAAAACTGTAGAAAAAGAACCGTCGATTTTTTGAAACAAAATTCTTTCTAATCAAGAAGGTCGCATTAGAGAACTTGATTTAAAGGATCAGTTAACTCAACTTAAAAAAGATCAATCAACTAAGTTTTTTGATGTTCTTTATAGTTCTACAAATGAACAAAAACAAGAATATTTAAGAAACATTTCTTCTGAAATTACAAAATTGGTCGCATCTCAAAATGAGATTTTAAACCCATTTATTAATCTTCTTGAAGGAACCGCCACTAAACTTGATACCCTTCCTTTTGAAGGACTCAAAAAAGATGTTTCAAGTTCATTAACTCCACTTTATTCTCGTATTATTAGCAGCAATATTCGGTTAAATGAAGTTGAAATTGCTTCTCAAGATACCAATAAAGAAGTCTCAAAACTTGAAGAGATTCTAAATAGTTCGCAAAGTGAAATTAATGAAATAGAACAATATTTAAAATTAATAAAACCATACGAAAATAATGCCGGATATACCCAAGTTGAAAAAGATAATGTGAAAAAATTTCTTAATTCCACTCAAATTAATTTAAATATTGCTTTAAATAAAGGTGATATAAATCAAATTCGTAATAGTGTCGTTACTTTTTATGAACAAATTTCTGATACACAAAAAACTGTTGCAGAAATTAAGCAAGTAGTAAGTGGTTTAAATGTTTATGTTGATAAATTTGATTCTAAATTAAGATTTAACAAAGAATTAATTAACCAATTAATTGCTCAAGTACTATTGATAAATGACAAAAAAGCACTAATTAGTGCTAAATCAAATCTTTTTAGTGAATTTTATGCTTTAAAATTTTCAAATCAAATCATTAATGAAATTCAACAAAACGCAGCCCAAGCATTAAAAAATAACATTATCATTCCAACTAAAGAAATTTTGCTATCATCGCAAATAGATGCAATTATTAATAAAAACTTAAGGGCAAAAGAACTTGCAAATGAGTTATTCAAATTTTATAATGTTGAAAATAATGAGCTTGAAAACTTAGCATATTTAAATGATGAATTGAAATTAATTCAAGCACAGCTTTTAGATATAAATGGTTTAAAATTCACTAGTGATGATATTAAAAATCAACTTAAAGAATTAAACAATCAAGTTATTCAAACATATTCAAATTCTGTTTCTGCTGCATATTTAAATGCAGTTAAAAACAAGCTTAATGAATCTTTTAGAGAGATTTTAAAAACTAATTTAAAACAATTAATAAATTTAATGGACCAAGAAATTGTTTTAGTTACAAATTTAAATGATCCTATTAATAGCATTGTTGTTGATGAAGCTGAAAAATTAAATGCTTCTTCAAAAGTTATGATTGAAGATTTTAACCCTATTCCATCAACACAAATTATCAATCAAATCAAAACTTATGATATTAAACTTCAAAATTTAATTAATGCTAATAAACAAACAAAGGCAGAAAATGTTTCTGAGTTTACTGATAATTATTTAAATGTTGTCTTTTCAAATAATGATAATGCACATGTTTTTACAGATAAAGAACAAAAACGAATCAATTTGTATAATCAATACAAACACGATCTTGATCAACTTAGAGAAATGATTAATTCCGGAAATGGTGATGAAAAAGTTGCTTTAGAAATTGAAAAGCTTTCAAAAAAATTGCAAAATTTAATTGACACTGGAAATGATTTTCGTGCTTTATCACTTTTAGATCAACAAGCTCAAGCAACAATTAACACAAAACAAGATGGACCTACTTCGCTTATTTTAAAACCATATATTAATTCAGTAGAAAATGCTCGTTTAGAACTTAATTCTCTCTTTGCTAACCCTGATGCCAAAAGTGATCAAATCATAGCGGCCCATAAAAAGCTTCAAAAAGCTCTTAAAGAGTTAAATGAAGCTGATGCTAGAGTATTAATTCAACAAAAAATTACTCAACTTAAAAGTGAAATTGATATTAATTATCAAAATGATTTTTCTTCTCCAGGAGCTCAAGCACTTTTAAATCAATATAATGATTTATTAGCTCAAGCAAGGGATATCTCTAATGATCAAAAATCAGATATTTTACTTATTAGAGCTAATTCATTAATTGAAATTACTCCATATTTATATGATTTAGAATTAAACAAAAAACGTTTAATGAAAATTATAGGAGAGAAAAATTCAGCTAAATATACCGGTTCTAAAACAAATACTTCAATTAAACGTGGAAATGAAGAAATTCAAAATGCCAATGATTTAGTTGCAAGGTTAAATGATCCAAACAATATTCCAAATTTAGAAGCATTCAAAAACCAAAAAAGCGAATTATTCAATCGTGGGGACGAAATTTTACTTGCTTATGAGCAAGATAAAATTGAAATTCTCAATCAAGAAATCCAAAATACTAAAAATAGCCAAAGCGGTAGTGCTAATTTAAATTATGCAAATACTTTAGAGAAAGTTAATAATTATGCAATTGTACAAAAGTCTCAAATTAACTACCAAAAAGCTCAAGAAGCTGCTCAAAAAATGGAATTTCTTAAGAATTTAGCCGATCTTTCAGGAGACCTTTTAAATTCATATAATTTATATAAAGATAATTCAAAAACCACTCCTTTAGCTGATTATATTTCCAATTTATTATTAAATAATGAATTAAATACTGCTGATGAAAATGAACAAATTGTAACAAAAATTGAAAATTTAACTAAAGCAAAAAACATTATTCAAGCTAAAAAAGAGTTTTTAGATGTTTTTGAAAAACTCAAAGTTATTTTAGAAGAAAATAAAAATTGAAAAATTTATGCGCCACTAAAAAGTGAAATTAATTTAATTTTTCAACAGAGCAATTCAATAATTTTTGATAATGATTTAACTGTTGAACAAATTCAAGCTCAAAAAGATCTTTTTGAAAATAAAATTAATTTTTATAAAACTAAAAAACAAGATCTTTTAGATGCATTTAACCAAGCAATTGATAAGGTTAACCAAAAAGAAATATCTCTTGATGCTGATTTAACAACAATTAAAAACTCTAATACTACTTATAATTTCGACACTTACTATGCACAAGTTAAAGCTTCATATGCAAACGACAAAACAGAAGCTCAAAAAGTTAATGTTGATACTGATGATATAAACGCATATTTAAACAAACTTGAAGTTGGATATAACAAAGATTTAGCTCTAAATAAACTCAAAGATCTACAAGCAATTATTAATTCAGCAAGTTTTGGAAATACTAATTTACATAATAAAACCAAAATAGCTTGAAATAGTTTTGATACTTCGGTGAAAAATTCTCTTTCACTAAATAATTTAGCATTAGATAATGTTAAAGCAATTATTAATAAAATTAACCGCTCTTTAGATTTATTAGGGCTTCAAAAACGGATTGCAGATTATGTTGCAAGTCCTTCTCGTCAATCTCAAACCTTGTCAATTGAAGCATTAAAAGATGCTCTTGATACTTCTCTTCCACTTAATTCAGATAATTTTGATGAAATTAACGATAAATATAATAAGTTAAATGAGGTATATCTTAAAGAAGTTGATGCTCAAGAAATTCGTGAAAATATTATTGCAACATTAGAAAACGATAATTTAGCAAATGGGCCTTTTGGAATTGTTAAAAATCTCACTGATGCACTTGGAAGCACTTATGATAACGACGTTACAACTAAGTTAGACACTTTCATTGCAAACACCAAGGTGGTTGCAAACACTGCAACAGTCAAAGCAGATTTAGTGGATTTGCTTACTAAGGTAAATGTTATTAAAGATGAAGTTCCTTCAATTGCTCAGCTAGCAAAAGACGTTGCAAGTGCTAAAAATGTGGATTTAGCTGTAACTAATAAAAATTCAAATATTATTAATCAATTCTCACAATCACTTAATACTTTAATTAATGAAGCTAAAAATAGCTATTTTAAAGAAACTCAAAGTGGCTCAGCTAATAATATTGCTTTTTACACTAATTTAAGTAATCAGATTACTTTTACTGCTGCAAAAATTTCTGCTGCAGATGATTTGGCAACTAAGTTAAAAGAAATTCAAACAATTGTTAATAGTTCTGAATTTAATTTAAGAACATTAAATGGACAAGTGTCCTTAGATAAACTTAGTGAAATTAATGCTTATTTAGATAGTTTTGAAACTACTGCAATCAGCAATAATAACAAAGACCAGGCTGCTGTAGATCAAATTAATGTTTTAACTCAAAAAGCCACCGCATTTAAAAATATTATTAGTACTGATTTAGATGTTTTAAAATATGCTACCACTTTAGCTAATACTAACTCCACTACCGATGCAAGTGATTTAAACTCATTAATTTCAATAGTATGAGATAGCATTCCAAGAGCTAATGCATATAATAACTCTTCTCTTGGAGTTAAAGTTGGTAATACTTACAATGTTAATGATTTATTTAATTTAGATTCTCAAAATGGAATAACTTTAGACCAATACACACAACTTAGCGATAAAATCATCCAAGAAATTAGTGATTTAAAAGCTTTAATTTCAACTAAAAATACTTATCGAAACTTAACTCATACAAAAATTGAAGCTTTAAAAAACCAAAACTTTACACCAATAATTCAAAATGATTTAAAAAATGCTTTACTGACATTTTTAGAAACTTTAGATCATTCAAATAATACCGCCAATACTTTCACAATCGCTCCTGATGGAAGTGGAAATTTAAATACAATTCGCAATAAAGTCACTATTATTGAAAATAAACTTAATGCACTTAAAGATCTTGCTACTCAAGCTTATGAATTAAATAATTTAAACAGCACAATTGTAAGTAATGATCCATTAGTAACTGCAGCAAAGGCAAATATTGATCAATTAATTAATAAAGCGAAAGAATATTTCAACGACACTGATAAAATGTCTTTAACTGGTAGTGAATCTATTGAAAATGTTACTTTAAATCTTCAAGCACAAAAATTTAGATTAACACTACTGAGTGCTTATGATGAAGTTAAAGCTGAAGTTGATAGCGATGCAGTTTTACCTACTCAAGCTAAAAATGTTCTTTTAAGTAAATTAAACGAATTTAAAACTGCTTATAATGCTCAAAATGCTAATTTAGAGCAACTTTATGATACTTACTTTAAAAATGCTGCTGATGTAACTGATGTTAACGCACGAAATTCGATTATCAAATACATTCTAGAAAATGCTGTTAGTTTACAAAGAGAATTTAATAAAGCTTTAAGTTATGTTGCTTTAAAAAATACTAATTTAGATAATAATGCTGTTGAAACTAGTTTTAATCAACTTGAAGCTTTAATTAATAATGTCCAAAGCGGAGTGCAAGTAACTTTAAATAATACCCAAAATAATGAAGCAACTAAAATTCAATTGCGTAATACCATTGAAAATAATATTAATCAATTAATTAGTGCTAAAAAAGATCAACTAACTGAACAAAAAGATACTGATAATGAAGTTAAAAACTTCTTTGATACAGTTAATAATACTTTAGCACCAGGAACTGCTCCAAGTTATGTTGATAATTTCATTCAAAAAGGAATTAATGATTTAGAAAGTGCTATTAACACTAAAGACACTCTTTCTTATTCGGATGTAAATGTCTATTTAGCAAGTGCTAAAGCAGTTGCTTCATTACAAATTTTTGATTTATATAATCGAGCAATTAATGCTGTAGATAGCATTAAAACAACAGTGGCAGATTATTATAATGATTTTGCTTCAAGTAAAACTATTGTTCGATCTGGTTCGCTAGTTGATGATACTATTTATGCACCAATTTTGCAATTAAAAGATTCAATTGACCACGCTTTAAATGATAATGACTTTAATAATATTGAAAATTATGCAACTAAAATTAATGCTTTATTAGCCATTATTAATGGTAATTATCAAACTACAATTAATAATTTTGTAACTGCTATTAAAGATAAATTTGCACAAAAATTTGCTCCAACCCCTCAACAAGGTCAAGTTGGACAAGCTGGGTTTTATGTAAAATTAATTAATAAACTCGATCCACTTAAACAAAATATCAATGGTCAAACTTATAATTTATACCGTTATAATCAAGCTGAGGAACTTGAAAACCAATATGATGCTTTTAAAAATGAATTTGAAAATGTTAATCAAATTTATAATTCAATTATTTCAAAAAATGATTCAGGATCACTAGCTAATTTTGCTACTTTAGTTGATCATTTAAATAAAGAATTCTTAAAATTAGAAAATGGAATTAAAGATGCTATTAGCAAAGCTCTAAGCAAAAATCCTCTTGAAGAAGTTTTTGCTGATCTTTTTGAAACTATTAGATATTCAGATACTTCAAATGATACCAATGCTATTAAGGTTAAGTTCGATACTTTTAAACAATCAATTCAAACCCTTTCAAATAGCGTTAATGCGACTAATAGTTTTAATTTTGCAGACTTAAACCAAACTTCTTCTTTGGATCAAACTTTATTTGATTTAATTAATAAATTAACTGAATATAAAGATTGAGTTAAACAAGCTGAAAATAAAAACTTACTACTTACTCAACTTGATGATAACCCTAATAAAGCTAATCTATTTCCACCAATTGAAGCAAATTTAGATCGTGATTTTGATAAAAAGTATAAAGTTATTTCCACAAATAAAGAATATACACGGAAAAAATTCGTTCAAAATTTTGATGCAATTGTTGGCGCAAATCCAAATGCTAATACTTCTGAATTAGTTCAAATTGATAATAATGATGCTTTTTTAGCAATGTTTGATCAGTTTGCTTTTACTAAAAAAGATCTTAAAGATACAGGAGACTTAAAATCAATTTATTCACCAATTAAACTGAAAGTTTATATTAAAAAATATAATCAAAATGGATGATTTGATTTAGTTGCTCCAACTGCTGATGAAGTAGATCGCCAATCGCTTCGAGCTAAAGTTGTGTATTCTTATGAATCAAGTAATGTTGATATTGGTGGTCTTAAAACTGAAAAAGATGTGGTAATTACTTTTAAAACACTTGATAAAATTGAAGTTGCAAGCGGAACCTCAAGTATCTTTATTAAAGATGCAACTGATGTAGGTACTAATGCTAAATATGAAGTAATTGATGTTGATGAAGCCGGATGAAATATCCCACAAGTAGCTAATGCTCAAGATCCTAATTATCAAAGTGTTAAAGAACAAGTTATTGCTAAAGTTTATAACAAAATGAAGGCGTCAATTTTTAATTTAACTAATAATTCAACTGCTTTAAGCACTAATGTTATTAATCCGGATCAAAATTATTTAAATGCTCTTAATACTTCAAATGATCCAAATCTACAAAATGTTAGATACGTAACTTCTTCGCAAAACAATCGATTAAGTGCATATTTAGACCAAAATAATCGTAATAGTACCACTAAATATGGATTTGATTTTGATAATCAAGCATCAATTCCAATTACTTACAATGTGACTTTAACAACTAAAAAACAAGATGAAGTTTTAGATATTATTCCTGTTGATAGTGAAAAAGGATTTGCTTTTTTACAAATGCAAGCGGGATTTATTACCGGAATTGCTCCATATGGAAAAGATACTGCTGAAGTAGGGAGACCACAAAAATATGATTACACTCTAACAAAAGCCGGAAGTGGATTTCTAAATATTTATAATAATACTACTGATTGATGAACTGTAACTAATGACAAAATTCCTCCTGGTGTAAACTTTAACTTATATTCATTTAATTTTGATTATGATCCAGTAGCTCGAAAAGTGTATGTTTATAATTCATGAACAGAAAATATATTATTTGTTATTAACAACAGTTCTCTTAATAATAGTTTAAATTCAAATAGAAATAATGCTACTTTTAAACAAAGTGATCGAGATTTTTTAACAAACTTAAAAAATAAATTTGGAAATAATCCTCAAAATTATCGACCACTACCAAGTGAATTAGTTAAAGCATTTTCGCTTTTTGCTTCGCTACCTAATGCAATTTTTAATAATAGCGATAATTCACACTGACTTCCTTGAAGTTCGAGTTCTTCGTTTGGAGGTGGTCCTGTCTTCCCGCTTTCAGGAGGACAAAGTACCGTTTTTAGAACAAGTAGAACAACTCCAAATACTGCAACTTTAAGAAATGTTCCAGCTTCAGATTTTCCAAGAAATTTTGGAAATAATTTAATTAAAGCTTCGGCTCGTCAGGCCCTTTATTCAGCTTCAATTAATAAATTCTGATTTAAAATTAGATAATGATTTTTACAAAAAATATAGGATATTATATTCCTATATTTTTTTATACTTTATTTTAAGTGAAAATCTTATTTTTTACGAATTTTACTTATTTAATCTAAAAACGTGAATAAAATAGCTCATTTTAAAATAGCTTGTATAATTTACTAGTAAGTTATTATTTACCATTATTTATTCTATTTATTTTCTTAAAAATCTGTCCATATAATTCACAGAATTATATTTCAAAGAAGAATTTATTTTAAAGATTTGTAATTTAAAAATATTGGAAATATTTTTATTAATTGTCAAAAAATGCAATTTTTTGACTGTTTATGGTAAATTTATGACTAAAATCAATAAATTTAGTATTATATTAGTTAATAATATTCTTATTGTAAAGCATAAAAATGCTAATTAATATAATTGTTATAAATAATTTTGAGGTGTATTTATGAAAAATCCAAAAAAAGCAATTACTGCATTAGGAATTGCTACTGGTGCAACTGCAGGTGTAGCGCTTATATCTGTGGGAACTTTATTGTCACTGCACAATTCTTACCAAGTTCCTCGTGAACAAAATTACTTTTTTATGGAACTTAAAAATCAAGTAATCAAAACTCAAAATGCGTTAAAAAGTCTTTCACAAGAACAATTAAATAATGAACAGATTCAAAAGCTTTTCAAGGAAGTTGATTTTGCTAATCAATTACTAGCTAACGAAGATTCAAGTATTGCAAAAATGCTTCAACAACGAAACGAACTAAGGCACTCTACGCCTAAGGCACTCTACGCCTAAGGCACTACTTAATGTTTCTAAGGATCCACAAGAGAAAAGGAATTTAATTAATGAATATTATTCATTAGTTAAAGATGTTGATTTTCAAAATGCAATTAAAGGTGCTAAGGAGACAGTCCTTAGTGCTGTTTCGGATTCTTCAACCGCAAATAAAGCACTTGAAAGCTTTTATAAAGTTGTTGATCCGCTCATTAAAAAGCAAAATGAATTTTCGCTTGTTTTAGAAAATAAAATCTGAAATAACCATGAACAACTTATTAAAAATTCACAAAACCTTTTTAGCGCACAAGAAAAAAGTGCATTACTTTCAACTATTGATCAAATTTTATCTTTACTTGCTCAACCACAATATTCAAGAGATGCAATCGTAGAATATGAAAAAGTCTATGATCAAATGATTGATAAACTAAACATAACTAAAAATGAAGAAAATAAATCTTTGAATAACTTTTTAGAAAATGTTATTCGGGTAAAAAATGAAGTTAATACTTCAGATATTAACCAGTCACTAAAAGCAGATTTCTTAACTCGAATTGATAATTACAAAAAAATTGCTGGAAATGTTTCTCCATCTTTAGCAATTACTAAAGCTCAAGAAATTGATTATTTAAATAAGTTAGTTAACAATGAGCTAAAAACATTAATTCAAGAAACTCCTGATAAAAATAAGTTACTGCAAAATTTATCACAAAGATTAAACGCTTTAAAAGCAGAAAGTTTTGATAGCAATATCAAAAAGCTAGTTGCAATGCAAGTGCAAAAAATTCAAAATAATCCTACTGAAAGCGAAGGAGAGATTTTAAATAGTATTTCTCAAGTAACTAATTTAGCTACTAGTGCTGAAAACATTCAAGATTTTGCAAATGAAATTAATAAGCAAATTAATCAACATTTAAGTAATAATGATCTTAGTGTTAATGATGCAAAAAGTTTCAAAGATCAACTAGACAATATTACCGATTCAAGTTTTAATCAAATTAAACAATACTTAGAAAAGTTAAATAAACTTTATAATGATATTTATGATAATGTCTTACTTAGAAGAGTTTTTAAAAGTTCGCTTAAAAAGTTAGATGATCAGATTGTGAATGCACTTAATGACGAATTAGGCGTTAAAAAGAGCGATTTAACACAAATGTCTGCAGAAATTCAAGAAGCTTTAAATGGAAATGTTTCAATTAAAGAGCTTAATGATTTACTCAGAATTAAATCAAATGAACTTAGAGAAATTAATCGGATCGAGCTAAGAAATTGATATAAATTAGCTCTTACACTTGTAGAACCTGATAGTGATATCGATTTTAAAATTAAAGACACTTTAAACTTTTTAAATCAAAAAGCAGTTTTACTTATTCCCCAAGATTCAACAGCAATTCGTGAAGAAATGCAATTTTTAATTGCACAATATCAGGAACAACATCAAAAAGCTAACATTAGTCAAGGGTTGCAAGAAAGTTTATTAAAATTTGATAAAACCAAAGAAGCTATTAATTTAGTTTTTGGCAAAGTTAATGGCGAAATTTCTTCAGAATTTGGACAAAAACTTCAACAAGAAGCTTTAGAACTAAAAAAACAAGCCAAAATAGCTTCACAAAACCCTAATTTGACCCAAGAGCAAAAACAAACTAAATTTACTGAACTTATTAAGGCTTTAGATAACTTAGCCAAAAATACTCTAGCTTTTAAAGAACTTGAATTAAAAATAGCTCAAGGAGAACAGGCTCTTGCTTCTTCAATGGGTAAAAAATCAGAGCAAACTTTCTTAGAAAAAGAAGCTCTTAGAATTAAACAAATTAAAACTAATGCTTTAAGTGCTTTAAATGAAGCTTCAGGTAATCTTGATTTGCAAAACATTAACAATCAAATGGACGATGCAATTGTTGCTTACAAAGAAAAACAAGCTGAATATCAAAGTACTCAAGCACTCCAAGATAACTTTAATTTTATCAATCAAACTTTTGCTCCTTATTCACTTGGAGGAACTCCGACCCCAATACAAAAGAAAATTTTGGATAAACTTACTGGGTATCAAAAAGAACTTGGAAGCACTACTTTAACTAATGAACAAAGAGATAACATCAACGCTAATATTGCAGCATTAATTGAAGTTGTGCAAGCAGCTAAAGATTTAGAAGTGAAAAATAATTCACTCAAAGCTTTAGTTAATGATACTGAAAATGATGATTATGGAACTTTTAAACCAGATAGTAATTACAGCACCGCTAAAGCATTAAATTCTGAAGTGGATACCTTTTTATTAACTTTATTTAATCCTGATTTTAATAAGGAAGAAATTATCCAAAAAACTCAAAAGCTTGAAAGTAAAACCTTAGAATTAGGACTATCTATTTCGGTAGCTAAACTTAAAAAAACTAACAAAGAAATTCAAGATAATAAAGTTACTGGAGCCATTGCTTCGCAAAGACCTTATAATCAAATCAATGCTTCAATTGAAACAATTAATACCGTAACTGAAAATTTAATTAGTGATAACGACAAAACACAAGCTCAAGTGGATGAACTTGAAAATAACATTAAAAACTATCTTAAATTAGCTAAAGCGCTAAAAGCTAGTGCAACAAAATTGCAAAGCATTACCCAAAGTGATAATCCAATTACTTATGAACTTTTAGAGAAATCAATTTTAAATAAACCAAGTAGTGGCTCACAAAGTGAACCAACTGATACATTAATTCATTTTGGAGATAGTGTTAGCGTTATTGATTTCAAAACTCGAATTTTAACATCCGAATTATCAAAAACTTCAATTCGTATTGAAGCTGAAAATAATATTAAAACTTTTAAATCAGTATATACACAAACCGAGCGCAATGATGTTAATTATGATACAGCAATTGCTACATGAGAAAGCAAAATTAGTGATTATAAAGCTAAAATTGCTGAATTTTATGTTACAAATGCTAATTTGGCTACTCTTAAAGATGATATTAATTTTGCAACTCAAAAAGAAAACCAAATTAAAAGCAACATTAAAAAAGCTTATGATGATGCCGTAGCACTTAAAAATAAGCTTAAAACAGAATACGACCAGCGTAAAACCGCTGATGGTTTAGCTAATTCAACATTTACTGATGCAGTTTTTACTCAGTTTGAAAACTTACAAAATGCCACTGATGTAAATGGCAAAAAAACTACTTTAACTGTACAGCTTCTTACAAAACTAGACGAACTCTCTCTTTCGTATGCTAAAGACGGTTTTGTTCAAAGTGCTGATGAAATAGATACTAAATTCACACCATTTAATAATTATTCTACTGATGTTAAAAATAATTACAGTGATGGATGAAAAACTATCATTATCAATTGAAAAAATGCAATTAGAGATACTGTTAAAGGCTATAATAACGCATCTGATTTAGTTCAAATTAAGAGAGATTATCAAAAAATTTCATCTTTAAATGCACTAATTTCGCAATTAAAAACTCTTTTTGATTATTTTGACACTAATTCAAAAACCACTCAAGGTCAAAAAAATTGACAAACTTTAAATACTTCTCGCCCTGATAATGTTTTATTTGCAAGATTAAATAATAAATCCGAATATCAAAATGCCGATCAAAGTACTTTTTATTCTAAATCTTCAGATACAATTTTAGCTTTAAGAAACGAATTTAGAGATGCATACTTTGATGTTGTTTCGCTTGAAGAAGCAAAAGAAACTCAAACAAACAAAATCAATGAGTATAAAACAGCTGTTGATAATAAACTTGATACTTTGGTTGCTAATATTGATACAAATTTAAAAACTCAAATTGATGCTAAATTACAAAATCTTTTAACTCAAACAAATGCCGTTACTCATAAAGCTGATTTAATTAATATCGATAATGAATTAAGTGCTTTAGAATTTAAAGAAGAAAACTTAAAGCAACTAGCACTTAAGTCAAAAGAAGCAAATAACATTATTTCTCAAAATAATAGTCTTTCTCAAAATGAGACAGGCAAACAATCTATTATTACTGATTTAACCAATACTTACAATTCATACAAAGATGGATACTTAAATCTTTCAGCTATTGAAATAATTTCTAAAGAAAAAGGTCTTGAGAATAAAATTGCCTTGTTTAACAAATTTACTGCAGTGTATGCCCAAGTTCAAAGTGATAAAACAAATATTCCAGATGTTTCTAATTCAACTAATGGATATGCTACAGGAACTGGAGCTCAAGGAACTGCTCAAGATGGTAAGTTAAAAATACAAGGTTATTACGATCATTTAACTCAAATGTTAAATGAAATTCCAGTAACTCAAAACAAATTATTTAATGTTCAAAATACTCTTGCATCACTAAAAAAATTAATTGACTTACAAAAAGATAAATTAAATGAACAAAACCAAGTTTTAACTGATAATTCATATAATAATTTCACCTATAAAAGTCGCCAAAATGCCGCTAATTATGGTTTTGATCAAGATGCAAAATTACTTGCTGATGCTATTTTAAAAAGCATTCCTGACAATAATAAAACTGCTACCGAACTTGAAACTGAACTTATTCCTAATTTAGTTAATGAGTTCCAAAACGCTAAAGATTTATACCTTGCCCGTAAAGTAGCTTTGGATTCACTTTATAAAGATGATGCAAATCAAAAAGGAATTAAAGTTAAAGAAACTGAACAACTTTATAGTGCTAATACAACAACTGTTGATTCACAATTTACAGAATTAAAAGAAAAAGCAGATGATTTCTTCCATGCTCGTGCAGAAGAAATTAAAAATGCCACAAATAAAGCAGCTATTGACGAATCAATTCGAAATGCAATTGAAATTGATGTCTTTTTTGAAAAATATAAAATTCTTGCTGAACTTGTAGCTAAAGCCAATACTGCTAAAGCTACAGCTCAAAATAATACAGCAATAGCTCAAAACCCAAACATTACTGGTTCAATTGCTAAATTAGATGCAGAAATAACTAAAGCAACTGGATATTATTACACTCAAAAAGATTCTTCGCTTTTAGATAATAATATTTTTCTATTAGACACATTTATTGAACGTTTAAAATTTGCAACTCAAATCGCAACAACTCAAAATGATTTAAATAACTTTAATACAAATCCAGGGAATGATGATTATTTAACTTCTAATGCAAAAACACCGCTTGCAAATATTTTAAATAAACCTTTCGAAGAGTTAAATGCAAATCCAGCTCTTGAAAGCAAAGAAAATTATGCTCAACTGCTAGATAAGTATATTACTGGCTCTTCAAATGCTTCATACAATATCGCTTTTATTAATTCAAAAATTCTCCAAGCAAATATTCATAAAGCTCAAGAATATTTAACTTCATATAAAGCGAAAATTGCCTCAAATTCAAATTATGAACCACAAAATATTAAGGATTTATATACTGCTTTAGAAACTAAAATAACTGAAGCTACAAGAGTACTTGAAGCTTCTGATCATAATGAAGGTGATAAATTAAGATTTGCTTCAGAGCTTTATAATTCAAATAATGGAGCTTTAGATGAAATTTTAAAAGCTGAAAGTGCTAAAGTAAAAGCAGCTTATGCTCTTCATTTAGATTTAGATAAATATTTAACTAATAATTATCCAAATGCTCAAAGCACTCCAAGAATGAATGATTATGTGCAAACTGCAGTTGATGCAATTAAAAATATTGATATTTCTACTGCTATTAAATTAGAAACATTTAATACTACTTTAGCATCTGCAATAACTAAATATGAAGATCAACGTTTAGCAATATTTAAATGAGAAGCTAATCGTTATAACTCTTATAAAGCGAAATTTAATGAGTTTTATGACTTTTTAAATGCTTCAAACACCAATGGAGCATCCAAAGAATTTGTTCTTAAAGTTACTGGAATAACACAAGCAGAACTTGATAATTTTAATAGTGCAGCTAACCCTAGTGCAGCTGATGCTTTACACACTAATGCTCAAAGTTATGCTACTAAATCAACAGATACAGATGCAAATATTAAAACTTTCTTAGAAGCAAATGCTAATATTGATATTATCGGAACTCTCTCAAGTGTTGCTAATGAATTCTTTAATTACTATCAAAATCTTATTTCAATTAAATCAATTCCTTCGATTTTACTAGGAATTAGTAACTTTACTCGAATAAAAAATGAATTTACTGATAATTCCCAAGATCATAATGTTCGTTTTGCTTTAAAAAATACAAATTCTGAAACAGCAGGTTTAACTACTAAAATTACTGAGTATTTAGCTGATTTAGCAAATATTACCAATGATTCTGCAAATCAAGTTCAAACTCAAGCTGATGATAGTAATATTTCTTTTGCAAGCGCTACAGATGCACAAACAACCCAAGCACGAACAAGTTACTTTAATACTTATAAAGATATTGTGGTTGCAATAGCTAAAGCAAAAGAAAAACTAGATGAAATTGTTTTTGGAACAAACGCAAATGACAATGACACCTTGCAAAAAGTTCTTCATAAATTTATTGAGGGAGAAACTGGTTTTGATGGACGTGCTAATTTAGCTAATCTTTTAAAATTTATTGGTTCTAACTCTCAAAATGCAGCAAATTTAGCTTCTAATGACGATAAATTTACTTTAGTTAAAAATGAGTATTCAAAAATAGCAACCCCATCTATTGAAGGCGAAAATGCATTAAATACCCTAACAAAAAGTGCTACTGATATTGATATTTATAGCACCATCACTAGAGGATTTTCAATTGCACTGCAATTATTTAATTGAACTAACAATTCAAATAACACCAATTTATTCTTTGATTTCCTTTCTCAAAGCAATGCAGGAAAATTAAATTATGAGAATATTTCTCCAAAAGATACCACTTCACTAGAAACATTTAAAGAAAAATTAGATGGAATAAATGGTCTTGTAGAAGAAGATGTTGAAATTGACGGAACAATGTATAAAGCTAAAAAATTAAATTCTTCATTTGATGCAAATGGAGGTGGGCTTTTAGGAGATTTATTTGATAGCTTCAACATTTTAAAAGGAGTAAATAACTTCTTTAACACAACCAATGTAGAAGTATTTGCTTATAAATCAGCCGCTTTAGCTAACTCAGAATATGTAGCTAGCCGTTTAACTTCTGATCCATCAATAAAACGTGGATTTATGAATTTATTCTTTAGATTTACTAAACCAGCTTCATTAAATAATAATGATAGTGCTTTTGGTAGTGTAACTAACTTTGGAATTAAATTTGAAAATGTGGGAATTAATTTTAAAACTTTAGATGAATTTGTAATTTCTAAAGAAAATATTCAAGATACAGGTAAGTTGCAAGAAACTTTATTTAGTGCCGAGCAAGCTGGATGAAATAATTTACAAGCTCCAGTGCGTTTATTTGGAGCCTTCAACAAATATTCGACTTTAAAATTACTCAAAGATAATAAATACTACTTTACCGAAGGAGTTAACGAATCAATTGATGCTCCAGCATCAAATACCACTAATTCTTCACCTAACTTTAGAATTAAAGTTAAATTATCAAGTTCTTATAGAGGTTATACCCAATCTGGAACTACTATTTTCTGAAAAACTTTAAATCCAAACTTTGCTTCAGATAGCGGAATTCAACACCAAAACGGAAATAGTTATAAAAATGCAGTTTTATCTCAAGCAAATAGAAATACTTATATGTGAGAACAAAATTATCAATACCAATATCAACAAAATCTTGACCAAGGTAAAAATTTACTCTTTTTACCAATTGTAATTGGAATTCCTGCTTTTGATGCTCAAGGGAATGCAGCTATGATAGTAATTACCTGACAAATTTTAAATCGATTTGATAAAGAACCTTCAGCTGCAGTACAAAATATTTCTCTTGGAAACTCTGAAGTTCTTAGACATGTTGATATATATAAACGCACAACAGCCGGAATTAGTGCAGCAGCCACATCAACTTTACCTGCTTTTTATGATTATGTAATGACCAAAATAAAAATCAGAGATCTTGCAAGTTTAGCCTTTGATAATTTATCTAATTCAGGTTTATGAAGTGGCGATCGAAACATTCAAAAAGACAATAATAATTCTGGAAAAGGAAGAGGAATTGCAGAACAAGAGTTTATAACTGCAATTGGATCAAATGGAAGATTTGATATTAAATTCAAATTGCACTAAGATAAGGAGATATCATGATTAAAATGAAAAACACAAAATCAGCAAAAACTTTTGTTTTAACATCAGTATTAGCAGTTCCTGTAGCTGTCGGTTTGGGTGCAACTTTATTTCTAATTCACTCAAATGAATCAGTAAATAATTCAACAGTATTTGGAAATTTCCTTGAAGGAGAAAATCTATTTAAACTATACGCTCCATATATTGATGCTCCCCAAAATGAAAAAGACAAAGTTTTTCAAGCTTATAATCAAGCAAAAGATTCATGAACTAGCAAAAAGACAAATTTAGAAGCAAAATTAGTGGCTTTAGACCAAGCTCAAGCAAGTGCGTTTGATTTTTACATTCAAAACCTTGATAAAGTTCAAGCTCAAGATGAAGAACCGAGTGTTTTTTGAAATAAAATTCTTGCCAATCAAGAAGGTCGGATTAGAGAACTTGATTTAAAAAATCAACTAACTCAACTTAAAAAAGATCAGTCAATTAAATTTCTTGAAGATCTTTATTCTGCAACCAGCAAACAAAAACAAGAATATTTAAAAAATGTTTCTCAAGAAATTTCCAAACTGGTAGTTTTACAAAATCAAATTTTAGCTCCATTTATTAAACTTTTAGAAGGAACATCTGCTCAGCTTGATTCATTACCTTTTGAAGGACTTAAAAAAGATGTTTCAAACTCCTTAACTCCACTTTATTCACGTATTATTAGTGATAATATTCGACTTAATGAAGTACAAATCGCTTCTCAAGATACCACTAAAGAAGTCTCAAAACTTCAAGAAGTTTTACAAAATTCTCAAAGTGAAATTAACGAAATTCAGCAATATTTAAAACTAATAAAACCTTATGAAAATAATGCGGCTTACTCTCAAGCTGAAAAAGAAAATGTTAAAAAGTTCATTAGTTCAACTCAAATTAATTTAAATATTGCTCTTTCTAAGGCTGATATTAACCAAATTCACAATAGTGTAGTTACCTTTTATCAACAAATTTCTGATACTCAAAAAACTGTTGCTGAAATTAAGCAAGTTATTTCTGAGTTAAATACTTATGTGGATAAATTTGATTCTTCGCTTAGATTTAACAAAGAAATGTTATCCCAGCAAATAGCTCAGGTGCTTGCAGTTAATGATAAAAAAGATCTTATTAGTGCAAAAGCAAAACTTTTTAGTGAATTTTATGCTGTAAAATTTGCTAATTCGCTTATGGCTGAACTTTTAGAAAAAGCTAAAAATGCTAAAGAAAATAATGTTATTAGTCTAACTAAACAAACAATCATTCAATCAGAAATTCATAGAATTATTAATAAAAATCTCTCAGCTTCAAATCTTGCTAATCAGTTATTTAACTATTACAAAACTCAAGTTAAAGAAATTGAAGATTTAACTTACTTAAACAACGAGCTTAAACTCATAGAAACACAAATTAACGAAGTAAATGGATTATCTTTTACAAGTGAAGATATTAAAAGTAAGCTTAACGAATTACACAATCAAGTAAATAAAACTTATTCAGATAATGTTACAGTCTCGTTTTTAAATTCAATTAAAAACACTTTAAATGAAAATTTAAGAAATATTCTTAAAGACGATTTAAAGAATTTAATTCAACTAATGAACGAGAAAATCACTTTAGTAAAGAATTTACACAATCCGTTAAATAGTATTGTTGTCGATGAAGCAGTTAAGTTAAATGAAGCTTCCGAAAAAATGGTTGTTGATTTTAACCCAATTTCAAGTGTTGAACTAATTAAGCAAATAAAAATTTATGATTTAAAATTACAGAATTTAATTAATGCTAATAAACAAACAAAAGCTGAAAAAGATTCTGATTTTACCGATGATTATTTAAAAATTGTTTTTTCAGATAATAATGATAATTACGTCCCAACAGATAAAGAGCAAAAACGTATTGATTTATACAACCAATACAAAGCTGATTTAGACAAAATACGTGGTGAAATTAATTCCGGAAGTGGAAATGCACAGCTTGCAGTTGATATTGCAAATTTACAAACAAAACTTAATAATTTAAGTGATACTGGAAATGATTTTCGAAAATTATCACTCCTTGATAAACAAGCAAGCGATACTATCGCAACAAAACAAGAATCTTTAAATTCAATTGCCTTACAACCTTATATCAATAATTTACAAAAAGTTCGTGACCAACTTGATAGTCTTTATAGTAATGTTAATGCAACTAAAGAGCAAATTTTAGATGCTCAAAAAGCTCTTTCTAAAGCTTTAAAGGAGTTAAATGAGGCTGACACTAAGATTTTACTTGAGCAAAAAATTGCACAACTTAAAAATGAAATTGAAGCTAATTACCAAGGTGATTTAACCTCTCCAGGTGCTTTAGCACTTTTAAAAAATTACAATGATTTACTCCAAGAAGCTAAAGATACTTCAAATGAGCAAAATTCAAATGCATCAATTTCGAAAGCAAATCAATTAATTGCTATTACTCCTTATTTATTTGATGCTGAAATTAATAAAAAACGCTTACTTACAATTATTGGAGAAAAAACTTCAGCTCCTTATAGTGGAAACAAAACCGCTAAATCAATTTCTCGGGGAAGAGATGAAATCAAAAGCATTGATGAATTAATTACTAGGTTAAATAATCCTGATAATATTCCAAATTTAGAAGCTTTCGAAAATGCTAAGGCTAATCTTTTACAGCGAGGAGATGAAATTTTACTTGCTTATGAGCAAGAAAAAATCGAAAAAATTAACCAAAACATTCAAGCAACTAAAAAAACTACTGTTGGTGGAGCAAATGATAATTTTGCAAAAGCGCTAGAGAAAGTTAATGCTTATGCAACAGTACAAAAATCACAATTAAACTTCCAAAAAGCTAGTGCTTCGGCTACAAAAATGGAGTTTTTAGAAAAACTTGCTAATGTTTCTGGTGAATTGCTTGATGCGTACAATCTATACAATGTTAATCCAACTCAAACTTTATCTGATTATATTTCGAATTTATTGTTAAATAACGAATTAGGAGTTGGAGATTCTAATGAAGAAATTCAAAATAAAATTTTGAACTTAAATAAAGCTAAAGAAGTTATTATAGCCAAAAAAGAGTTTTTAGACGTTTATCTCCAATTAAAGAATGTTTTAGAAGAAAATAAAGATTGAAAAATTTACGCTCCACTTAAGAGAGATATTAACTTAATTTTACAAGAAAGCAATGCAATTATTTTCAATAATGATTTAACTATTGATCAAATTAATGCCAAAAAAGCTGAGTTTCAAAACAAAATTAAGTTATACCAAATCCAAAAACAAGATTTACTTGACTTATTTAGCCAAGCAATTACTCAAGTTGATGCTAAACAAACTTCTTTAAATGCAGACGTAGTTGCTTTAATTGGAAGTAATCCAAATTATGATTTTGATACTTACTTTAAAAAAGCTAAAGAAGCTTATGCTCATGATAAACAATTAGATCAAAAAGTTAATGTTGATACAGATGATATAAACGCATACTCAAGTAAACTTGAAATTGCTTTTAATAAAGATATAGTTTTAAATAAACTCAAAGATATTAACACTACTGCTACTGTTTCAAATTTTGGTAGTTCGGATCTACATAATAAAGTAAAAAGTGGATGAGATACTTTTAATGGTAGTGTTAAAAATAATTTAAATTTAAATACTTTATCACTTGAAGATGTTTTAGATATTAACAAAAAAGTTAACCGCTTTAGCGATTTATTTACTTTACAAAAACGAATTACTGATTATCTTGCTAAAAATCGTTCACAAATTACTTCACAAACACTTTCGCTTGAAACTCTTAAGGATGCAGTTGAGCAATCTCTTCCAATTGCTTCAGATGGATTTACTGAAATAGATAATAAATACAAAGAGTTACTTAAAACTTATGAACAAGAAATTGAAATTCAAGAAATTCGAGAAAATATTATCTCAACTTTAGAAAATCAAGATCTTGCAAATGGACAACTAGGACTTATTAAATCACTTGAAAATGCCCTTGGAGCTACTTATGATAGTGACGTTACAAGCAAGTTAAATAGTTATGTTGCAGCAACTAAAACCTCCGCAGCAACCAGTACATCTAGAGAAGAATTAATTAAATTACTTCATCAAGTTAACACTATTAGAGATGAAGTGCCTGCGATAGCTACGCTTGCAAAAAATGTAGCTGGAGCTAGAAATATTTTGGATAATTTAACAAATGGTAGTTCAAATTTAATTAATTCTTACGCTCAAAAGCTCAATGCTTTTCTTACTGAAGCAAAAAATAATTACTTTAAATTACCAAGTAACTCTCAACCAAGTAACCTTGAATTTTACAATCAGTTAAGCAACAAAATAGACTTTACTGCTAAAAAAATCTTTGCTTCAGATGCCCTTGCAACTAAATTGCAAGAAATTAAAGATATTTTAAGTAATAATAACTTCAATTTACGCAGTGTAAATGGGGAAGTAGGTTTATCTAAACAGGCAGAAATAAATGCTTACTTAGATAGTTTTGAAAACACAGCTCAAAATGACGATTATACACAAGAATCAGTTCAAAAAATTAATATTTTAACTCAAAAAGCCACTGCATATAAAAATGTTATTAGCACTAATTTAGATGTTCTTACTTATGCAAATACTCTTGCTAATAACAATGATGCTACATCAGCAAATGATTTAGAAGCAACTTTACTTTTAGTATGAGATAGCGTTCCTCGAGCAACAGCTTATGCAAATTCTGTTCTTGGGAAAGTACAAGGAAATATTTATAATGTTAATGATTTATTTGACATTACTTCCGCAAGTTCTAAAAACGTAGCAGAATATAACGCTTTAACCCAGCAAATTATCACTGAAATTAACAATCAAAAAGATTATATTCAAGCAAGAAATGCCTACCGTGTAACCACTGAAACTAAAATAAATGCTCTCAGAGCAAAAGATTTTACTCCACTAGTTCATAATGATTTAAAAAATGATTTATTTAATCTTTTAAATACTTTAGAATCTCAAAATAATGTTCAAAATTCTTGAACCATTAACAATCAAAGTGGAGATTTAAATGTTATTCGTAGCAAAGTTAATCTCATCGAAAATAAATTAGATGGACTTAAAAATTTAGCTCAGAAAGCTTATGAATTAAATGCACTTGATAATACTATTATTAGTAATGAAGCATTGCTTAATAATGAAAAAACTCAAGCTCAAACCTTAATAAGCAAAGCAAAAAGTTATTTTGGTGACACAAACAAAATGTCTTTAACTGGTAATGATTCAATTGAAAATGTTGCTTTAGAATTAGAAGCTCAACGATTTAAATTAAACTTATTGGTTAAATTTGAAGAAGTTAAAAATCAATATAATAGTGAAGCTATTTTAGCAACATCATCTAAAAACGTTATTAAAGCTAAACTCGATACTTTTGAAAATGAGTATAACAATAACATTTTAACTCCTGAACAACTTTTTAACAAATACTTTAGAGATGCTGCTGATATTCCAAATAGCGAACCTGCAAGTGTTAAAAACACATTGATTAAATATGTCCTTGAAAATTCGATCAATTTACAAAAAGAATTTGTTCGAGCTGAAAGTTTTATTGCTTTAGAGGATCAAAATTTAGATAGTACAGAAGTAGCAAGTAAAATTGCTGATCTTAGAAATTTAATCAATAATAACCAAAGTGGAGTTGCAGCTACTTTAAATGAAAATCAAAATAATGAAGTTACAAAAATTCAACTTTTAAATACTATTAAAGATCACATCCAATCGCTAATTAGTGCTAAAAAAGATCAACTTACTACTCAACTTAATGCTAATAATCAAATTAAAAATTTCTTTGATAGCACAAAAAATAACTTTGCAGTTAATGGAGTAGCTCCAAGTTATGTTGATAACTTTGAAGCAAAAGGTATTAATGATTTAACAACTGCAATTAGTAATAAAGATGATCTTTCGTACTCACAAGTTAATGTTTATTTAGCAAATGCTAAATCAGTAGCTAATTTACAGATTTTTGATTTATATACCAAAGCAACTAACACTGTTGAAAATATTCAAACTACTGTTGCAGATTATGTAAATGATTTTGCACCAAGTAAAACAAATGTGCTTGCTGGAAGCGAACTAGGAAGTGCTGAATATACTCCGCTTTTAACACTAAAAAACACTATTGATAATGCGTTAGGAGCTGATTTTAACAGTACAGAAAACTTTGAAACTAAAATTAATGCATTAGTAAATATTATTAATGGAAATTACCAAAATATTATCACTACTTTTGTTAACGCAATTAAAGCTCATTTTGAAGAAAAATTTGCTCCTGCTCCGCAACAAGGACAACTAGGACAAAGTGGATTTTATGTAAAATTAATTAGCACTTTGAATGCACTTAAGCAAAACGTTACAGGACAAAACGTTAATTTATTTAAATACAATCAAATTGAAAGTTTAGAAAACCAATATGATGCTTTTAAAAATCAATTCGAATTATTAAATAATCTTTATACTGCACTTACAAGTAAAACTGATTCTGGATCAATTGCAAATTTCGCAACATTACTTAATACTTTTAATCAAAGTTTTTTAAATCTAGTTAATAGCATTAAAGATGCAGTGACTAATGCACTGGCAAAAAACCCACTTGAAGAAGTTTTTGCTGATCTTTTTGAAACTATTAGATATAATGTTTCTTCAAGTGATACTGATAAAATTAAAAATGCTTTTAATACCTTTAAACAAGGAATTTTAAATACTTTAAACAACGTAACTACTGCAAATTTTGATTTTACTATCTTAAATAAAACCAATTCTTTAGATAGCACTCTAAGCACATTATTAAATAAAATCACTGAATATAACAATTGAATCAAAGAAGATAACAACAAACAAATGTTGCTTGATTCGCTAAACAATGATCCAAATGAACAAAATCCACTAACTCCTATTGAAGCAGGGTTAGACGGAACTTTTGACCATAAATATAAAGTCGCAATTGCTAAAGATGAGATAACCCGAAAAGAGTTTATCAAAAGGTTTGAAGCATTAACTAATAATGCTCAAAATAATTTAGTGCAAATAGATAATAATGATGCCTTTTTAGATATGTTTCAACAATTTGCATATACTAAAAAAGATGTTTTAAATGCTAGTGATTTAAAATCAATTTATTCACCAATTAAATTTAAAGTTTATATTAAAAAATATGATCAAAATGGGTGATTTAATGTTGTTGCTCCAACTGCTTCAGAAGTAGATCGACAATCATTAAAAGCCAAAATTGTTTATGCATATGAATCAAATGCCACTGATATTGGTCAATTAGAAGTTGAAAAAGAAGTAGTGTTAACTTTTAAAACTCTTGATACAGTAAAAATTACTAATGGAACCACAAGTATTTTTATTAACTCACAAAATCAAGGAGCATTACAATCAAAACTTGAAGTTTTAGATGTAGATGAAGCTGGCTGAAATATTACTCAAGTTGCTAATATGCAAGATGCTAGTTATAATACTGTTAAGCAAGAAGTTATTACTAAAGTGTATAACAAACTCAAAGCAGCAGTTTTTGCTTTAAACGATAATAATTCGACCATAAATCAAAGTGGAATTATTACTCCTAACAATTCATATTTGGCATCACTTAGAACTGCCACTGATGCAAATTTAGCGAATTTAAACTATACAACTACAGGACAAAATAATCGTTTAAGTGCATTTTTAGATAAAGATAATCGTGATAGTACCACTAAATATGGATTTGATTTTGGAAACCAAGAATCTGTAGCAGTTACTTATAATATTTCATTAACTACTTCTAAAGAAGATGAAAGATTAGTTATTTTCCCTCTTGATAGTGAAAAAGGATTTACCTTTTTACAACTTCAGGGAGGATATTTAACTGGATTTCCAACTTACGGATCTGGTCAAGGTCAATTTCAGCCTCAATGGTATGATGATATTTTAAAAGGTAGCGATCCAGGATATTCAAATATTTATAATGATAGTGCAACTTGATGAAATACACCAAACAATCGAATTCCAACAGGATTAAATGTTAATTTATATTCATTTAATGTTGATTATGATCCGATTGCACGAAAAGTTTACTTATACAACTCATGAACGGAAAATACCTTATTTGTTATTAATAGATATAAATTGAGAGATGAATTAAATAATTTAAAAAACAATAACAACAATAATTTAAAAGCCTCAGATATAGCCTTTATTGATTCTTTATTAGCTAAATTAGGAAATGCTCCTCAAAATTATGTTCCAACTCCTTCAGAACTTTCAAGAACCTTTGAAATTCATTCAACTCTTTATAATCGAATATTTAATAATTCTTTAAGTAGTTGATTACCTACTTCACAAAACATAGGATATGGAGCTGGACCTATTTATCCAATTACCGGTGGTCAACAAACAGTCTTTCGTACAACTCCAACTGATCCTACTACTGCTCAATTAAGAGCAACCCCAGCAAGAGACTTTAACCAACAGGCTAACCAACTAGTTAAATCATCAGCACGTGAAAGTTTATACTCAGCAATAATTAACAAGTTCTTCTTTAAAATACGTTAATTATTTTAAAAAGAAAATAAAAATTTATATTTTATCTCTCAATAATTTTGAGAGATTTTTTATTAATTTATGAACTTCTTTTTTACATTTTTACTTATTAAAGCTAAAAATGTAGTTAAAATAGCTTATTTAATTTATCTAAATTAACTAATTCTTTATTATTTATAATAAATCTTAAAAAGAAAATATTAAAAATATCTCCGCAAAAATAGAGATATCTATTTATAATCATAGGAACTACAAATTCTATAAAAGTGATTAAAAATGTGAAAAATATTTTCATAAAAATCAAAAAAGCAATTTCTAGCTTAGCAATTGGTATTGGAGTGACCGCTGGTGCAGCTCTTGTGTCAGTTGGTGTACTTTTATCGTTGCATAATTATTATCAAGTACCACGTGAGCAAAGTTACTTTTTCACAGAATTACAAAATCAAGTAATTAAAACTCAAAATACCTTAAAAAATCTTTCAGCTGAAGATTTAAAAAATCCAGAAATTGAGAAGCTTTCTAAAGAAGTAGATTACGCTAATCAATCACTTTCAAGTGAAGATTCAAGCATCGCAACAATGCTTCAACAAAGAAACAAACTAAGGCACTGCTTAATGTTGCTAAAGACTCGGACGAAGAAAAGAATCTTATTGAAGAATACTATTCTTTAGTTAAAGATGTTGATTTTCAAAATGATGTTAAAGAAGCAAAAGATAAAGTTTTAAAAGAACTTCATCACAAAACAAACAAGTTGTTTTAAATGCATTTTATCAAGTTATTGACCCACTTATTGAACAACAAAATGACTTTTCATTAGGTCTTGAAACTAAAATTTGAACCAATCATGAGCAGTTGATTAAAAATAGCAAAACACTTTTTAGTACTCAAGAAAAAAGTGTGCTTCTTTCAACTATTGACCAAATTTTAAATTTACTTTCTCAACCACAATATTCTCGTGATGCAGTAGTAAAATATGAAGAAGTTTATGATCAAATGATTGATAAACTTTCAAAGAGCAAAGTTGAAGAAAATCAATTCCTAAATAACTTTTTAGAAAATGTTATTCGGGTTCGGAATGAAGTAGGAATTTTAAACATTGATTCAAAAATAAAAAATAATTTTTTACAAAGAATTGATAATTATAAAGAAACTGCTTTAAATGCTTCGCCTACTTTAGCAATTGATAAAGCTAAAGAAATAACTTATTTGAATGATTTAGTCAATAATGAGCTAAAAACTTTAATTTTACAAATACCCGAAAATAACAAGTTATTGCAAATTCTATCGGAAAATCTGAATAATTTAAAAACATTTTCTAAAGATTTAAATATTCAAAAATTAGTTCAAATGCAAATTGAGAATATTCAAAAAAATTCTAAAGAAACTCAGAGTGATTTATTAAATAGCATCTCTCAATCCACAAATTTATTAACCACAGTTAAAAATATTGAAAGTTTAATTACTGAAATTAAAGATAATATTAGCCGTAATTTGAACTCAAAAAGCTTGAGTTCACTTGATGCTGAACGCTTTTTAGGTCAACTAGATAAAATTGTTGAAACAAATTTTGATAATATCCAAGAATACTTGCAAAAACTAAATACTTTGAACAATAACATTTATGATAATGTTCTTTTAGGAACAGTTTTTAAAAATTCCCTTAAAAAATTAAATCATCAAATTTTAGAAGCTTTAAATAAAAGTCTTTTATCCAGAATGTCTTCTGAAGTATCGTCGCTTTTAAATGATAATGCATCAGTTAAGGAACTAAATGATGCCCTAAGAATTCAAAGTAATAATCTTAGAGAAATAAATCGTTCAGAATTAAAAAATTGATATGAATATTCAAAATCAATTCTTGATGAAAATATTGAAATTGATCAAAAAATAAAAGATAAACTTCAGCTTTTAAATTCCAAAGCGATTTTACTTATTCCACAAAATTCAACTGCAATTAGACAAGAATTGCAATTTTTAATTGAGCAATACCGTGAAGAACATAAAAAAGCTAATGTTAGTGAAGGATTACAAAATACTTTAAAAAAATACGGTGAAACTGAAGAACAATTACTTAATGTTTTTGGAAGCAATGCTCAAAAAGTTATTAACACTCCTTTTGTTTAAAAACTGCTAGAACAAGTCAAAGAACTTAAAAAACAAGCTAAAATTGCTGCACAAAATCCAAACTTAAAAGAACCACAAAAGGAAAATCGTTTTGACGAAATTCAAAAACAACTTGATAATATTACTAAAAATGCTCAAGCATTCAAAAGTCTTCAAGATTCTATTGCTTTAGCAGAAAGTGCAATTGCTTCTTCAAAAGGCAAAAAAGCAGAGCAAGCATTCTTAGATAAAGAAGAATTAAAAATTAAACAAGCTAGAGTTAGTGCTTTAGAATCCTTAAATGATGCTTCAAATAGTACAAACATCCAAGAATTAGTTGATCAGATCAATCAAGCAACTAAAGATTACAAAGATAAACAAGCTGAATATCAAAGCGGACAAGCGTTAGTTGATAATTTTAATCAAATTAACGAAATTTTTGCTCCTTATTCATTAAATGGAGCTCCAACCCAAATGCAAAAGAAAATTTCGGATAAACTTTCTGATTATCAACAACAATTATCAGCTCCAACTTTAACCAATGAACAAAGAGAAGAAATTAATTCTAATATCGCTTTATTAATGGATGCAGTTCTTTCGGCTAAGGATTTAGAAGTTAAAAATAATAATTTAAAAACTTTAGTTAGACAATCATTATTTTCAGCTGTTATTAATAATTTCTGATTTAAAATTCGCTAAAAAATAATTACAATAAAAGACAGAGAATTTTTCTGTCTTTTATTTATTCAAGAAATAAATGATTGATACTTAAGTTTTTAACTTATTAAATATACTGATAAAACATTTTTGAATTTTTTAAAAATATTAAAAATAAAGGATTAATGACTAACGATTTTTTGGGTAAATATTTCAGTGAAAATGCTCGAAAAAGATAAAAATAACAAATTCTTCAAAACATCCACCCATTATAGTAATAAAGATTTAATAAAAATTTTAAAAAATGGAAAATTCCCGTATTTTTCCATTTTTTGATTGTTTTATAGATTTTTTTATTATCTAAGAGTAAAAAAGAAAATTATCAACCTTTTACTAAAAGGAAATATATTATGAGTAAATTAGAACTTAAAGAACTTATTCAAAATTACAAAAAATTAATTTGGAATCTAAAAGTTTACAAAATAAGCTTAGCAAAGATATTTATGATACTATTTGTGCTTTTAACAATCTCATCGGAGACAATTTGGTTTTAGGAGTAAGTGATAATAAAGAAATTTAGAAATAGATGAAAAAATATTAATAAATATAACTATCATTCTACTTAAAAAATAGCAACATTAAAATTGGGAGTTCAAAATCAACAAAAAATAAAATATGAAAATCTTTCGGATTTTATAAAGCAATGTATAAAAGAAAAAATATATCACTCGAAAGAAAATAGCTTTTAAAGCATGGGTAAACGAAAAAACTGTAGAAAGATCGTTTAAGAAAATCCCTAATTTAAATCACGAAGGACGTGGGAACAAGTGTTATTGAAAATTAAAAAAATAATAAAAATTAGAATATTTAATAAAAAGTGCAGTCACTAATGAGAAGATAATATATCTCATATCATCCTAAAAAATATAAGCAAATAAATTTTTTAATTTTTAAAATACTAAAACAATATAAATATAAAACAAAACTTAAAAATTTATGAAAAATTATTACTTATAAGTAATTTTATCGATAATTATTTACCTATTTTTTGTGTATTTTGGATTTTATAAATAAAAAATTTGGAAAAAACGGTAAAAAGGATTTTATTTTAATTTATGCTACAAAAAATTTATAATATATATACTGTGTTAAAAATTAAAAAATTCTTACTTATTTTGAGTTCTATTTTACCAATTGGTTTAATAGGATGTACTTTAAATAACCAATTTGAAAGCGGTGATTCTGGATCAAAAATTGTAGTTGGTGCAAATCCTGCAAATCCTGCAAATCCTGCAAATCCTGCAAATCCTGCAAATCCTGCAAATCCTGCAAATCCTGCAAATCCTGCAAATCCTGCAAATCCTGCAAATCCTGCAAATCCTGCAAATCCTGCAAATCCTGCAAATCCTGCAAATCCTGCAAATCCTGCAAATGATAAAAAGAAAAATACTTTTAACATAACTCCTGAAAATAGTGTTGAAAAACCAAATGAAAAAATCGTTCCTTTTAAACCTGAAAATAAAGACGAAAAAATCGATTCTTCAACTCAAAAAAATAAAGAAAATAAAGTTTCTATAATTTCAAACCAACCAGTTAAATCTATTGATTCTGAAAAACCAAAAAGCGTCAATGTTCCAAAAAAACCAGCAGAAAATAAATCTGCAATGTCTTCAGTAGTTACAACTCCAAAACAACCTGTTTCTGTTGCTTTGCCAAGTACTGAAAAACTAAAAATAACAAATTCAGAACCTAAAACTGACATTAAACCAAAGCAAAAAACAACTAAAATAGATGAAACTAATCAAATTAATAAACCAGACACAAAAAAAGAGCAAGAAAATAAATCTCAAAGCGAAAGTAAACAAGAAGAAATTTTATCTAAATTTCAACCTACAGTTGCAAATAAAGAAACTTTTTTAAAAAGTAATGATGAATATATTCAATCAATTAAGCGTAGAACTTTATCACTTCGATGAATTGTGCAAGAAAAGTCTAACGGACAACAAGGTGTGAAAGTTATTTACAATACAGGAACTATGTGATTGTTGGATTATATGTATGTTAAAAATAGCAAATTTAGATTATATTTTGCAACTAATTTTCATGTAGCATCTAATCTTTTTTCACAAAGAGATTATAAAATTTACCAACAACCTGAAAAACTCAAAAAATTCGATCCGTTATATTATACTTTATCGTGAGCTGGTGATGCTTATGATAAAAGCGATCAAGCAGCTAATTACAATTGAAATAGCGTTAGAGTTAATTTTAATTCGTGAGGAATTAAATTTAGAAACTTTTACTTAGCTCAAGATTTTATGGATACAAAAGCTGTTCCGGCTGCATATGGTTCGTATTTTTCTGATTTTGCTGTCATTGAAATGGAAGTTGATTTAAATTCGTTAAATGATCCATTTAGCTGAGCTGCATTACTTTTACGTAAAAAATTAATTAATGCAATTAATGAAGTTACTAAAAGTGTCCAAAAATTTAAAAATCCCGATAATAAACATCCTTATTTATTGAATGACAAAACTATTCCATATGCTACATTAGATTATGCAACTATAAATAGAATTAATACTGATTCAAAATTTAGTGGACCAAAACAAATTAGTAATTTGGTTAACACATATTTAAAAGATTATCATTATGAACTTGAACCAAAATATTTATATAGTTTTGGGTATCCAGCAGGAAAAAGAGGAACATTAGATATTTTCAACACTGTTACAGCTTCTGAAAAGAACTCTATAGGTCCAAGCGAAGGAACTGTCCCACTTAGTTTTGGTTTACTTGATAGTTTTAACTTAAGACCTTTTGATAAAGATTCGCATTATTTCAACAATAAAGTAGCAATGAAATTTTATGGACTTATGAATAGTTTTGATTTAGAAAATGGACCCCTTCCAGGTTCAAGTGGATCATTAATTGTCAATGAACAAGCTCTTCCAGTAGGATTATTGCTAGGGCATTTGAATGTTGATGATAATTATATTGATCAAAATGGTCAAAGAAAAGAAGTTACTCGCACATTATTTCAGCCTTTTAGTCAAAACATTCCGATTTATTCAAATTTAACTAATACTGTTATTGAACCATATAATTTAATCGATCACACTTCAAGCGATCTATATAAACATCAAAAAATTTCATACCGTTCGCGGTTAGAAGATGTATATGGAAAAGATGTAAAAACAGCTATTTTTGGTGGAAATTTAGTTGCTTTTTGATAATTAAAAAATAATAAAAACTTAATTTTTAAATTAAGTTTTTAGTTCTTTTTAAGTTTAATTCTAAAAATGCTTTAAAATTTCTAATTTTCTCATTTTTAGCTAATATAAAAACTTTTTATTTTGTTTAATTTAAATTAAAAAACATTAATTTATAATACTAAAAATATCATTAATAATTTTATAGAAGGAACAATTTATGGAAACTAAAAAAAACAGACACTCAATTATTTTAATTAACGGAAAACGTCGTAGTGGAAAAGGGCTTTTATCAAAAGCAATTAAAGAATTGGCAGAAAAAAAAGACTATAAAGATAACGTCTATATTTTATCTTTTGCTCAAGCAATTAAGAAAATTACCGAATCAATTTTAGTCGAATTAAAATGAGATGGAGAAAACAAAGAAATTGTTCGTCCATTGTGAATTGCTATGGGTGAAGTTGGTAGAAATATTGACAATAATATTTGATGTTCAAGGGTAATGGAAAAAATCAAAGAAATTATTAAAAAAGTTAATAAAGAAGGAAAAAATTCACTCTTTTTAATTGATGATTTACGCTTTCCCAATGAACTTGATTTTTTCAAGGGTTCCCTTCCAGAACTCCAAGAAATAGCTGGCCCAAATGCTAAAGTTTCAGTTAATGCAATTCGAATTCAAAAGTTTTTTGATGCAACAAAATTTGTTGTTGGAGTTGATGACAACTCAACTGAAACTAGTTTTGATAAAATTGTTAATTTATGTTTTGATCACATTATTCCAGAAAATATTTTAATTGATCAGCATTGAACTGCAAATTTCGAAAAAGTAAATATGTACGCAAAAATTATTTATGACAATTACTTAGGTAGATAAAAATGGTAAAACGAAAATTTTATAATAATATTCACTATGTAGTAGATGAAGAAAATAAAGTAGTAAGGTTAAATCCGGATTTTCATTCGGATTTACTTAGTTTTGATAAATATAAAGGATTTAAAAAAATTGGTGGAAGTACCATTGGAGATGTATTGTTAACTGGTGGATTTAAATCACAATTTTCTGCTTTTTGTCATATTTCTCGACTAAAACTTCCGGTCCTTTCCAAAAAATATGTAAATGCTGGAACTATTTTAGAGCCACGAGTTTTTGAAGCGTTTCGTGCCGCTTATCCAAATGAAGAAATTTTAAATTATGAAGCTTCTAAATATAATTACAACTTTTTTGAAGGAAAAAACGATTATATTATTGGAGTTCCTGATGGATATTTACCAAGTAAAAATTGTGTTTTAGAAATTAAGACTGCTGGAGAATCAAAAATTGATAAATGAGAAAAAGAAGTTGACCCTTCTTATCGTAAGCAAGCACAATTATATGGGTATTTAATGCAAGCGGATTTTTATAAAATTATCGCTTTATTTTTAAAAGAGCAAGAAGGTGATTATTTACACCCAGAATTAGTTGATTTAAAAAAACGTAAAATCAAAGCTTTTGATTTTAAGGTTAATTACCAAGAAGCTGAGGATGACATTTTAAAAGTTAAAAATTGATTTTTGTATTATACTCAAAGCGGAGTATCGCCACAATATAATTTATCAATTGACGCTGACCAAATTGAATATTTAAAATGTTCAACCCCCCAAGAATGAGAACAATTGCTTCAACATTGAATAGAGGTCGGAAAAGCTGATCCTGATTGTGAAGCTTAGAAGCGAAATTTTCGCTTTTTTTTTTTTTTTTTAGGACCTAATTGATTATAATTTTTCTAATTTATGACACCAAAACAATTAATTTCAACCTGATGAAGTACTCAAGGATTTTTTGTAGAAGTACTGGCTTCGTTTTTATTAGTTTTTCTTGTTTTGTTGTTTATGTTTATCGCTAAGGCGTTTAAAATTAAATGAAAAAATATGTTTCTTTCACTTGCTTTTACATTAGCTACTTTTGTAATGTATATCCAAGTATGAGCATCAGCTAAGTATGCTTTTAATAATTCGCCTTCTCCAATTGGAAACCCTATTTTTGTGTTAATGATTTCGATATTACAAGGTCATAGTAAAGCACAAGGATTAGTTAGAGGATATTCATTTACTTGACAATACAAGGGAATTGCATATTTAATATTTGGAGAGTTTTTCGGTTTTCTTTTGGCAATAACGTGCTTTTTAGTCTTGTTAAATCCGATGAAAAAATACTTAAGCAAAATTAACCCTCATTTAGAGAATGTTAAATCAATTAAACTCATTGATATTTTCAAAAAAGAGGACTGCACTTTAATAGGATATTCAGTTAAAGAGACTATCTTTTTATTTGTTTTTTGTACTCTTTTAGGATATGTTTTTTATATTCAAAAACCACAATATGGTGCTACTAATTTTGATGCAGTTCTTGCTTTAAGTATAGTAGTGTTTGTTTTACTTGCAATTTCAAGTTATTTTGGTTTTTTTGCTTTTAATATTTTCATTGATTTATTTGTTAGTGGGGTTAATTTTTTCAGCGAAACATCTATTTTTAACTCAAAAACAAAAGAAGCTTCAGAAGATTGAACTTTGCTAAAAGAATCCAAATTTAAACAAAAAATTAACTTAATTTATATATATCAAATGCTTATTTCAAGCTCAATTACAATTATTGCACCAATTGTAATTAGTTTTATTAGCATTGGAATTTATCAATTATCTGGGGGAGATGGTTTAAACTTTTAACTTATGAAAAAGACCAAAATTTTTAAAAAATTTATTTTACCCACTTCTGTATTAAGTGGGCTTTCAACAACTTTTATTTTAGCATCATGTCAAAGTAATGTTCAAGTAACTTCAGCTGATGTTGAAAAATTTATTCAAAATAATTACTCAATTGGGCTTAATGCTCAAGCAAAAAGTGCTTTTGATGTAACTGAAAACGATTTACAAGTTACCAATAGCACCAAAGAGAAAAATTTATCTTTTAAAGTCACTTTGCTCAATAATATTCAATCGCTAGCTCATGGCGGAGTTAATGGAATGACATTTCAACAAATTTTAACTAAAATGCTTGCTGGAGAAGTGCTTGTTAAAGTTGATGCAACTTTTAAAAATTATCAAAATAATGTTACTTTTAGTCAATATCAGTTTGTTCCAGGTGCACTATCATATGAAAATGCACTTACAAAAATTAGTGATACATTACCAATGGAAGAACCTAAATTAAATGTTTCAATTCTTCCGCTTACAAAAAACTTATCAAATCTAAATCACAACTTAGTTCAGACTAAGTATGATTTTTCATCAGTGAACTTAAAAGTAGACGATCATACTAAATGAATAATTGAGGAAAATAATATTTTAACAGGAGTTGTTAAATTACAATTAGTAAGATATTTCTCAGAAAATTCAAAAGATTATCTCTTTAAAAAATTAAATAAACAAATCACTTTACATCTTGAAAAATATTTGCCAGATTTAGACTTACTTCTTAATTCTCCGAATTGAAAAACTTCATTAAATGTTGATTTAAGTAAAATTAATCGCTTTAAAGATACTGATTTATCTACTTTAAATCCATCACAATTAACTTTAGAGGAATTTAAATCAGCTTTATCATTAAATGATTTGATCAATGTACAAACCAATGAAATAGTTCAGCTTCCTGATTTTTACAAAAAAACAGCTATTACTAACGTTGAATTTGTTAATGTAAATGATTTAAACGGAACAATTGAAGCTCAAGTTAAATTAAATCTTCCTTTCTTAGAAAATTCTCTTTACGTTTCAAAAGAAGGAGTTGTTAAATATGTTCCACAAACTTTAACTGCAAAAATTGTAGCTGGTGGTTTTAAAAATAATATAACCAAAGAACAAAAACCAACCAAACCAACATCAATATTTAAAGATTCAAAAAATGTAACTAATGAAATTTCTTCAAGTAATATGCTTGATATGATGCAAGATAAGCTTAATTTAACTTCTTCGTCAAAATTCTTTATTTTTCCTAAAGATGTAGATGTAACTCAAATAAAAACTCGGGATTTCCTTCAGAACAATTATATTGGTCAATACGTAAATTTTAATAAACAAAACTTAAAAAATCTTTTAAAGAATCAATTTCCAAATGCAAATAATTTAATTAAAAATCTTGATTTTGAAATTAGATATCATGATATACATCAAAATATTGATAATCCAAACCAAATTATTCTTCCTATTGATGTAAAACATTACGTTAATCCAGAAAAATTTCTATATGAATATAGAACTATCAATTTTGTCATTGATAATTTAGGTTCTAATACTTTTATTCCAAAATTTATTAAATTAACTAAAGATTTAGATAATTTAATGGAATTAATCAAGCAAAATAAAGTTGTAATTGAAAGTAGTAACTCATTACAAGTAGCTAGTGTATTACAAGACTATTCACTTGAAGAATTATCAGTAGAACAATTAAATAAACTTTTCAAAGTAAAAATTTCCTCAGCAGTTGCGGATGCGATTAACAAGTTATGAGATGATAACCATATTGTTGCTAAAATTTTTGTAGATAAAGTAAATTTTGACGGACCTCTTAATAATACTAAGCTTTCAATAAGAGTTGCTCTTTCGGATAATTCAGATGAAGTAGATAAACTTATAAAAGCTGCACAAAAAGAAAAACCTGATTTTGTTCCTACAAAAACACAACTTCTTAAATCCTTAAATAATTTTTCACAAATTAATCTTGGAAAAAATTTCAATGTAAACTTTAATTATCAAAATACTCCTTTAGAAACATTTTTACGCAATGCTCAACTTGCTTCACTTGTGCAAGTTAACATTAAAAATGCCACTGTCGCAAATTATAATTTTGAAAAAATGAAAATTGATGATTTTACTTTCTATAAACCAATTCAACTTCAAGCATTACAACTAGTAGGTTTTAAAGTTGTTAATGCTAAAAATGTGGACTTTACTTTTAAAGCAATTGATTCAGTTAATCAAAAAGAATACACTTTTATAAAACACTTTGGGCTTGGAAGATATGCAAATGTCTTTGAAAAAAGTTTTACTGAATCTAATGAAAACACTTTTAACTTTATTACCGGGCCACTTACTAAAGAAAATCTTTCAAGAGTAAATGCTTCAATTTTTAACCTTTATGGAACTGATATTTTAAGTGGTGGATACGATGAACTTAGAGGTTTTTATGCCGATTCTCCAGTGTATCCGTATCAAATTCACCTTGGAGAAGATTATTTAGCTCCTAAAAAAACTCCAATTATAGCTCCTTATGATGGAGAAATCTTAGGAATTGTATATCATCGAAATGCTGACAAAACTAAAGACACCGCTGAAGGAATAGGAACTACTTTACAAATGAGAGTTAAAGTAGAAGATTTACATTTAACTCCAAAAGATAAAGAATTATATTTTAAAGATTCTGAATATGCTTATATTGGAATAATTCACCTTGATCAAGAATTTACTTTTAAAAATCAAGCTTTAGGAATTTCTTCAGCAGAATTACAGCAAAGCAAAGGAAAAAATACAACAATTGATACCTATGCAACTGTACTTGATCACGAAACTAACCAACAAGTTCCAATTACTCCCGAACATCCACTTAAAGTTAAAAAAGGACAAATTATCGCTTATGTTGGTGATACCCATGAAAATGGAGGATGAATGACTCATGCTCACTTTGCTTTAGTTGCTTCAGGAACTAAAAGTTGAAATGCTAATGGTTTTTGAAAAACAAAATCTGATTATTACGGAGCAAGATTAAAATCATACAATCCTGCTGATCCAGCAAAACATAATTGAGGCGGAATTAGAGTTAATGGAGTGTTTTTCAGTCAGAGTGATTTTAGTCGTCAAGCTAATCCTGTTTCTCCAAAAATTGATAAAAAAACCGGAAAATTAGTCCAACCTAAAGCAAACGGAGTGGGAAATTATTCATTTCCTATATTGCCAATTACTGATCGTGAAATGATATGAGGTCTTAGAAATCCAAATATCTTATTTAAGGTTCGTACCAAAGAAACTTATACTTTCGATATTAATGCTTTGTTTAAACTTCAACAACAAAATAAGTAGTGATAACAAGGATATATTTGAATTAAAATTCAAAAAAAAGCATTTTAAAATGCTTTTTTTGTAAAAAATTAACTTTTTACTTTGAAAAAATCTTTTTTTACATATAATTAAATATGAAAAAACAAACAAATAACCTTTTGTTTAAGGGGCAACCTTTAGGTTTTATGCAAAACATTAGAGGAGCTTTTAACATGAGTAATTAATCTAGCAGGCATGCGTAAATTAGTGAAAGGGTATAAAAGCCGAAACACAATAAAGTGGCAGCTTTATGTGTTGGTAGAAAAACATAAAAGATTTCTACTCTTTGGGAAACCATTGGCGCTAAATATTTGTAAAAGATTTTGTTAAATAATTGTTTAACAAGGATTTTTTGCAACATTTACCGCTTGCAAAAATCCTTGTTTTTTCACATTTTAAGGTGTTATATGAAAATAAAACAATATAGTAAATATGAAGATGTTCCACAACAATATCGCTTTGATTTAGAAGATATTTTGGGCGGATTAACCATCGAAGATTTAATTAATCAATATGAACATTTATACAATCAGCGAATTGCAGTTAAAGATTCTAAATATAATTCATTACAAGATTATTTAGCTGATTTAAAGCTTTCAGAACAATTAAGCGGACTTACTTTCAAAATTCATAATTATATTTCTAACCACATTTCAACAAATGTAGTTGATCCACGCTTTAAAAAACTTGATGAAGATTTTGCTTTTTTAAATGAAGGGTTAAGTGAACGATTTGGAAGTGAAACAAATCGATTTTATGCCAATATTGACAAAATGAAGCTTTGAAAAGAAGATCCAGCACTAAAAGAATATAAGCATTCAATAGAAAATTTAATTTTAGATTTTGAACATAAACTTTCAGATGAAGTGGAAGAATTTATTCAAAAAGAAAGTTTTGGAAAACCTTCACTTTATTCAATTTTTTCAATTTTAACTAATAGTGAATTTGATTATGGAACTATTAAAGATTCTAAAGGGAAAGTTCATAAATTAAATCCGACTAATCGAATTGAATTTTTAAAATCTAGCGATGGTTCACTTCGTAAAGGGGCGTATAAAAACTATATTAAAGCATACTTAAAGCACAAAGAATCGCTTTCTTCACTTTTATATCAACACTTTAAAAGTATTACTGTTGAAGCTAAACTTAGAAATTTCAAAAGTGCAACTGAAATGCTTACTTATGGCGATAAAGTAAGTGATGAGATTTTGCAACGCTTATATGCAGAAGTTTCGCATAAAAAAGCAATTTTTTATAAATTTAAAAGTGCTCGCAGTAAGTTTTACCAACGTAAATTTAAGCAACAATATCATCCTTGAGATTCACGTCGAGAATTAGTGAAAGTTAAAAGTGCTTACAGCGTTGAAGAAGCCAAAGATCTTGTTTTAAAAGCACTGCAACCTTTTGGTGAAGAATACATAAACCAAATTACTAAAGCTTTAAACGAAAACTGAATTGACTTTATGCCAGTAAATTCAAAACGTTCAGGGGCTTATTCAATTGGTTCTTCATATGGGATTGCTAAAAAATACATTTTAATGAACTTTAAAGGTGATTTAGATAGTGTTGAAACTTTAGCGCACGAATTAGGGCATTCGTTGCACTCATATTTTTCTGACACTTATCAAAGTATTGCTAATAGTGAATATCCAATTTTTCTTGCTGAAATTGCTTCCATTTTTAATGAATTGATGCTTTTTGATTATTTATTAACTAACTCAACTAACGATAAATTAAAATTCCAAATTTTAGAAAACACAATTAATGGATTTATGGCGACTGTACTGCGTCAAGTAGAATGATCCAATTATGAATATAACTTATACAAAGCAATTGAAAATGGTCAAGCATCCTCAAGTTTTGATAGTTTAAGTAAATTGTATTTTGAAAACACTAAAAAATATACTTTATCAAAAAATTTAAAATACTCTCAAGAAAATACCTTTGGAAGTATTTATGTTCCACATTTTTATTATGATTTTTACGTGTATAAATACGCTATTGGACAACTTGTTGCAAATTATTTCTTTGCTCAATACAAACAAGAAGGTCCAAGTGCATTGCAAAATTATATTAAAAACTTCCTCAGTGCTGGAGGAAGCGATGATCCGCTAAAAATTCTTGCTCAAGTAGGGGTTAATTTAGAACAAAGTAATTTTTATGAACTTGGATTTAATTATGTGGAAAATCTTATTAATCAATATATTAACTTAGGAAATAAACTTTTTAAAAAATAATTTACTTTTAAAAAAGCATTCATTAGAATGCTTTTTTTGCGAAAGGGGTCGCATGTTAAAAATGATAATAAAAATATCAGAAGATAAAAAGTAAAAAACATTGGCGGATGATGGGGGATTCGAACCCCCGCGGGCTGTAAAGCCCCTGCTAGTTTTCGAGACTAGTCCCTTCAGCCAGACTTGGGTAATCATCCATTTGAATATAAATATATTTTACCATTATTAATATTTTTTGTTGTAAATACGCAAAAGAAAACCAATAATTTTAAGTATATATAAAATCTCAAATTCTTTGAAGTTATTTTTAAATGCTATCAGGTAGATCTTGATATTCATATTGTTTTGGGTTTTTAAAATACAACAAAGTCGTTTCATATGAGTTTAAATCTAATCGAAAATATTTTCGTAATTTATGCTCAGAATTACGTTCTAAAAATAAATCAAGATCATCTTGAAGTTCATATGTTTTATCTTTTGATGCTCCATATTCTAAGTAATCAAATCAGGTTAAATCTATAATTTTTCATCGCCCATCAACAAAAACTTCATTTCAAGCATGATATCCACTTGGAACTACTGCCGTTGAATTTCCAAAGTATGCCCCACCTAAGATTCGCACCGGAATATTTAAAATGGTTAGAGCTGCTGCTAAATTCATAACATATCCAACACATTGAATTTCAGGGTCATTGGTAAAAATTTGCGTTGGATTATAAAACCCATATCCATTGTAATTGTATTGTGTTCAATTAGGAGCATGCAAATATAAAGAATTAGTCGCAATATAGTAAGAGATAGCTTTAATTTTGGTTTTGGTGTCTCATTTTTTGTTGATAATATTTGGTAAGATTTCTTTTCATTTGTTAAATCATCTTTGATATTCTGGGATTGGATTAAACCAGGGATCCTTAGATAATTTTTTAGCTTCCTGAATAGTTATTGGAGTTGTTTTGTGATAATAAATTTTATCTGCAGTTAATTTATTATCTTGGATTTGAGTATGTTTTGGAGTAACCAAATCTTCGTTAAAAGTTCGATAAAGAGCTTCTGAAAACAAATTTGGTTGTTGAAACAGTAAGTTATCGTAAATATTTTTGTATTCAAAAACATAATTATAAGTTTTAACATCAGCATATTTTTGATATTTATTAAATTTTTCAAAATCAAAGTTTTTAATTGAACTGCTTTTTCAATATTTATATTGCTTATTATCTATTGTTACAGCACCTTTTCCTTGGGATTTGTTAATTGCAAACTGCTGTTGCAAACTTAATTTATTAATATTATCTAACACTTCATTTATTTTATATTTGGTTTTTTCAATTTTGATTCTGTTTTTAGGCTCTAAAGTATCTTTATAATTGACTTTTTGAGGATGTTGAGAATTAATTAATCAAAAATTAGAATATTTATCTGAAGCAAAGCGGATTTGTCTTTGGATATAGTCGCTGATTATTTTGTTGTCCTTAAATTGTGGATTAATTTGTAAAGACTTAATATTTTTGTCTTCAATTTTATTAATTTGTTCATCTTTATTTATAAAGATTCAATTTCAACGCTTATAATATTTTAATCAATTATGAATGTATTTATTGTTTATCTTAACTTGCTGAAAATTTCCGCTGTAATATTTGTTGGGACTCAAAGAAAATTTGTTATTTTTATCAATTCCTCATTGTAAAATAACATTTTTATTGTAATTATTTTGGTAGTGATATAACAATTTTTTAAGTCTTTCAAGCGGTTGAAAATAATAAGGATGTTCTTCGTATAGATTGATTTGTTCTTTTAATTTCTCGATATAAAAATCTTTTAATAATTTTTTTAATTTATCTGTAATATTTAACCCTTCATTTCATTTTTTCACATTAATTAGCATTTCATTAAGCTTATTAATTCATTTTTGTTTCTCTTGATTTGATCAAAATAACTCATTAATGTTTAAAAAAATTTCTTTTCAAGCATCAAAATTACCAAAGAAAATATTGTAATTTAAATTAAATATTTTTAAATATTTATTTTCTGTTTTTGAGTCATCAATTTTACTAATTAAATTGTTTAAATATGTTAAAAATTCCTTTGAAACTGGCAAATCTTGACTTTCTAAAATAATTTTTTTAAATTTAGATTTAATAGCTTGTAAATTCTTTTTCTGTTCTGAGTTTAATAGTTTTTCTGATGTTTTATTTTTGATATTATTTTCTTTTATTTCTGATTTTGGTGGATTTGTGTTTTTAGGCAATTTAGAAAAAGCCAGATTATTTTTTGGATCAAAAACAACTTTTGAATTGTCTTTTTTAACAAAAATAAGCAACAAAATAATCGATGATGCTAAAGTTCCTACACCGATTAAAATTAACATCGCTCTAATTTTTTTCGAAACAAAAAATTTGTTCAATTTCACGTTACTTAAATTATAAATGTAATTTTATATTTTAATTTAATGAATTTGTTTTTAGAAATATTTAGTAAATATAGAAATAAAATTCAAAATATGCAATAAAAATTAACTTAACTTAAATTAAATTTTATAATTTAAATAGTATGAAATTAAGTAAATTTTTTAGTTCTAAAAAATCAAAGTTAGCACTTGTTTCTTTAAGTGGAACTATTTTTGGTTTATCGATTATTTTGCCCTTAGTTTTTGTTTATTCTAAAAATCCAAAATCAAAAGAAAATAGATTTTTTCCAGAAAACAATAATTTAACAAATTCAAATATTGAAAATAATAACGAAAACCAAGAACAAAATAATAAAATGTTAAACATTGATAATAATGTATCAGCATCAAATTCTCTTGAAAAGGAATTTAACGAACTAGAAAATAAATTTAAATTATTAATTTCAAATAAAGAAGATCTTCCGCTTTCAGATGATTCTTTAAAATATATTAATTCTCTTGAAAATCAAATCAAAAGCTCTAAAAATAAAGTTAACTTTTCAAAGTTAACTAATGATGTTTTAAAAACTTTTTTAGCAAATTTTAGCACTTGAAAAAATTTGTTCTTAAATAATAATGAACTAATTGTATCCCCTGAAGATAAACAAAATTGAATTGAAACATTCAAAAAATCTTCAACACTTTTAAGTCCAAAATCAAATGATAAAAGCATTATTTCAGCTAGTGAATTTAAAAATCAATTAAAAGATTTTTATATTTACAAATTAAAACAACAAATTAACTTATACGAACAACATCCATACTATCTTCAACCGCTTGAAAGACTTAAAAAATTGTTATATCACTACGAAAATAATTATAACAAATACGTTGATTTTCAATGGGGCATAGATAAAAACAATAAGTTTTCTTTAGAACCAAGCAAATATTACAGCGGAAATTTTAAACAAATATTAATTAATGATGAATTTATTATTAATTGATTAAAATACTATCAAAATTGAAACTGAATTTTTGTTAATAACGAAGATAAACTTGCTAGAATTGAAGATAAAAATATTAAGGCTTTGCAAGCAGATTCTAAATTCAAAGATAATCCAGTTCTTAGAAATTACATGCAAAGACAGTTTAATTTTTTGCCAGATTTTTATGATGAACTTTGAACTATTGATGAACAAAATGCCTCAAAAATAAATTATAAGCAATTTATAAACCATGTTTCTGAAACTAATTTTTCAAAATATAAAAAAGAGCAAGTAGATATTGCAAATGCTATTAACAAGATTCAATCAAAATACACTTTCTTGTGAAAAGGATATCCAGAAATATCTCTAAAAATCGATAATAATGAATATAAATTTGTAGATTGAAGTTTAATTAAAGACTTTAATTATCGAAAGTTTTATAAATATCAAAAATTAGTTGATCTTCAAAATCCTGAATTTTCAGGTTCGTATGAACCTTTTAACATTTATAATAATTTAATTTTTAATGAACCTAATTTATTTTCTGATGCTGTTTATAGAAATTATTGAGAAGATTTAGTTAATGTTAAACATTCTCGCTTTAATGATGCACCTAGTAAATTTGGGAATTATACTATTGATATATCTGAGCCATTAACTGAAGAAGAAGCTTCAAATTTAGGAGTGGATCCTTGAAAAAATCCAATTTCTGATTACAGAAAGTGATTTAATCACTGAAAAGAAGTGCTACCAAATATTATTAGTAAAAAATGAACAATTAAAGAACAAATCAAAGCGATTGCTTATTATATAGCAACTAATTCTATCTATTTAACATCTCCTAAAAATACAGATTTTAATTACAATGGATATGGATTTTATAATCCGACACAAATTTTTACCAATGATCCTGAAATTCAATGCGTTGGATATTCGATGAATTTAGCAGCGGCTTTAACCATTTTAAACATACCAGTTAGAATTGTAAGCGGAGCATATTTAGGAGATCCTAAATCTACTATTGTTAGCGGATATCACGCTTGAAATGAAGTGTTTGTTGATGGACGATGAAAAGCAATTGATTTAACTAATTTTGATTTATTTGAAGGTCTAGTTGAAAAAACACTAACATATGAACTTAAAGATGATCTTGATTTATTTTTAGAGCGTAGTTCAGAATATATGAATCAATTTAAACTTAACTTAGGTTCTTATGAAACTACCATAATGTTTTTTAAAAATCCAAAAGAGTATGAGTATTTAGATCTTCCAGATAATCTTTAATAAATAACCTAAAGAAAGTTAAGCTTATTTATATGCTTAATAGTACTTAGAATTTAAAAAAATAAAGTTTACTATAATACACATAGCATCTATTTTATTTTTGGGGTATAAATGTTAAGAACAATATTTGGTAAAAATTTAAAAATGTATCGTATTCAAAAAGGATATTCACAGATATTCACAAGAAAAATTAGCTAAATTAGTGGAAATTGATCGCACCAATATTTCAAAAATTGAGCAAGGGCAAATTAATATTACTATTGATAAAATCGAAAAAATTAAGAAAGCTTTATCTATTGAAATTAGTAAATCATTTCAAGATAATCAAATCAAACCTTTTATTAAATGAGCTGGTGGTAAAGCTCAAATTTTAGAACATTTAAAAACATATATGCCCAAAAGTTTTGATCACTACTATGAGACTTTTGTTGGGGGAGGAGCTTTTTTCTTTGAGATAGCTCCTTTTAAAGCAACCATTAATGATTTAAATAAAGAATTAATGCTAGCTTATAATTGCTTCCAAAACCAAGAAACTTTTTAATTACTTTAAAAATTCTAAAATTAACATTTTAAGCCAAGATTTTGAAAAAGTACTTCAAAAAGCAAAAAAAGGAGATTTTGTTTATTTAGATCCACCATATGATCAAATTAAAAATAAAAATTCATTTATATCATATACAAATGAAATTTTTGATAGAGACCAACAGGAAAGATTATTTCAAACCTTTGAAAAATTATCTGCAAAAGGTGCTCAAGTTATGCTCAGTAACCATAATACTGAATTTATTAATCAACTATATAAAAATACAATATTTATGTTATATAAAGCGAAAAGAATGATTAATTCTAAAGGAACTGGACGCGGTTTTATTGAAGAAGTTGTTATTACAAATTACTAAAAATTGTAAAATATAAAATATGAAACATCCAATCATTTTGCATACCAATACTGAATATTCTTTTTTATCTTCAACTATTAAGGTAAATGAACTTTTTGAGTTAATTTTAGAACAAAAAAGTCCTTACTTAACATTAACTGATAAAGAAAATTTCTTTGCTTTACCAATGTTTTTAGATTTTGCTAAAGAACATAATTTAAAATTAATTGCTGGAATTGAATTAACTTTAGAAAATCAAAAAAATGTTATAGTTTATGCTAAAAATTATCAAGGATACATTTTTATTAATGAACTGATTTTAAAGCGTTCTTATAATGAAACTGTATCATTGGAGCAATTAAATAACGAAAATATTTTAATTATTAATCACCCTGAAAATGGGTATGAAATTGAGGAATTAGAAAATATTTTTGATAATTTTTATTTTAATTCAAAAAAACAAGTTTCAGATTTTAAGACTGTTTATGCTCCACTTAAAAAAGTTTTATATGAGCAAGAAAGTGAAATTTTACATATTTTAAATCAAATTGCTCAAAAAAAAGAACTTGAAAGCATTCAGGAATATGGAGATTATTTTGACTTAACTGAATTTGAGGATGTTGATGATAAAGTTTTAGCACAAATGGAAGCCTTTGTTAATTTGATTGAACCTTTTAGTCTTTCAAGTGAGATTAAACTAGCTTCTTTTGAGAACCCGAAATTATTGCTCAAGCAAAAAATAAATCAAGATAAATATACAAAATTAATTAAACGTCACGGTAAAGATATTGTTGATGAGCGAATTAAATATGAGCTTGAAACAATTGAGAAATCAAACTTTATTAACTATTTTTTAGTTATTAAGGATGTCCTTGATTTTGCAAGAGAACAAAGAATCGAAATTGGACCAGGAAGAGGTTCTTCTTCAGGGTCAATTATTGCTTTTTTATTGGATATAACAAATGTTAATCCCATTGAATATGGACTTTTATTTGAACGCTTTTTAAATGTAGCTCGTGTTTCGCTCCCTGATATTGATTTAGATATTCAAGATGATCGTCGTAATGAACTTTTAGAATACATTGGAAAACGTTTTGGCATCGAAAAATGTGCATTAATATCAACATTTCAAACTTTAGCACTTAAATCTTCACTGCGTGATGTTGCTAGAGTTTTAAAAATCCCTCTTAGCGATGTTGATAAAGTTTGTGATTCGTTAACTAAATTTGATACTTCTTTAGATATAGCTTATCAACGTAATGCTAAATACAAAATGTTAGTTGATAAACACGAAAAATTACACCAATATGCTCGAAAAATTGAAGGAATGCCTCGGCAAAGCGGAATTCATGCTGCCGGAGTTATTATTAGTGATCGACCTTTAACTGATGTAGTGCCAGTTCGTCATTCAAACGCACCTTTAAATCAAGTAGAATTTGAAATGAATTATTTAGAAAAATATGGACTAATTAAAATTGATTTTTTGGGTTTAAAAAATCTTACTGTTATTAATCAAATTGAAAGTCATATCGGTGAACCGTATCGCTTTGATCAAGTTATTAATTTAAACTTCAATCCTTTTAATGATAAGTCAACTTTTGATTTAATTAATTCACTTAATACTGATGGAATTTTTCAACTTGAATCTCCTGGAATGAAAGGTGTTATTAAGCAAGTTCAGGTTGACACTTTTGAAGACATTTATGCGATTATTTCCCTTTTTAGACCAGGTCCTAAAGATTTTATTCCTGATTATGCTAATGTTAAATTTCATAAACAAAAAGTGGATAAAATCCACCCTATTTATGATCAAATTGTCGCACCAACTCATGGAATTATTGTTTATCAAGAGCAAATTATGCAAATTGCTCAGCAAGTTGCTAAAATGAGCTTTATTGAAGCTGATTTATTACGTCGAGCTATCTCTAAAAAGAATGCTCACGATTTAAGCACATATTCGGAAATTTTTTATAAACGTGGAGTTGAAAATAATATTAAAATGGAAATACTAAAGCAAATTTATGCTCAAATTGAAAAATTTGCTTTATATGGATTTAATAAAGCACATGCAGTTGCTTATTCATTTATTAGTTATAAGCTAGCTTTTTATAAAGCTCGTTATCCAGAAATTTTTTATAAAGTTATTATTGATAATGCTACCGGAGATTTAACAAGCATTAAAAATAGTGCATTACATGCTTCAAAACAAAATATTATTGTTCATTCTCCACATATTAATCATGCACTTTTTAAAAGTGAAATTATTTTTAAAAATGCTCAAAATGTTAAATCACAACTTTATTTACCACTTTTAATTATCAAAGGAATTGGACCAAGTGCAATTGCGAAAATTTCTGAAGAATTACAACGTGGCGGAAAAATTGATAACTTTTTTACCGGAATTTTGAGACTAAAAGCTTCTGGAGTTGGAGATGCAGTTATTGAAACACTTATTAAAGCCAATGTTTTTAGAGACTTTGGAAATGTTGTTGAGTTAATTAACGCACTTCCAGCAATTAATAATGGAGCTGAAATTTTCAAAAAAATTTATGCAAAATCTGAAGAACCTCTTGAAACTAAGCTTCAAAAATTTATTAGTGATACTGGATTTGACCAAAAACGAATCCAAACTTTTGATATGGATATTAACTTAGAAATTAAACTTGAAAAAGAATTATTAGGATCTGTTTATAATGCTTATCCAACCAAAAAATACGAACGTGACTTAAAATTAGAAGATCTTAGAGAAAATCAAAATAATTTCTTTTACGTTTTTTTAGAAAGTATTAAGAAAAACCCAAAAGGTCAAGTAATTGTGAAAATTTCAGATTCTTCAAGTGCAATTTCAGCTTTCATTTTTGAACATTCAGCTATGGATTTAGTCAATTATCCACAGTCTAGAGTTATTTTAGTAAATTTATCACTATCAGCAAAGGGGTATTATTCAATTAAGAGTTGAGAGGAAGTTTCACATGCGGAATAAGGAGATAATGCTTTTAATTGATGGGAACTATTTAATGTTTCAATCATTTTATGCGACATATCGTGGAGATTTAAATACGATTATGCGTTCTTCTAAAGGAGTAGCCACAAACGCAATTAACTTATTTTTACTTCAAGTAATTAAGTTAATTCGTTTTTATAATCCGAAATATTTATTTATCGCTTTTGATGCAGCGACTAAAACTGCTCGTCATCTTGCTTATCCACAATATAAAGCTAATCGAATAAAAGCTCCAAATGAAATTTTTTTACAATTTGATCTAATTAAGCAACTTTTAAATAAATTAAATCTCGTTCATTTGGAAATAGATGGAGCTGAAGCTGATGATTTAATCGCTACAGCATCAAAAAAATTTAATTTCGATAATTTAGAAAAGCTCATTTTTTCACGAGACAAAGATTTATTACAATTAGTAAATTCAACCACAAGTGTAATTGATAAAGATAATCAAAGTAACTATCAACTCATTACAAATGAAAATTTTTACGATATTTACAATCTTTATCCTGCTCAAATTGTTGATTATAAAGCCTTAAAAGGTGATCCAAGTGATAATTTACCAGGAATTAAAGGAATTGGAGATAAAACCGCAATTAAGCTTTTAGATGAATTCAAAACCTTTAAAGGAATTTATGAACATTTAGATGAATTAAGCACTTCACTTAAAAATAAATTATTAGCTAGTAAAGATCAAGGTCAAATGTGCTATGATTTAGCAAAATTAAATCCTAATGTTCTTGAATTTCATTTAAATAAAGAAGATTTAGTCTTAAATATCAGTGTTGAAAAAGCATTACAAATGCTTGAAGAACTAGAACTTAATGTTGTTACTAAATATTTAAAGGAAATTAGTTAATGGTTGCTATTTGTGGAACAATTTGCTCAGGGAAAAGTACTTTACTTGCAAAATTGCAAGCTAAAGGATTTAAAGTTTTTAATAGTGATGAATTTGTTAATGAAATTTATGAAAGTATTGAATTTATAAACGAAATTAAGTATTCCAAATTAAAAGTAATTTTAAGTGATAATTTAATTGACAAGAAAAAAATTTTAAATTTAATAAAAAACAATTACGCCTTGTTTAAGGAATTAGAACAAAAAGTTCATCAAAAAATCTATGAACATTTATTACAAAATAATTATGACTATGCTGAAATTCCTGTCTTAAATAGCGAGCATGCAAATTTTTTAAATATTATCAAAGAAATTATTGTAGTAAATTTAACTTTTGAAATACGGGAAAATTTTTGTAAAAAACGCAATATAAATTCAAAAAAATTCCTTTTATTAAATAATATGAATAATTTATCTTTTTTAAAGGATAAATCTTTTAAAAAAATTAAGCAAATTTGGCTTAATTCTATTGAAGAAATCGAAGAATTTTTGTCGAAATAATTCCATAAAAATATCTAGATTTTAATAAATTTAATATTACTTTTAGTTAGTGAGAGCCACGTAAAATTTTTTTATTAACATTTTAAGGGATAATTAAAATTTTTACTGGTTTTTAAAGTCAAAAAAATAAAAAATTCAAGCTAAAAAGTCAAAATTTTACTTGCAATTTTAAAAATTTTTATCTTGTGAATAACTGGGATAAATAATCAAAAATACTAAATTATGCTCAATTTTTAAACAAAAACAAACTTTTTGATTTTTAGAAACTGTGAATATCTACTGTGTTTAAAGTGATTAAATCATAAAAATAATTTTTTTAAATAATTCCGCTTTTTTCTCTTTTAAAATTAAGTATACAAGGACCAAAAATGTCCTAAATTAATTTAAGAAGGGAGCATCAAAATGCAAAACATTACTTACAATTATTTTACTATCGAAAGAAGCGAGGATTTAACTCCAAGCGACCAAGATAATGTTTTAAAATTTTATCTCCCTATTATAGGATCTGGAGCAGTTACTTTATATAATTTTTTATATAATAAAATCAAAGTTGATAAGCTTTATCATTCAGAATTTACTTTTTCAGGATTGTGTTCATTTTTAAATCTTGATTTAGCATTATTAGCTGAAAGTCGTTCAAAACTTGAAGGAATTGGATTGCTTAAAACATATTTTAATGAACAAACAAATAAGTTAATGTTTTTAATCAAGCGTCCTTTAAATAAAGAAGAAGTTAAAAGCAATCGTTTATTAAAAAATGCTTTAATTAATGTTTTAGGAAATGATATTGTTGAAAATTTACTTGAAAGCAATGTTGTTAAAAGAACCATTATTAGTGAACATATGCAAGATATTAGTGCTAATTTCTTTGAGGTTTTTGGTGAAATCAAACCTCCAAAAGTTCCTCGAAGTATCGATTTAGTTATTGAAGCTGGAAAAAGAATTGAAGAAAGTGTCAAAAACAATTCATTTTCAAGTTTTAAAAATATTGAATTAAAAATGCCTCTTCATTTTCTAGATAAAGAGATTCAGAATGAGTATCAAGCATTACATGCATATAAACCCTTAGATTTTTATAATTATTTAGCTAAAAATCAACCGCAAGAAAATGCTAATGAAATAATCAAAGAATTTGAATCATTAGGATTTGAATATAAAGTAATTAATTTTGCAATGCTTATTAGTTATTTATCTTCGAAAGTTGTTTTATTAAAACAAGTAAGTAGCATTTTAAAAGAACTTAAAGGAAAAGATATTTTATCTTTTGAACTTGCCGAAAATTATTTAGATGGAAAATATTCAAATCATAAAATTTATAAAAAATCAATTCAATCAAAAAACTACATTAAAAGAATTTACCTTAATTCAATTTAATAATGAGGTATTATGAACAAAAACCACCCTGTCTCTAAAGAGCAATTAATTGAAAATGCTAAAAGCGATGAGACTTTAAAAAAAATCATTGATAAACTTCATCTTAGTGATGAAGAGATTTTTTATAAATTTATTGATTTAATGAATATTAAATTGCGAGAACTTAATCCAGATGATTACATTGATCAAATTGAACTTATTCGGAATGAAAAAGGATTGCTAGAAACTAAACGTTATTTTGCCAATAATAACAAATATCGAAAATATTTAATTTATAATAACATTATTTTTAAAAACTTAGGTTTTATTATGTACAATAAAACCTTTTCAGAATTAATTTTTAAAGAAGAAGAATTTTATGATTTGTATAATTATCAAAAAGATTTTAAAGAAACTTTAGAAAATCCCGAAAAATTCAAAAAGCTAAAAGGATTCTTTTTACATTCATTTAAGTGAAACGATCGATGCAAACTTTTTTCAGGATTAGCTCAAGAAATAGCTCTTAGCGATAGAAAAGTCGCCTATGTAAATGTTGAATATTTACTAGATGAAATTAAGTCTTCTTTTAGCAAAAATTCTGAAAAAGAACCTGATTTTATCATTAATGAAATTATGAAATGTGATGTGGTAATTTTTGATAATTTAGGCTATGATAAGCTACCAAAGTGATTTTTTAAAAGTTTAACTAAAATTTTAAATTATCGCAGTTTATACAATAAATTAACTTATTTTGGATCAAAAATCCCTTTAAATGAAATTGCGAGTATTTTTGAAGAATCTCATAATAAAGATATTTTTATCAGAGGTCAAATTCAAGATTTTGTGCTTGCAATTAAAAATCTAATAGAATGTGAGGCTTGAATTGAATAAAAATATTAAAATCGTACTTGCAGGAACTCCACAATTTTCTGTTCCTATTTTTGAGCAATTAATTAAAAATTTTCATGTAGTTGCCATTGTTTCTCAACCAGATAAGCCGGCAAATCGTGGTTATAAGTTAGAACCTACACCCGTAAAACTTTTAGCTCAAAAATATAATATTCCCTTATTTCAGCCTGAAAAAATTGCTCAAATTTACGATCAGCTAGCTGAGATGGATTATGATATTTTTCTTTCTTGTGCTTTTGGACAATTTGTTCCAACTAAAGTTTTAAATTTAGCTAAAAAAGCATCTTTAAATATTCATGGATCTTTATTACCTAAATATCGAGGTGCTGCTCCTATTCAACATGCAATTTGAAACGGAGAAGTTGAAACTGGATTAAATTTAATTTATATGATCAATAAAATGGATGCAGGAAATATACTTAAGGAAGTAAAAATAGAGATTTTACAAACCGATACTTCAGATATTATGTTTGATAAATTATCTTCTTTAGGACAAAAGCACATTGTTAGTTGAATTAACGAATTTATTTCAGGAAATTTTAACGAAATCATCCAAGATGAAGAAAAAGTAACCTTAGCTCCTAAATTAAATAAAGAAGAAGCTTTTTTAGATGCAAGTTTAACTATAGAGCAAGCTTTTAATAAGATTCGAGCTTTTTCAAGCAACCCTGGAGCATATTTATTTGTTGATAATAGGCGTTTAAAAGTTTTTTATGCCACTAAAACATCTCATCCAAATGCAATTAAACTTCCTTTTAGTAATGGATTTTTATATGCAATTGATTATCAATACGAATCTAAAAAAAGAGTAACCTTTAAAAAATAATATTTTCACCCACAAAAATCGTTTTTTAGCGTTTTTTGTGGGTGAAAAATCTTTATATACGTAAATTTTAAAATTATAATGTATTATAATATATTATAATATTAATAATATATAAGTTACTAAAAAAATACTTTGATGAAAGGATAATATTTATGAAAAAAGTAGCCATTAATGGTTTTGGAAGAATCGGAAGATTATTCTTAAGAAGATTACTTGAAACAAAAAGTAAAGATTTAGAAGTTGTAGCAGTTAATGATTTAACTGATGCAAAAACTTTGGCACATTTATTAAAATATGATTCAGCTTTTGGGATGTTAGATGCTGAAGTTAAAGCAGAAGAAAGTGCTATTGTTGTAAACGGAAAAAGAATTGAAGTTTACGCAGAAAAAGATCCAAAAGCACTTCCATGGGGTAAATTAGGAGTTGACTTAGTAGTTGAATCTACCGGAAGATTCGTTAAAAAAGATCTTGCTTCTTTACACTTAGAAGCAGGTGCTAAATCAGTAGTTATTTCTGCACCAGCTGGATCAGATTTAAAAACTATTGTTTATAATGTTAACCACCAAACCCTTACTAAAGAAGATAGTGTTATTTCAGCCGCTTCATGTACAACTAACTGTTTAGCGCCTGTTGTTGACGTGCTTGTAAAAAACTTTGGTGTTACAAAAGGATGAATGACTACTGTTCACTCATATACTGGAGATCAAAGACTTCAAGATGCTCCACACAGCGACTTACGTCGTTCACGTGCAGCAGCATATAACATGATCCCTACTTCAACAGGGGCAGCAAAAGCACTTGGACTTGTAGTTCCTGAAGCAGCCGGAATTTTAGATGGATCAGCAGTTAGAGTTCCAACTATTACTGGTTCGCTTGTTGAGCTTGTTGTTGAACTTAAAGAACAACCTACAGTAGCTGAAGTTAATGCCGCTTTTGAAAAAGCAGCAAATGAAAGTTTAAAATATGAAACTGATCCTATTGTTTCTTCTGATGTGATCGGATCACACTATGGATCAATTTATGATTCAGAACTTACAAAAATTGTTCACTCAGCTGATGGAAAAAATCTTTACCACATTTCTGCATGATATGATAATGAAATGTCATATGTTTCACAACTTGTAAGAACTGTCTCACACTTTGCAAAATTAAAATAATGTTGCTTAATTTGTTTATAAAAAGATAAGTAAACTTATCTTTTTATGTACTTTTTGAAACCTAAAAATTCAACTTTAATATAATTGTTTTATGAACAACTATCATCTATCTTTGCTTCAAAGATTAAATAATGTACCTAAAAAACCAGGAGTTTATTTATGAAAAAACTCCTTAAATGAAGTTATTTATGTCGGAAAAGCAATTAATTTATTTAAGCGAATGAAGCAATACTTTAAAGGAAGTATTAATTCGTATAAAACCACAAAATTAGTTAGCGAAATAAGTGATTTTGATTTTGTAATTAAAGATAGTGAACAAAGCACGCTAGTTTTAGAAAAGCAATACATTGAAAAATACAAACCTAAATATAATATTAAATTAAAAGATGATAAAACTTATAGCTACATTAAAGTAGCTCTTAAAAGTAAAAAAATTGAAATTGGGCCATCTCCAAAAATTAATATAAATGCTCCAAATACTTTTTATTATGGTCCAATTACAGCTGGTTTTAAGCGACATGAATTAATTAACGTATTGCAAAGAAATTTTTTATATAAAGATGGATTGCCAATTGAATATAAAAATGATGAAACTTTAAAAGAAACCTATAATCAAATTATTGATGTTTTAAAGCTCAAAAACAGCAATTTCATCAAAGAACTATATCAAAAACGTGATCAAGCAGCTCAAAGAACTAATTTTGAAGTTGCAATCGAGTATCGAGATTCAATTCAACTGCTTGAAGAGATGAAACAACGACAAGTCACTGAAATATCCAATAAAAAAAATATTGATATTTTTGCCTTTAAACATTTAAATAATATCACTCACGTTTTTGTGATGAGCTTTCGTTTTGGGGTACAAGTTTCGCATCGATATTTTTTTATTGATTCGCTGGTTGATGAAGAAAGCGATATTACCGAGATTTTAGAGCAATATTATTTAAAACATGAAAGTGCTGATGTAATTGTGCTAAGCGAAAAATATGATAGTGTTGATTTTGGATTTTTAAGTAAAAAAGTTGCTTTTCCTAAAATTGGATCTCTTAAAAACTTAGTTAATCAAGCATATGAAAACTTAGAATATTCCTTTGAACAAAAATTTCTCAAAACTCAACAGCAGCAGTTTCAAATTCAACAATGTTTTGAAAAGTTGCAAAGTTTATTGCAAATCAAACTCCCTATTAATCGGATTTTTATTTTTGATAATTCAAATTTAAATAATACCTTTGTTGTTGGAGTTGGAATGGCTTTTGATGTTCAAGGAAATATTAAAAACTTAAATCGTAAATTCAATATTAATAAACTTTTAACTGCAAAAAACAAACTTGCAGATAGCGAATATATGTTTTATAATGTTAAAAACTACCTTAATATTAATGAATTTATCTTTAATAATTATCAATACAATGATTTATTTATCGTTGATGGAGCAGCTGCTCAAATTAGTGCTTTTATTAAAGCTTTAAAAACAGTTAAATTTTTAGATTATAAAAAAATTAATCTAATTGGTCTTGTTAAAGATGAAAAACATTTAACTAGAGAAATTGTTCTAAAAAATAAAACCAATTTAAAAATTGAGGATTTAGATTTATTCAATTATTTAAGTTTTTTACAAGCTAAAGTCGATCAATATGCTAAAGAATATTTTCGATCAAAACATCGAAATGCTTCAATTGAAAGTAAACTTTCTCAAATTAAAGGAGTTGGACTTACTTCAGAAATAAAACTTCTTAAGCACTTTAAAGATTTTGCTTCTATTTATAATGCCTCCGAAGCAGAACTAGCGAAAGTTGTGGGTTTAAGAATTGCTAAAATTATCAAACTGAATATGTAAATATTTTCCACATTTAGGATTTTTTAGGTAATTCAAAGCTCTTTTAGGAGAAAAAAACCTAATAAAGTAGTAAAATAGCTTTAGGTAATTCTATTACCTTTACTTAATTAAAAACGAAAGGAAATTAGATGTCACAAACTTATAAATACGCATTAGATAAAGACGGTAAACTTAACATTATGTCTGATCCTAATGAAATGATTAGAGTTTTAGATATTAATGGTGATTTAATTGATAAAAACTACAAATCACCACTTACTAAAGAACAATTAGTTGAAGCATACAAATGGATGGTATTATCTAGACAACAAGATACCTACATGATGCAACTTCAAAGACAAGGACGTATGCTAACTTTTGCTCCAAACTTCGGAGAAGAAGCACTTCAAGTAGCAACTGCTTATGCAATGAATCCTAAAGTGGATTGATTTCTTCCAGCCTTTAGATCAAATGCAACTATGTTAGCTCTTGGTGTTCCTATGGTAAATCAATTACTTTACTGAAATGGAAACGAATGAGGATGCAACATTCCTGAAGGTGTTAATGTAACTCCGGTAAACATTGTTATAGGTTCACAAATTTCGCATGCAGCCGGAGTGGCATATGCAATGAAACATAAAAAAACTGGAGGAGTAGCTGTTACATTTATAGGTAACGGAGGAACAACAGAAGGAGAATTCTCAGAAGGAATTAACTTTGCTGCTGTCCAACAATGACCAGCAGTATTTTGTGTAAACAACAATCAATGAGCTATCTCAACTCCAAATCACTTTGAATCAGTTTCTTCAACAATTTCAGCTAAAGCTCACGCTTATGGATGTGCAGGAATTAGAGTTGATGGTAATGACTTTTTAGCTAGTTATGAAGCTATTAAAGATGCTATTGAATACTCAAGAAATGAAAGTAAACCAATTCTTGTTGAATTTGTAACCTGAAGACAAGGTGTTCATACAACTTCAGATAACCCACGTGTGTATAGAACTGAAGCTGAAGAAAAAGAACACGAAAAATGAGAACCAATGCACCGTTTTGAAAACTACCTTTACAGCATTGGAGCTATGGATGAAGCTACCAAAACTAAAATTTGAGAAGAATCACTTGATTTTGTGAAAAAAGCTTACGAAGAAAGTATGACCAAAATTAACGCTAAATTAGAAGATGTCTTTGATTATACTTATGAAAAACTTCCAGAATACTTACAAGAGCAAAAACAAGAAGCAATTGAATTTTAATCAAAGAAAGGAGTTAAATAATGGCTGAAACTAAAGTTGTTAATAATATTGAAGCCTTAACTCACGCTCTTGACCTTGCTATGGAAAGAGATCCAAATGTAGTTTTATTTGGAGAAGATGCAGGTTTTGAGGGTGGAGTTTTCCGTGCTACACAAGGTCTTCAAGCAAAATACGGAGTTCATAGAGTTTTTGATACTCCTATTTCTGAAGCTGCTATTGCTGGGGTTGCTATTGGAGCTTCGATGATGGGTCTTAAACCAATTGGGGAAATTCAATTTCAAGGATTTTCATACCCAGCAATGCAACAAATTTTCACTCATGCTGCAAGATACAGAAACCGTTCAAGAGGTCGTTTACATGTACCGCTTGTTATTAGAATGCCTATGGGTGGAGGAATTAGAGCTTTGGAACACCACTCTGAAGCTTTAGAAGCTATTTACTCTCATGTTCCAGGGTTAAAAGTAGTTATGCCAGCGTTCCCTTACGATACTAAAGGACTTCTTTTAGCAGCTATTAATGATCCTGATCCAGTTATTTTCTTAGAAAATAAAAAAATCTATCGTGCTGGAAAACAAGAAATTCCTGCTGAATACTATGAAGTTGAAATTGGAAAAGCTAATGTTTTAGTTGAAGGAACCGATTTAACATTAGTAACTTATGGAGCGCAAGTTCATGAATCGCTTTCAGCAATGAAAAAACTTAGAGAAACAAATCCTGAAATTTCAATTGAGCTTATTGATCTTAGAACCATTAAACCTTTAGATCATACAACCATTATTGAATCAGTGAAAAAAACTGGAAGATTACTTGTAGTTCATGAAGCTGTTAGAAGCTTTTCTGTTTCTGCAGAAATTATGGCTAGAGTTAACGAAAAAGCTTTTGAATATCTACAAGCTCCAATGGCTCGTTTAACCGGATATGATATTACTGTTCCGCTTCCTAAGGGAGAAAGTTTCCACGCAATTAATGATGACAAAATTGTTGAAAAAGTTAAAGAAGTAATGTCATTTAATATGTAAGAATAAATTAATAAAAGGAGATGAATAAATAATGATTAAAACTACCCCTATTGTTCGTGCAAAAGCAGCAAAACTAGGAATTGATTTATCTTTAGTTAAAGGTTCTGGAGAAAACGGAAGAATTTTATTAGCTGATTTAGATGCATATTTAGCACAACCTAAAGCTAGCACTCCTGCACCTACTCAAGCTTCAGAACAAAAAGTTACTGCTACTCCCGCAAGTTCAGCTCCAGTAGCTGCACCAAAACCTGTAGCCCCAAGAGTTGTGAGCGGAGAACCATATTCAGAACCAGTAACCCCAATTAGAAAAGCTATTGCAAAAGCAATGACTAATTCATGGGATAATGTTGCTTATGTGAACTTAGTTCATGAAATTGACATGACTAGATTATGAGACCTACGTTCATCGATTAAAGATTTAGTTTTAAAAAGCGAAAATGTTAAACTTACCTTTTTACCTTATATCTTAAAAGCTGTAGCTGTAGCACTTAAAGAGTTTCCTAAATTTACTGCTAAATACAATGAAACAAAATCAACTTTAGATTTTCCTGGAGTAATTAACTTAGGATTTGCTGTTGATACTGAAGCTGGACTTATGGTTCCGGTTATTCCCGGAGCTGATCAATTATCAGTAATAGATTTAGCTAAAGAAATTATGCGTTTAGCTCAAGCGGCAAGAACCAAAACCATTAAACCTGCAGAAATGAAAGGTGCCGGATTTACTGTAACTAACTACGGAAGTGTTGGAAGTTTATTTGGAGTTCCAGTTATTAACTATCCAGAGCTTGCTATTGCCGGAGTTGGTGCTATTGTTGATAAACCAGTTGTTAAAAATGGAGCTGTAGTTCCTGGAAAAGTAATGTACATTACCGTTGCAGCTGATCACCGTTGAATTGATGGTGCAGAAATTGGTCGTTTTGCTTCAAGAGTTAAAGAATTACTTGAAAAACCTGAAGTTTTAGGAGTGTACTAATATGTATAAATTTCAATTCGCTGATATTGGTGAAGGACTTCACGAAGGTACAGTTGCTGAAGTTTATGTAAAAGAAGGACAAGAAATTAAAGAGGGTGATAACCTTTTTAGTGTTGAAACTGATAAAGTAACCTCAGACATTACCTCTCCAGTTGATGGTAAAATCGTTAAAATTATGATGGCTGTAGGTGATGTAATTCACGTAGGACAAGAAATTTTTTTAATTGATGATGGTTCAGGGGATAGTGTCGCTGAAGAAGCTCCAGTTGCAGAAAATTCAAAAACAGAAGATAAACCAAAAGAAGGTGCAGCTAGTGTTGTTGGTGAATTATCAGTTAATGATGATTTAATTGATTTAAGTTTTTTCAAAAAATCAACCCCTCCAATTGTTCAACAAAAAGTTGAAACTCCAGTCTCAACACAAGCAACTCCTAGCGGAGATGTTAAACCTTACAACGGAAAAGTTGATGAAGAATTTGACGTAATTGTTGTTGGATCAGGTCCAGGAGGATATTTAGCGGCTTCAGAAGCTGGTAAAAGCGGACTTAAAACTCTTATTATCGAAAAGTCATTCTGAGGTGGAGTTTGTTTAAATACTGGATGTATTCCAACTAAAACACTACTTAAAACCGCAGAAATAGTGCAAAATATTAAGCATGTAAGTGAATATGGAATTGTTCTTAAAAAAGAACAAGAAGTTGCTGAAGATAAAACTTGAGTAGCAATGCATCAAAGAAAAGAAGAAGTTGTAAGCAAAATTTCTAAATCAGTAGAAATGCTTATGAAATTCTCAAAAGCTAAAACTGTTGTTGGAGAAGCAAAAGTTTTAGGCGATCGTGTTGTTGAAGTTAATGGAAAAGTGTATAGAACCAAAAACTTAATTTTAGCTACTGGTTCAAGTGCTAATAAATTACTTAAAGTTCCTGGATTTGAACAAGGATATAAAGACAATAAAATTATCACCTCTAGAGAAGCGATTAACTGAAAAGAAAAACGTCCAAAATCAGTTACTATTATTGGTGGTGGGGTTATTGGACTTGAATTTGCAAGTATTTTCTCAGTTTTAGGAGCTAAAGTTGTTATTATTCAAAATACTGACAGATTGCTTCCAGCTGCAGATAAAGAAGTTTCAGTTGAAGTTAACAAAATGCTTGAAAAACTTGGAGTTGAAGTTCTTTTTGAAGCTCAAACTCAAAAATATGAAAAGAACAAACTTTATGTTGATGTAAAAGGTCAAGAAAGAGTTCTTGAACAAGAACTTATTCTTACAGCTACAGGTAGAACACCAAATTCACAAGGACTTGCTGAAGCGGGTATTAAACTTGGGGAACGTGGTGAAGTGCTTGTTGATGAACATCAAAGAACTAATGTTCCTGGAGTTTATGCAATTGGAGATGTTACCGGACAAGCGATGCTTGCTCATGTAGCATACGCTCATTCACTAACAGCTATTTATGATATTTTAGGTGATAAAGTTAAATCTGTTTATAAACCTAAATCGGTAGCTGGATGTATTTACACCAATCCAGAAATTGCCTTTATTGGACTTACTGAAGAACAAGCTCGTGCACAAGGGAAAAATGTTTTTAGCACTAAATATACCTTTGATCACCTTGGAAAATCGATTGCTTCAGTTAACACAAGTGGATTTGCTAAACTAGTAGTTGATAAAGAATTTGGAGAAATTTTAGGAGCATGAATTGTTGGCCCACACGCAACTGATTATATTGCTGAAGTTGCTCTTGCGATGGAACAAGAAATTAGTGTTCACGAAATTGCTCACACCATTCACCCTCATCCTACTTATGGAGAAATTCTTTGGGAAGTAGCTCGTGATGCAAGTTTTAAACTTACTCTTCCAAACCTTAAAAAATAATTTTTAAATAAAAAGTACCCACGATAAAATCGCAAATTGATATGAACCCCAAAAGTTAGACAAAAAATTATTGAAGGAACTTAGTTCTGTATTGGACAGGGCTAAGTCCTTTTAATCTAACTTTAATTCTTTTGTTATTGTAGTAATCAATGTAATTGATAATAGCTTTTTCTAATTGTTCAAGCGATTTAAAAGTATGTTCCTTGCCATAAAACATTTCTGTTTTTAAAACTCCAAAAAATGATTCCATCATCCCATTATCTGGACTATTACCTTTTCGGGACATTGAAGCTTTTATCTCTTTAGAATTTAAAAATTTGTGATAACTATTATGTTGATATTGTCAACCTTGATCACTGTGTAAAATTGTTCCACTATATTTAGCTTTTGTGAAAGCCTTTTTAAGCATTTTTTCAACTTGCAATAAATTTGGGGAGCGAGATATAGTAAAACTGATAATTTCGCTATTATAACCATCTAAAATAGCTGACAAATAAAGTTTTTGAGAATGACTAGGTAAAGCAAATTCAGTAATGTCAGTGTAACATTTTTGCAATGGTTTTTTAGAATAAAAATCTCGATTAATAAGGTTTGGAGCTTTTTTGTCCACTTCGCCTTTGTATGATTTATATTTTTTACGCTTACGATTTCCGCCAATTAAATTTAGCAAATTCATAAGTCTTTTTACTTTTTTATGATTTACCAAATATCCACGATTTTTGAGTTCTAAAGTAATACGACGATATCCATAACTGCCTCTATGTTCATTATATATAGATATAATTTCGTCTTTAAAATTTTTATTTTTATCAGCTGAATTGATTTTTTTAAGATGATAATAATAAGTTGAACGTGATAGTTGAGCAATTTTTAATAAAATTTTTAATGAGAATCCTTCGTCGACCATTTCTTTAACTTTTTGGCTTTTATATTCTGTAAGTCTTTTTGATCCAACGGGATCCCTTTTAACTTTTTTAGGAAAATCACCTCAGTTCTAAGATATTCAATCTCTTGTTTAGCTTTTTCAAGTGATGTTAATTCTTCTCAAGTTTTCTTTGGCTTACGTCACATTTTTGATGGCCTTCCTTTTTTCTTTTCAACAATAGTATACCCATTTTTCTTGTATTGAATAATTCAATTTGAAAGAATCCCTCAATTAGGTAATCCATATTGAAGTGAAATTTCTCTTGTAGAATGTCCTTTAAGAAGAACTTGATTAATCATTTCTAATTTTAGTTGTGGAGAATAATATTGATTTTTAGTCTTTTTAACAATTTCAATCCCGTGAAGATTTATCAGTGCGACAATATAATTTATAATTGCACGATTTACTCTAAATTTTATTGTTAAAGATTTTTCAGTAAATCCTTTTTTGCGTAATTGATATATTTTGATTTTGTCTTCGTAACTTAGTTTCATAAAAATGAACCCCTTAATTTTGGATTTTAATGTCCAACTTTTGGGGTTCATATCAAATTAACTTTGCGATTTTTCTTTTTTTATTTGTAAAATGTGGAAATAATTCTTAATCAAATTTTGTATAATTTATAGACAAAAAAAGAAAGGAATTAAATGAAAATTACAAGTTTATTTCAAAAATCAGACACTATTTTCTTTGATGATAAAATCACTTCCAAAGAAGAAGCGCTTTTATTTTTAAGTGAACAGCTTAAAATAAAAGGATATGTTTCTGAAACTCAAAAAACTAACGAGTTATTTTGAGAACGCGAAAAACAAGCTTCAACTGGAATTGGCGATGCAATTGCTATGCCCCATATTGGTTCAGAAATTGTGCTTGAAAGTACTTTAGCTTTTATTAAAGTACAAGATCTAGATTGACAATCTTTAGATAATCAGCCAGTTAAATATATTTTTGCAATTGTTTTATCAAAAAATGAGCGCGAAAATACTCATTTAGCAATTATGCAGAAACTTTCAACTTTACTTATTAATGAACAATTTAAAGAAAAACTTGCTTTAATTAATACCTCAGAACAATTTCTTGAATTACTTAATAACTATGATGTTGATTCAACTTTAGAGCAAAGTAATCCAAAAGATTCAGTTTATGATGTTGTTGCAGTTACTGCTTGTCCCACTGGGATAGCTCATACCTTTATGGCTAAAGAAAAATTGTTTCAACAAGCACAAAAAATGAACGTTTCAATTAAAATCGAAACCCAAGGAGCTGAAGGGATTGATAATAAATTAACCAATACTGAAATTGCTGGTGCTAAAGGAATTATTTTAGCTGTTGATCGCGAAATTGAAAAATCAAGATTTGCAAATAGTGATAATGTGCTAGAAATTTCGACCCAAAAAGCAATTCATAAACCTGAAGAACAAATTACTAAAGTTTTAAACAAGCAAGGAACAAAATTACAAGGAATTACCAAAACTGAAGATAATTCAGAAGCTCAAATGAGTTTTGATGGATTTACTAAAAAAATGTGACGCTCGTTAATGTCAGGAATTTCGCATATGCTTCCATTTATTATTTTTGGCGGAATTATGCTAGCAATTGCGTTTGTAATTGACATGATTATCGGAGCTTCGCAAGGAGTTGATCTTAATTCAAAAGAATTCCTTGGAAGCTTTGGATTTAATTCTTCAGTTTCAAATATTGTCTTTAAAATCGGAAAAATCGCACTTGGATTAGCAGTTCCGATGCTAGCTGCTTATATTACTTATGCTCTCGTAGGACGTCAAGGATTACTTCCAGGATTTGTTATAGGAGCTATTGCTAGTGGTCAAGTCGCTGATACTTATAGCTTTTTACAAGGTTCAATTGACAGTGCAGGAGTGGATGCAAGCAAGTTTTTAGGAACTGGATCAGGATTTGTTGGAGGAATTTTTGGTGCCTTTTTTGCAGCGGCAATGGTTATTGTTTTTGCAAAATATGTTTTTGGAAATTTACCACAATCAATGCAAGGGATTAAAAACATTCTCTTTATTCCGTTGCTTGGAACTTTAGCAATTTCAATTCTATTTTGAGGAGTAAATATTATTTTAATTTACGTTAACTTAGGATTGGTGCTATTTTTACAACTTTTTGAAGGTAAACCTTATTTAGCTTGATTGCTTGGAATCATTTTAGGACTTATGATGGCTAGTGATTTGGGTGGGCCAATTAATAAATCAGCCTATATTTTTGGAACTTTATCAATTGCTAACGGAGCAAGTACCCTTTCAATGGCTGCGGTTATGATAGCTGGAATGGTTCCGCCACTTGGAATTTCATTATCAATGTTTTTAAGCAAAAAACTTTGAAGCAAAGAAGATCGCGATGCCGGGAAATGATCTAATGTCCTTTTTGGAATGTCTTTTATTTCTGAAGGAGCAATTCCTTATACATCAAAAAACCCAAAAGTATTAGTTCCAGCTAACTTAGTTGGAGGAGCTGTTGCTGGTCTTGTTTCAGCTCTTTTAGGTGTTAATATTATTGCACCACACGGAGGGATTTTTGTAGTCTTTTTAGCTAAAACCAATTTAATTAGTGAAAATTTAGGATTATCAATAGGACTTGGAATTGTCTTCTTTATTGTTGCTTTAATTGCTGGAAGTTTTGCTCAAGCAGGAACAATTTGACTAATTAATCATATTCATACCAAAAACCCAAATTGAGCAAGTAAATTAAAATTTAAAAAAATCAAACCAACTAAGGCAACAAAATAATGATTTATACCTTAACATTATCTCCATCAGTAGATTTATTTATTAGTTCAGAAGATTTTGAGTTATCTAAAGTTAATCGTTATACTAAACATGAAATTCTTCCTGGTGGCAAAGGATTAAATGCTTCAGTTATTTTAACTCGCCATAACTTTAAAAACAAGGCAATTACTCTTTTTGATCCTAATACTTTTAGACAGCTTGCTCCTATTTTTGAAGCTGAACAATTAGATATTGTCAATATTAATACAGAGCAACCAACTCGTATTAATATTAAATATTATGGAGCAAAATCTAATTTTGAACTTAATGGTCCTCGTACCAACATAACTGAAAAATTATTCAAGCAAGTGCTTAATGTTATTAGTACTTTTAAGGAAAATGATGTTTTAATGTTAATGGGAGTTTCTTCAGAAGAACATTTGGTTAAAATTTTAAGTTTATGTAAGGAAAAGAAAGTTAAAGTTGTTTTGGATCTGGAATCATCGAACTTTTTAGAGCTTCTAAAATATCAACCTTTTGTAATTAAACCTAATATTGATGAACTTAAAAAAATTTTTCCAACCATCAATTTTAATGGAACCGAAAACCTAATCAATGCGATGAGGAAATTACAAAATAGTGGTGCATTAAATGTAATTGTCTCTCTTGGTAAAGATGGTTCTTATTTACTTACTCAAAGTCAAGAAATTTTTGTAGCTGAAAACAAGGAAACCACTAGTGTGGTTTCAGCTACTGGTGCCGGAGATACATTAATTTCAATTTTTGCTGCTGAATATTTAAATAACCAAAACGCAAGTTATTGCTTGCAAAAAGCAAGTGCAGCAGCAACAGGAACTGTTCAATCAAGTTGATTAGGAGATCAAAATTTAACTAATTTAGCTTTTGATTTAATTTATCTTAAAAAAATAAAATCTTAAAACTTTATATTATTTGATAATAATCAATATATTTTAAAAGGAGATTATAAATTGATATTATTTATTTTGGCATTTTTTATAATTTTAATACTTATTATTGGTGCACTTATTAAAGCCGGAATTCATTTGATAAAAGGTATATTTTTTATTGCGATAGCTTTTGGTTTAATTTATTTTATAACCGGTTGAAAACTGGGTATAATCTAAACTAAGAATACCTTTTTATTCTCCAATTTAATTTTTGAACTCTTAAAAAATCACAAATTAAAATTGTGATTTTTTAATTATTTTTAAAATTCTTATTTCAAAATTTTTTTAAATATATTAGAAAATTTTTCTAATTTATCCATAAAATGTGGATATAAAACAGTCAAAAAACTCTTTTTTTAAAAAACTATTGTAATTCCAGCACATATTTTAACAAACAGATAAGCTGCTAATAAAACTTCACTTAAAGCAAAATAACAGAAATTTTAAAATTGTAAAAGAAACAAAAAAAGTAAAGAAGTTTATAAAAATCGAAGAAATAAAATAGCATTTTTTATAATAAAATTCCATTAAATTTCTTGTGCTTATTAAAAAAATATCATCTCAAAAATATTGAGATGTTTTTTATAAAATAAAAAATCATACAAGCCCTTAAATTTTGATTTTCTATGTCTAATTTTCGTACTTCATATGATTTTTGAACTTCTTATTTTTAATGAGTATGAACAAGATCTGAATTGCAAGAACAAACATATTTTTGTAGGCATTCTTGATTGGCTAAAAGATCGAGTAATTCGTGATATTTATTACAAAAATCTTTGTTTATGTAATAATAGACATAAATTCCTTTAGTTTTTGTTTTGATAATATTGGCACTTCGCAAAACACTTAAGTGTTTTGATAAATTTGCTTGTCGAATATTAAATAGTGAGCATAAAGTTTGTACGTCACATTCAGCTTTAGAACACATATATAGATGAATGATGATTTTAAGTTTTGATTGACTTGATAAAAATTTAAATAGAGTGGTTAAATTAGTCATTTAATAAACTTTCTTATCTTGATTATTTTCTTTTAAAAATGGTGTTTTTGCATACTTAACTCATCATTTGAATTTTTTAATCATATCAAGGTAATTAAGTGGGTTTACTAAAAAAGCATCATATTTTTTACTTGCTAAAAATTTCATTTTATCTTTTACGCTAGCAAAATCGGCATAACCATTTTCGTATTCAAACACGTCAACAATTAAACATTTATAAATAATGTCATTATAAGTGATTATATAATCAATAGTAAGAGAACCGATGCAGTAATTTCTTAAAATTTTAAATTCTGGTTCAAAAAATATTTGTTCTAATTTCTTTGTTAAGATATTTTCAAATCATTGTTTTGAAGGCGATGATACAATATCTTGCTTATTTTTAATAAAAGATTCATTTAATAAGTTCAAGCGTCTTTGTGGTGAAGATTCTAAAAATTCAAGTCAATTTTTAAAGATTATTAAATCTTCAGAAGATGTAGGAGTAATATTAACTTCATAAGATTTAATACTTTTAATAACAATAATTTTTTCTTTAGCACGAGTTATAGCTACATTTAAAGCGTTTTTTCCGCCTGATCTAGCTACATAAGTAGAAGTTAGTTTAGCGTTTTTGTCATATGCTACTGTAGCAATAACTAAATCAGCTTCATCTCCTTGGATGTTTTCGAGATTTTTAACCATTAATTTATCATTTTGCGAAGCTTCTTCTAATTCTGGATAATGAAGAAAAATTTGCTCTTTTAAATAATCAAATTGCTTTGCATTAAAAGCTAATAAGATTATTTTTGAATAATTTGATAGTTGTTCTTTAGTTATTTTAAGTGCTAAATCACCTTCTAATTCGTTTTTATTATCATCTCAAATTCCATCAACTTCATGCACTTCAATAGGATTTTGAGTTTTATTATTTGCTTTATCAACTACATCTAATTTGGAATTATAAAAAGTCTTACTTGAAAAAGTCATTAAACTGGCATAATCTGAACGATAATTTTTATTTAATAGCACTTGATAAACACCTAAACCCATGCAATAATCAAGCATCGAATCTACTTGCCCATAAATAGTATCATCAGTAACTCTAATTCCAAATCAATTACTAGGACGCATTTGCATTTGATCTCCAGCTAGAATTTTAGTTTTAGCTAGATAAAGTAAAGTTAATCCGTTTTCAATGAAAATTTGGCTTGATTCATCTAAAATTCCATAATCAAATTCTTCTTTATTTCAACCAGATAAATCTGAATCAGGAGTCGCAATAACAATTGGGAAGACTTTTTTGATAATCGAAGCATAACGCTTCACAAATCTTTGAGGTGTTAAATTCTTAATTCGAACTGAAGCTGAAAATTCTTTATACATTCTTTTTTCTTCGATAGTTAATTGATCAAGTCTTTGATTAATTCTTTGTAAAATGATATTTTTAATTTCTTGAGAATTGATTGTCTCTGCAGGGTTGGTTAAGTTTTTAAATTTACTATTTAAATCTTTAATTGCATACAAAGGGTTTGAATAATCATTTAACCATCATTCATATGGTGATAGATTTTTAAACTTATTTGCTAGTTCATTTAAATTTCCTTCAAAACCAATAAACTCTTCATCAAGTTTATTTCCTAATTTTTTTAAGGTACGATATTTTCTACTAAGAGGGAATTTTAATTTAGCTAAATTAAGCAGTTTTTTAGATGTCAGTCCGTATTCAATTTTATCTGGAAAAATCACATTTTTAGGTAATTGAGCAGCAAGTAAAATGTCTTTTTCTCCATTAAAATCTTTTTTATGATCATTAAGATAATAAATTGCTTCAAATGCCTCTTTAGTTTGAGAGTTGTCAATAAGACCTTTAACTTTGTTTGCTCATTCAATTTCACTTTCAGATACAAGAGCAGGAAAATGATTTTGTGTTTGTCCTCTGAAGTATTCAATTTGATGTAAATATTCTTTAATTGGTTTGTAAAATTCTCTTTTTCTTTTATTTTTAGAATTAAGAATAAATAAACAAAACATTGAAAGTTCATTCATTCTTTTTTTAATAACTTCTAACGCAACTCTTTTTTGTGAACCAACAATAGCAGTTTTGTTATTAATTAAAATATTAATTATTAAATTAACGATTGTTTGTGATTTCCCAGTCCCTGGAGGTCCTCAAATGATAGTGTGTTGATTTAGTGCTGAAATAATAGCTTTATCTTGTGATAAGTTCGAAGCAGTTAACCTTATAATTGATTTTTGTGGATTAAAAATATTTTGATCAACAAAATCTTGATATTTATTTTTGTTAATTTCAACATCAATAATACTTTCAAGTTCGTTATTTTCTATAATTTGCTTCATTCGATTACGAGCATATCCACCTGAGGGTTGAAAAATCCCTAAAACAGCTCCACCGTGAAACTTAATATTTACGTTAGTGATATCCTCATTTTTAAATTGATCAAAAGGCATGATGATATCTTCAGGAAGATGATAAACGTCTTTTCACTTTTCTTTGATTTTTTCAATAATGTTAAAAATTTTATTTTCTTGCTCTAAAATTGATTCGATATTAATGCTAAAACCATAATTGTTTAATAAAAATAACAGCTTTTCATTAACTTTTATTTCTCCATTGCTTGATAAAAATAAATTTCCCTTTTCGTTTTCAATTTGCACTTCTTTAAAAATTAACGGGGCATAAATTGCTTTTTCTTCTTTTCTAAGAGAAACCATTAAAAAACCAATATGAAGAGGTCACATGTTAGTTTCTTCGAGAGTTGTTTCAGAAAAATCTTTAATTCTTTTTCAGTTAAATAATGATTTTTGAATTAATCTTTGTAAATGTTCAGTAAGCTTTTCCTTAGTTTCTAAAAATGGATATTCTTGTTTTAAAAAAGCTGAACCCTTTAAAATTTGATGTTGGTGCAATTTCTCAATTAATTTTTGCAATGTTGGTAAATCTGATACTTTTTGAGCAATATCATATGCTTTTAAGAGAAATTGTTCAATTAAATGAAATTTAAAATTATCGTTTTTTAAAATATAATCGAAATTTTCTGCTCCAAAAAGTTTATATAAATCAAAAAAATTAGTTTCACCTGCAGCATTTCTTTTAATTTGGGTAAAAATAGAAGAATCTGAACGATTAATGTTCAGTAAGTTGTCTAAAATTGTTTTGTACTTTTGATAATCCATTAAAACTCCTTTTTATTTTTTAATAGCAAATAAGTAGCTTGAGAAAACTCCCCTAAAATAATTGATATTTTATTAGAACTCACTAAAATACCGCTAATCCCTTTTAATTTTTTAAGTTTTTCTACATTTACTTGCGGAGATGAATTAAAAAATACATTCACTCTTGAAGGTTTAAGTTCAATATTGATTATTTGCTCTAAATTATCAAAGCATCCTAAAAAAACTTCTTCATTAAAGGGTAATTTATCTACTTGATAAATAGTGTTTTTTTGGTGTTTAATTTGTTTTTTTCATTTAATTCAAATTAACCCAAAAGTAATTAGGCTATAAAAAATTAACTTAAATTTGCTCTTTGTATACATAATTTATATTATAATACATCAAGCACAAAATATCGATATAAACGAATAAAAAACCCCGAAAATGATATGAACCCCAAAAGTTAGACAAAAAATTATTGAAGGAACTTAGTTCTGTATTGGACAGGGCTAAGTCCTTTTAATCTAACTTTAATTCTTTTGTTATTGTAGTAATCAATGTAATTGATAATAGCTTTTTCTAATTGTTCAAGCGATTTAAAAGTATGTTCCTTGCCATAAAACATTTCTGTTTTTAAAACTCCAAAAAATGATTCCATCATCCCATTATCTGGACTATTACCTTTTCGGGACATTGAAGCTTTTATCTCTTTAGAATTTAAAAATTTGTGATAACTATTATGTTGATATTGTCAACCTTGATCACTGTGTAAAATTGTTCCACTATATTTAGCTTTTGTGAAAGCCTTTTTAAGCATTTTTTCAACTTGCAATAAATTTGGGGAGCGAGATATAGTAAAACTGATAATTTCGCTATTATAACCATCTAAAATAGCTGACAAATAAAGTTTTTGAGAATGACTAGTTAAAGCAAATTCGGTAATGTCAGTGTAACATTTTTGCAATGGTTTTTTAGAATAAAAATCTCGATTAATAAGGTTTGGAGCTTTTTTGCCCACTTCGCCTTTGTATGATTTATATTTTTTACGCTTACGATTTCCACCAATTAAATTTAGCAAATTCATAAGTCTTTTTACTTTTTTATGATTTACCAAATATCCACGATTTTTGAGTTCTAAAGTAATACGACGATATCCATAACTGCCTCTATGTTCATTATATATAGATATAATTTCGTCTTTAAAATTTTTATTTTTATCAGCTGAATTGATTTTTTTAAGATGATAATAATAAGTTGAACGTGATAGTTGAGCAATTTTTAATAAAATTTTTAATGAGAATCCTTCGTCGACCATTTCTTTAACTTTTTGGCTTTTATATTCTGTAAGTCTTTTTGATCCAACGGGATCCCTTTTAACTTTTTTAGGAAAATCACCTCAGTTCTAAGATATTCGTTCTCTTTTTCAAGTCGTTCAAGTGGTGTTAATTTTTCTCAAGTTTTCTTTGGTTTACGTCCCATTTTTGATGGCCTTCCTTTTTTCTTTTCAACAATAGTATACCCATTTTTCTTGTATTGAATAATTCAATTTGAAAGAATTCCTCAATTAGGTAATCCATATTGAAGTGAAATTTCTCTTGTAGAATGTCCTTTAAGAAGAACTTGATTAATCATTTCTAATTTTATTTGTGGAGAATAATATTGATTTTTAGTCTTTTTAACAATTTCAATTCCGTGACGATTTATCAGTGCGACAATATATTTTATAATTGCACGATTTACTCTAAATTTTATTGTTAAAGATTTTTCAGTAAATCCTTTTTTACGTAATTGATATATTTTGATTTTATCTTCGTAACTTAGTTTCATAAAAATGAACCCCCTTAATTTTGGATTTTATTGTCCAACTTTAGGGGTTCATATCAAAAATTTTATATTTTTTGGGGTTTTTACTAAATTTATAATTATCAGATTTTAACTCTTTTTTCTGGAGCTAAATACATGTTATCTTTATTTGTTATATGATAAACTTCATGGAATAAATCTGAGTTTTTTAAGTGAACATTTGCTCGAGCTTTTCCTGGTGCGTGAACATCGGTTTTAAGTAATAATGTCATATATTCAGGTTTGGCTTTATTACGTCAAATAGTAGCTCAGTTTTCGAAAAATTCTTTAGCATTAAAATCTTTTTGTTGCGACGCGACTTCTAAAGCACATTGAAATCCACCTAAATCAGCAATATTTTCTGAAACAGTCAATTTCCCATTTACAAGTCCCATTCCAGTATCAAATCCTTCAAAAAGTTCAATAACTTGTTCTTTTCGTTGTTCAAATTTAGCACGATCTTCATCAGTTCATCAATTATTTAATGAACCGTTTTCATCAAACTGAGAACCATTATTATCAAAAGCATGTGAAATTTCATGAGCAATAACTGCTCCAATTCCACCATAATTTTTCGAAGCTCCTTGAGCAATATTATAAAATGGAGCTTGTAAAATAGCTGCTGGAAAAACAATATGATTTTTAATTGGGTGAAAGTAAGCATTAATCATCGCTGGAGACATTTCTCAGTATTCTTTAGCTTCGCTTTTTAAATATAATGAATCATGATATTGTTGCATGATTTTTTTAAAGTTTAAAACATTTTCAAGTAAGTTTGATTTTTCTTTATAAGTTTTTACTTTAAAAAGTTCATAATAAGGACGAATTTTTTCTGGATATCCAACCATTACATCAAGTTTTGAGAGTTTTAAAATTGCCTTTTCCTTGGTTTTTTGCGACAATCAGGTATTTTGGCTTAAGCGTTCTTTGTAAATTCCAATCATTTTAGCAATCATGCTTTCAACATCTGCTTTAGCTTGTGGACCGAAGTATTTTTGAGCATATGCTAAGCCCAATGGTTTCGAAAAGAAACTTTCTGCTTTTTCAAAAGCATATTTTTTATTGCTCATGGCTCGATCAATTCCTGTAATTGATTTTCTTAATTCAGTAGCAATAATTCTAAGCTCGTCACTTAAATACGCACTTGCACTAATAAGGTTTTTAATAATTAACATTGCTTTATATCCTGGAAAAGTTTGTGGATTATAAAGTTTATTTAAATTTTCCACATAATTCTTATTAGTTACAACAATGCTTGAAATATTTTCCCCGACAATTTCTTTAGCTAAAGCTTCTAAATTAAAGTATGTTGAAACACTTTGAAGTTCACTTAAATTTACGACATTATATAAACTAGTATAATCAGCTTTTTGTAGTGACGAAAGAACATAATCTTTAACTAAATTATCAAATTCAACTGCTAATTTAATTAATTTATTAGCTTTATTTTCTGAATATCCATATGCTTTGAGTAACTTTAAACTCATTGATTTAAAGACTTTAAGGTGTTTTTTAGCATCTGCTTTTTCATAATATTCTTTTGAAGGTAAAATAATTGATTGTTCTCCCATTCAAAGAACTTTAATTGAAGAATTTACGAAGTCATCTTCAACATCCAAGTTAATTGGTAAATATTCTCATTGCGAACGTTTTGAGGTTAATTTTTGTGCCAATTCTTCAAAACTACTTAATTGTTCAATTTCAGAAATAAGTACTTTTGCTGGTTGCATTGCTAGTTTATTACGCATTGAATAGTTTTTAAACATTTTATAAAACTTCGCAAATTCACTAAGTGGTCCCTTTAATTGTTTTTCTTGAATTGCTAGTTGATCTGCTAGGGAAATTAATTGTTTTTTTAGTTGTTTGTCTAATTCTCCAAAAGCTGAAATTGAGGGTTTATCAGGAGCAATTTTTGCTTTTTTAAATCATCCTGCATTAACATATTCGTAAAAATCGTTTTTCAAATTATTTTTGTTCATTTTTTATCTCCTATTTTTGTGGTTCAGTATTGGTTTTTAATATTGATAAAAAGGCTTCTTGGGGTACTTCAATTGAACCAAGTTTCTTCATTCGTTTTTTACCTTCTTTTTGTTTTTTAAGTAGCTTTTGTCTTCGAGTAACATCTCCACCATAAAGTTTTGCGGTAACATCTTTTCGAAAAGCTTTAATCGTTTCCCGAGCAATAATTTTTCCTCCAATTGTTGCTTGAACAGGAACTTCAAAGTTTTGGCGAGGAATGGCATCTTTAAGTTTTTTAGTTAACTCACGGGCTGCTTCATAAGCTTTATCGCGATGAGTAATAATTGAAAAAGCATCTACTTTATCACCATTAAGCAAAATATCGACTTTCACTAAATCACTTACCCGATATCCGAGTCATTCGTATTCAAAAGATGCATATCCTTTGGTGGAACTTTTTAAGCGATCAAAAAAGTTAAAAATTGTTTCTGCGAGTGGAAGATCATAAATAATTCGAGTTCGCTTTTCATCAATAACTTCTAAAGCTTTATAAATTCCTCGTTGGTTTTGACACAGTTCCATAACATTTCCAATATATTCGTTTGGAACAAAAATACTTGCTTCAATATAAGGTTCTTCAATATACTCAATAAAAGTACGATCTGGAAGTAAAGTTGGATTGGAAATAAATTCATAATTTCCATTTGTTAAAGTAACTTTATATTCAACTGAAGGAGCAGTGGCAATAATTCCTACTTGATATTCCCTATCAAGACGTTCTTGGAGTATTTCCATATGAAGCATCCCTAAAAAACCGACTCTAAATCCAAATCCAAGTGCTTTAGAAGTTTCTTGTTCTCAAGTAATTGACGAATCTGAAAGTGAAATTTTTTCAAGGGATTCTTTAAGTTGTGAGTAATCACGAGTATCAATTGGATAAAATCCAGTAAAAACAACCGGTTTCATTTTTTTATACCCTGGAAGAGCTTCGCTTGTAGGGTTTTCAACTAAAGTGATAGTATCTCCAACTGAAACCTCTTTAGCATCTCGAATAGCTGCACTAACTCATCCAACTTCTCCAGCTTTTAAAACCTCTTTTTTGCTTTCGTGTGGATTCCGGACTCCTAAATCAATTACATGATATTCGCTTTTGGTGTTATGAGACATAAATTTAAATTTATCTCCCACTTTAAGCATTCCTTCAAAGATTCTAATTAATAGAACTACCCCTCGATATGGATCAAAATAACTATCAAAAATTAATGCTTTTAATGGTTTATTATCATCAGCATTTTGTGGAGAGGGGATATATTTCACAATTGCTTCAAGTAAATTATCAACTCCCATTCCAGTTTTAGCCGAAACTAAAATAGCATTATCAGTAGGAATTCCAATTACATCTTCAATTTCTTGTTTAACTCGTTCCACATCAGCACTTGGAAGGTCAATTTTATTAATTACTGGAATAATTTCTAAGTTATTTTCAAGGGCTAAATAAACATTAGCAAGTGTTTGAGCCTCAATTCCTTGGGTTGCATCTACTAGTAGCAGGGCTCCTTCGCTAGCAGCTAACGAACGAGAAACTTCATAGGTAAAATCCACATGTCCAGGAGTGTCAATTAAATGAAAAACATAATCTTTATATTTTAATTGCACCGCATTAAGTTTAATGGTAATTCCTCGTTCTTTTTCCAGTTCCATTGAATCAAGAAATTGAGCTGTTAATTCACGCTTAGCTACTGTATTAGTTAATTCTAAGATCCGATCAGCAAGTGTGCTTTTTCCATGATCAATGTGGGCAATAATTGAAAAGTTTTTGATCTTATTTTTATCCATATTAGTTATATTTTACTAAATTTACTTTTTAAATGTATTAAGAAAGCAAAACCTTTAAAAAAGATTAAAAATATTTTTTACTTTTCTAAAAAGACGTGTTATAATATTTTCAGTGCTTGTTTGAAAAAACAAGAATGAGATTTGGAAAAAATCGCTGCTTGGCTAGTTATTTAGGGCCCTTTCACGTTAATAATGCAAAAACCTTCTGTATAGAAGGTTTTTCTTTGCTCAAGAAAATGTGGAAATTTCCACATTAATTTATTTCATATATAATATACCTAGTATGAGTAAACAGATTTCATATAAAGATATTTCCAAAAAAGCCGGAGTGTCAATTTCAACTATTTCAAGATACTACAACGATGGTTATGTATCAGATAAAACTAAAAAGAAAATTGAAGAAGTAGTTAAAACACATAAATATTATCCTAACCATGGAGCTAGATTAATTCGTGGACGAGATCATTCAATTTTTATTATTATGCCTGAATGAACTCAAAATATTTACTTTTCAATTGTTAATGGAATTGTCGCTGCTTGCAAAAAAAACAATCGCAAGGTTACTATAACTTTTACTGGAAAAAGCACTGAAGAATATATCGAAACTGTGCGTTATATTTTATCATGAAGACCTACTGCGATGGTAATTTTTAATCCCGATCGGGATGATAATTTGTTTGATTTTTTAAAAACCATTGGTGATGTCTCAATAGTGATTTATGATCATCAAGTTAGCGGATTGAGTTGGATTAAAGTTGATGAAACCAACGCTTTTTACGAGCTAACTTTATCGCTAATTGATAGCTTGCGACCTTCAGAAAAAGCCCAAGCACAAATGCTCTTTTTAGAAGATTCAAAGCTTTATCCAATCCAAAAAAAGGACCGTTTTGCAGGGTTTGAACGTGCATGTAAAGAAAGAGGGATTAATTACGAAAAAACTGAAGTGTCTTTTGGTAATTCCAATACCATTAAAACATTTGTTAACTTAACCCGCAATAAAGAAATTTCTAATGTGGTGTGTTCAACTCACGAATCATATATTTCATTAACTGTTCAAGGAATTCCCGATTTACGCTTAACAGATATTGGATATCAATCTATTTATGATCGTATCAAAAATTATAAAGCAAAAATTTTCATTGATTTTCCATCAATAGGAATTGAAATTGAGAAAATGCTAATTCTTCATTCAGTAGATAGAAAAGTTCAAAGTAAATTTATCAAAGCACGTATTATTACTTAAATTATTTGAATATAAAAAACCATTTTTCTTTTAATTTGAAAAATGGTTTTTTAATACATTTTTACTTGTGAAAGCAAATATATTGCAGCAGTTTCGGCTCGCATAATTCGACTACCTAAAGATATAATTTCCACATTTTGAGCCTGTGCTTGAATTATTTCTTGGTTTGAAAATCCACCTTCAGGCCCAACAAAAAACATGCATGCATCATTTATTTGATTTGCAAGTGTTTTTGAAAGGTTGATCTTTTCATGAGCTAAATATTTACTTTCAATTGGATATTGAAGCGCTTCTTCAAAAGTGTGAATTTTTTCTAAAATCGGGATTTTATTGCGAAAAGATTGTTCAGCTGCATTTTGAATAATACTTTCAAAACGCTGGATTTTTTTGTTAAATTTATATTTAATCAAATCCCCATCACAATAAGTACTATGAACTGGAATAATTTTTGAAACTCCAAGTTCAGTAGCTTTTTGTAAGATTCATTCAAAGCGTTCAAGTTTAATAACCGAAATAGCTAAAACCACTTCAAAAGGCAATTCATGATTTTCCTCTATTTTTTGAAGAATTTTAGCAACATTATTTTCTAAAATACATAAATAAAATTCTTGATCATAAACACAAATAAATTGCTTATTTTGCCCTCGAATCACTTGTAAGTGTTTAAGCGTTTCCTTGGGTAAAATGAAGGTATTATTTATTTTTTGGTTAACAAAAAAGCGATTCACTAATACTCCATTGCTTTTTCGTATTCTTCTAATGTTCCTCTAAATAAAAAACTTTCTTGAGGATTTTTTAGCTCTAAAATAACATCAGCACATTGGTTAACAAAAGCACGATTATAAGTGGTAAATACTGCTCCTCCGCGATATTGTTTTACTCCTTCAATAACTGAATCGATGCTTTCGGTATCTAAGTGGTCTAAAGGTTGATCTAAGATGATAAAATTACTTTCTAAAAGCATCATTCGAGAAAACATTAAACGAGCTTTTTCTCCCCCGCTAGTTACGTTGACTTTTTTAAATACTGAATCAGCAGAAAAAAGCATTCTTCCCAAAAATCCTCGCATACGTGAATCAGATACATCTTTATTTTCTTCTAAGGTATTTTCAAGTGGTCATTTTGAAATTCATTCTAAAATGTTCATATCGCTATCAAAATATTTGGCATTATCATTTGGGAAATAACTAGTTTTAATTGTTTGTCCTCATTCAACTTTTCCGCTAGTAGGTTGAAGCTCTCCAGCAAGAATTGCTAAAAGCTTGGTTTTAGCGATATCATCTTCTCCAATAACGACCATTTTTTCTCCTGGTGTTAAAGTAAAATTAAGATTTTCAAATAATGTTTCTCCATTTTCGTTAGTGTAAGTGAGATTTTCTACAGTTAAGATTTGTTTCCCGTGATCGCGATTCATCTCTCATCGAACATATGGATATTTACGATTTGAAGGTTTAATTTCATCAAGTTGAATTTTTTCAAGGGATTTTTTCCGTGAGGTAGCTTGACGAGATTTAGAAGCATTAGCACTAAAACGAGCAATAAAGTCCTTAAGTTTTTCAATTTGAGCTTCTTTTTTAAGGTTTGATTGTTTCATCATTTCGCGAGCAAGCTCTGATGATTGTTTTCAAAATGAATAATTTCCGGTATAAATTTTAGCTTCATTAAAATCAATATCAACTATATGAGTACAAATTGAATCAAGAAAATCACTATCGTGAGAAACAACAATAACCACATTATTGTATTCAATTAGAAAATTTTCAAGCCACTTAATACTACGTAAATCTAAATGGTTAGTTGGTTCATCCATAATTAAAATATCTGGATTTCCAAAAAGAGCTTTAGCTAATAAAACTTTAATTTTTTGATTAGCAGTTAGATCTTTCATTTGAACGTATCATTTATCTTTAGGTATGCTTAAATTTGATAATAATTCTTGAGCATCATTTTCAGCTGTTCAACCGCCTAATTCACCGAATTTTTCTTCAAGTTCTGCTGCTTTTTCATAATCTTGCATGGTTGCTTCAGGATTGGCGTAAATTTGATCTTTTTGTTCTTTTATTGCATACAGTTGGGTATTTCCCATAATTACTACTTCAGTTACAATTAAATTATCATAAGCGTTGTGATCTTGAGAAAGCACCGAAATTCGCTTGTTTTTTTCAATAACTACGTTTCCACTAGTTGGTTCAACTTGACCTGAAAGAATTTTTAAAAAAGTTGACTTTCCAGCTCCATTAGCTCCAATTATTCCATAAGTATTGCCTTCAGTAAATTTTAAATTTACTCCTTCAAAAAGTTTCTTATCACTAAAAATCTTGCTTAAATTTTGTACTTCTAACATATTTTTTATCTCCTTAAACCTAATTACCTTTTATTATATTAAAATGTCCTTAAAATGTAAAGAAAAAGTCTGAAACATCAGACTTATTTGACACTAATTTTGAAATATTCAAAACTCGATATCGGCTCAAAAAAATTGTAACATAACTCATTAAAAAATATTATTAATTGTTAGCATCTAAATTATCTTGATTTTTCTCAGTAAAATTATCTATGCTTTCTTGATTGTTATCTTGTGAAATTTCCTTATTTACAGAATTTTCGGTTAAATCAGCATTTTGCTCAAAATTTTCAAATGGTAAAAAACTTTCTTGATCAAAAATATTAAATGGACCTTTGTTTTCTTGGTTGTTTTCAAGAACAAAATCATTTTCAGTGTGTTCTAGAGTTTTAATTTCTTCTATAGTTTCAGTATCATCTAAAGATTGATTAACTTGAAGAGGCTCTTGTGGAGTAGGGTTATAATCATGCATACTTAAGCTAGCAGTAATTTCTTCCATACGAGCTTTAACGCTTTTATAAACTTCAATAATTTCTTGTTCACGTTCAGCTGGAGATTTACTTAAATCATTATTAGTAAATGATTGATAAATTTCTTGGAAAATTGGATCTTCTTCCATTTCACGAGTAATTAGCGAATGAGCTCCAAGACGGTTTGAAAAAATTTGCAACATAACATCAAATGCAATATTTTCAACCATATCTTCAAACATTCTAGTTCCTTCTTGGGTATAAATTTGATATGGATTTTTTTGCGAATATTGAACCAAATTGACATTTGAACGTAACTTTTCCATTCGATTTATGTGGCGTTTTCACTTTTGATCTAAAGTCGATAAAATAATTTGTTTTTCAATTTGGAAAATTTCTTGCTCTAAATACGATTTTAGAGCATTTGCTCGTCATTTATCATAAGCTTGAATAATGACATTAGAAATATACTCAGGAAGATCTTTTTCATAGATACGACTAATTTTTTTAAGCGAAAAATTAAAAGCAATTAATGAACCAATATTTTTATTTAAAAAATCAACTAATTCATTGTAATTATATGAATGCTTTCCTTTATAGGCGGGAAAATTAACAATGGAATTAGTAGTATGCTTAATCATTTTTTCAATGATAAATTTAGGATCAACAGCATCTAAAATCAAATCTCTTTGAGAGTAAATTAAATCCCTTTGTTGGCGAATAACATCATCATAATTAAGGACTGATTTTCTTGAATCATAATTAAATCCTTCAATTTTCTTTTGAGCATGATTAAATGCAAAACGCAAGTTTTTATTAGTCACTTCTTTCCCGTGTGAATCTGAATAAGCTTCTTTAAAAGAATCATAATTTGAAAAACGTTGCATTAAAGGATCATCAATTGAAATATAAAACTTACTTGTTCCAATATCGCCTTGACGCCCTGAACGACCCCTAAGTTGGTTATCAATGCGACGTGATTCGGCTTTATCAGTTCCAATTACATATAATCCACCCAGAGCAAGAGCTTCAGGAGAAGGTTTAATGTCAGTTCCTCTTCCAGCCATGTTAGTAGCAATTGTAACGGCTTTAACTTGACCAGCATGAGAAATAATTTCAGCTTCAGAGGCATTTTGTTTGGCATTTAAAACTGTATGAGGAATTCCAGCTTTAAGTAAGTGTTTGTGCAATTCTTCAGAATCTTCAATTTGAGCAGTTCCAATTAATACTGGCTGACCTTTGGTGTATAATTGAGCCACTTTTTCTGTAACGGCATTTCATTTATCTTCATATGAAGCAAAAATGGCATCAGGTTCATCAATTCGAATTACTGGTTTATTAGTTGGAACGACATTTACCCGCATATTATAAATATCGATAAATTCTTGCTCTTCAGTTTTACCAGTTCCAGTCATCCCACATAATTTACTAAACATTCTGAAAAAGTTTTGGTAAGTAATAGTAGCTAAAGTTTGGGTTTCCGGCTCAACTTCGACCATTTCTTTAGCCTGGATTGCTTGTTGCAATCCTTCAGAATAACTACGACCTTCCATAATTCTTCCAGTAAATCCATCAACAAGTTCAATTTTACCTTCACGGACAATATATTCGACATTATTACGCATAATTTTATGAGCTCGTAAAGCGTTTTGAACTAAATGAACTGTTTCAGAATTTTCAATATGATAAATACTTTCAACATTAAAAAATTTATTGGCTTTAGCTATTCCAGAGTGTGTCAAAGTAATGGCTTTAGATTCCTCATCAATTAAATAATCTTCTTTGGCTAAAGTTCGTACAAATTGATCAGCAAAAAAATATGCCGAAGAATCTTGAGTTTGTCCTCCGGAAATAATTAGTGGTGTTTTGGCTTCATCAATTAAAATTGAATCCACTTCATCAACTAAACAAAAATGTAATCCCCTTTGGACTTTTTCGTTCATATTTTCGACCATATTATCACGCAGATAATCAAATCCAAGTTCTGAATGTACCGAATAAGTAATATCAGCAGCATAAGCTTTACGCTTTTCATTAGGATTCATTTGAGCTTTATTTATTCCTACACTTAAACCTAAGAAATTAAACACTTCTCCCATCTCTTTAGCGTCCCGCTCACTAAGGTACTCATTAACTGTTGAAACAATGGCTCCTTTACCTAAAAGCGCATTTAAATACACTGGAGCTATGGAAGTAATGGTTTTTCCTTCTCCAGTTTTCATTTCTGCTACTGATCCTAAATCAAGTAAAATTCCACCTAACATTTGCACATCATAAGGTCGTTTCCCAAGTACTCGTTTAGTTGCTTCGCGAGCAACGGCAAATACATCGCTACGAATTTGCTCTAAAGTATAGCCTTCAGCAAGCATACTTTTAAAAATATTGGTAGTTTCTTTAAGTTCAGCATCACTTAATTTGCTAACATTTTTTTCAAGTTTATTAATTTCTTTTAATGCTCGCTGAGCAATACGCATTTCGGTGGTTTTAAAATCAAATAATTCTCTAACAGATTTCATAGTTTCTTTATATTATACTTAATTATTTTTATTTTACATTGCCTGTATTAAGGTGTTAAATAAACAAACTTTTAAATAAAAAGTTTGTTTATTTAATAACCTAAAAAATTAATTATTGTTTAGATATAATTTTGGTTTTAAATACTATCAGGAAGGCCTATATATTCATATTCTTTAGGGTTTTTGAAAAACATTAAAGTGGTTTGATATGAACTAATATCAAGTTTTAATTGGTTCATCCACTCTGAATTGCGTTCTAAGAATAAATCTTCATCATCTTTAAGTTCATAAGTAATTTTATTATCAAATGTTTTTTCATTTAAATCTCAATTGGTTAAATCAATAACCTTTCATCTTCCATCAACATACACTTCATTTCAAGCGTGTCCACCCTCTGCAAATGTTGCAGTTGGAGTTCCTACAACAGGACCAGATAAAATTCGAACTGGAATGTTTAAAATTGTTAGGGCAGCGGCTAGATTCATCGAATATCCTACACACTGAATTTCAGGGTCATTAGTAAAAATTTGAGCCGGATTATAAAATCCATATCCATTGTAGTTAAATTGTTTTTTTATAGGGAACAAATATAAAGAATTAGTTGCAATATAATAAGCAACAGCTTTAATTTTGGTTTTGGTTTCTCAATTTTTGTTGATGACATTTGGCAAAACTTCTTTTCAATGATTAAATCATCTTTTGTATTCAGAAATTGGATTAATTCAATGAGCATCTTTAATAGTGCTTTTACCTTGTTTAATTTCTTCGTCAGTTAATGAGGTTGTGTTGTCCAATAGATAATCATTACCTTCTTTTTTTGTTCTTCTATGAACAGGATTTATTAGTTCTGAATAAAAGGAGCGGTAATGAGCATCTGAAAATAAGTTAGGGTCATTTCACAATAAATTATTATAAGAATTAAAGGCAGAATCAGAACCAAATGCTCCGTTTTTTGATATTTCTACAAAATTTTGGTATTTAAAAAATTTTTCATAGTTAAAGTTTTTAATAACACTTTGGTCAAAAAATTCGTATTCTTTGTCGATTATTTTTTTATTCATTAAATTAAAATCGGTAATTTGAAAATTTGTAAATTTCGAATTTAATTTGTTAATTTCTTCAACTGTTTTGGTTTGGATGTTTTTGTATTTTGGATACAAATATACAGGGTCTTGCTTTTTAACGTCATTTATATTTACTTTTTCTGGATGCTGTGGGTTTATAGTTCAAAGATCATGATAATCATCTGGAGCAAAGTTAATTTGCCTTTTTATATAATCGCCAATTATTTTATTGTTTTTAAATTTTTCATCAATTTGTAAAGCTTTAATATCTTTGTCTTCAATTTTAGAAATTTGATCTTCTGGTTTTACAAAAACTCAATTCCATCTTTGGTAGTATTTTAATCAGTTTTTAATGTATTCATCATTAATTTTAATTTTTTGATAATTTCCACTATAGTACTTACTAGAGTCTAGAGAAAATTTTCCATCTTTATCAATTCCTCATTGTAAACTAACATATTCTTCATAGTTGTTTTGATAATAATTTAAAAGTTTTTGCAAACGTTCTAAAGGTTGAAGATAATATGAGTATTTTTCATATAACTTAATTTGTTCTTTTATTTTATAGATATAAAAATCTTTGTTGTAGTTCCAGGTTTCTATTTTTTTATTAAGTCCAGGCATGAAAATACTCTTAGATTTTTCAAAAAAAAGTTTGTTTCACATTTGTTTATCTTCTTGAGATACAACTAATTCAGATTTATTTTCAAATGCTTGTTTTCAAAAATCGTAATTTTTAAAAAATAACCCTCAATTTTCTCAAAAAATTTTTCAATAATCAGAAGATGTTTTTACTTTATTGACTTTATTATATTGATCATTTAGATTTTTTAAAAATTCTTCTGAAACTGGAAGATTTTTGCTTGTTTTAACAATATTATTAAGGTTAGTTTTAATGTATTTCAAATAATTCTGTTGGGTTGGTGATAAATTATATTTTTGGTTTGGGTTAAGAAAAATAAAAATCGGTATTAAAACAAAAGATATTAAAGCTAAACTACTTATCAAAATTGATGATAATTTTACTTTTTTGTTGTTAAAAACTTTTTTAATATTCATATTAATTATTATAACGCTAATTAGTTTAGCTATTTAAAATTACAAAAACATCGCTCTTATAAAAGGAGTGATGCTTAATTTTAATTAATTTTTTCAACACCAACCACAGGAGTTATCGCAGATACTTTAATATTTCTATAATCTACGCCACCTATTGATGTGCTGGTTGATTCTTTATATCAAACAACAACTACATTACTAAATTCAAGATTACCATCATAACTATATTTTGAAGGAAAAATAAACTCTTGGATGGTTGCTGAACCATTTGAAGCATATTTTGTGGTTGAAGATAAAAGGAATAGTTTTGGGGAAATGGTGATATCATCAATATCAAGAGTGCTTAATTCTATTTCCTTATCTTTTAGTTTTTTTGCATCATCTGTTTCGCTAATATCAATATAAGAAACTTTAAATTTATATTTTTTGTTTGGGGCATATTCTGGGTCCCATGAATGAGGAAATTCTGGTTTAATAACAATTTTATTAATAACAGAAATTGTTTTTTGATATGAATTATTAGGATTAAACTTATAAAAGGTAGTGTCGTATTCTTTTTGATCTTCATTAGAGCTATATGCTGTTTTTATGTGATTTTCCACTCCAGAATGAATGGGGAATCTTGAGCCAACATATATGTTTGCGTTAGAAACTAATTTAGTTGCTTTTTTAATTACATCTGAATTTAAGATTAAATCTTTATATTTTACAAAATCTCCTGCGTTTTCAGCTATTTGTTGTATGAGTTTTGATATTTCGAGTTTTGCTGCATCTAATTGATTTTTAGTTCGAATTAAATCTGCTTGAGTGGAAATTAAAGAATTTTGAGCATTTTGCAGATTTTTATTTTCAGTATTTAAAGAATTTATTCGGTTATTAAGAGATAAAATTTCTGAATTTAAATTATTTATTCTAGAGAGTGAATTTTGGTATTGATTTTGTTTTGAAGATAGTTGTTGTTCAAGTGATGATTTTTGAACATTTAAGGCATTAAAATTTGAAGTAATAGTTTTTAAGTTATTGTTTGTTGTTGTTAATTGATTTTGAGTGTTTTGATATTTTTGTTGGTTTTTAGCAATAATTTGCTCCTGTAATTTAAAAATTTCTTGAGTTAATTGATCAATTCTTTGTGAGTATTCATTTAATAAATTAATTTGCTCATCTACATTATCTGAACTTGTAGACAACCGAGCTTTATCAATTAAACTCTTAAGAGTTGAAGTATTTAATGATAGTGCTTTTGCTTGATTTATTACACTTTGAGCTGATGTTTTACGTTGATTGTACTCTTGCTGAGCTTGGGTTAAATTAGTGGTTAAAGCATTCTTAAATTGAGCTTGTTTTTCATTTAAAGAATTTAATTCTCTTTCAAATTGCTGTTTTGATGATTGTAATGTTGTGATGGTTTGAGATTGTTTTTGGGCCTTAGCATCATAATCTTGTTGTAAGGTATTTCTGTAAGCATCATTAAGAGTTGTAGAAGATTCAATTAATTCTTTAATGCTTGCTTGTTGTTCTTCTAAATTAGCGTTTTCATCAAAAGTTACAATTGGTTTTGCTAATTCTTGGTTTAACTTATCACTATTAACACTATTATCTAATTGACTAAGAAAGTTTTGAGCTTTACTTTTAAGGGTATCATAGACAGTTTTAACAGCCTCATAAGAACTTTTGGCTTTGGTTTTGTTGTTAGCTAGTTCAGAATTTAAAGAATTTAATTCTCTTTGGATTTGTTCTTTTGATGTTTGCAATGAAGCAATGGTTTGAGTTTGTTTTTGAGCTTGAGAATCGTAATCTTTTTGTAAAACATCACCATAAGCATTATTAAGCGATGTTGAAAAATCAATTAATTCTTTAATGCTTGCTTGCATTTGGTCTAAAGTAGCATCTTCATCAAAGTTTGGAATACTTTGAGCAAGTTGATTTTGTAAAGTTGTTAAATCCACATCACTTTGAACTACTCCAAGTAAAGTAGTTGCTTTAGCTTTAAGATTATCATATACATCTTTAAAAGCATTATAAGTAGTACGAGCAGTAGTTTTGTTAGTAGCGATTTGATTATTTAAAGAATTAAGAGAATTTTGAGCCGAAGCTAAATCATCTTGAGTTTTTTGTAAATTCTCTTTGTTTTTAGCTAGTTCTGCTTGAACTGCTGTTAAAGAACTTTGGATATTTTGAAGTTCTTGGTTTTTTAGACCTAAATCAGATTTTGTAGTAGTAAGTTCTTTCTTAGTGTTAGTTAAATTTTCTAAAGTACTTTGATATTCAGATTTAAGCTTATCTAAAACACTGCGTTTATATTCTTCGATAACTTCTTGAGCTGATGTAAGTGCTTGATTAATTGTTGGAGCAAAGGTTTCGGTGTAATTATCAGCTGTGTATTGATTTTTAAGATTTTCTAAAGCAGTAATTTGAATCTTTAAACGATCAGCTAAGTTAGTAGCATCATTAGTATTTGAGGATCTAATAGAGCTTTCAATCCCGTTTAAGGATGTAATTTGATTATTAAGCATTGAACCTAAGTTATTTTTTAAATCATTTTTAATTGCAACAATATTAGCTTCTAAAGTTGTTTTTGTTTTGGCTAAATTATCAACTTGGGTTTGTAAACTTTCAGATTGATTTTTAAGGGCTTGAATTTGTTTTTGTTGAGTCATAATTTGTAGTGTTTTATCTTGATTTTCGCTAGCATAAAGCGGAATAACAGCACTACGGATAAATTCATAGTCTCTAACAATTTCTTCAAAAGAATTTGAAACATTCACAGCATCATAGCTAAAAATATCAGAATAATCATTTTTTGCTTGTGCTTGTTCTAAGGATGAATTCATTTTATTAAATAGTTCATTAAAAACATTTTCCTTAATAGTTAAACGTTCTAAAGTTTGAAGAACTTTAGCTTTAATTTCTTGAGCTTTAGTTGGATTAATTTGCTCTAAATTTAATTTATTAAAATCATTTAAAGTTTCTTTAAATTGTGAAATTAATTTTAAGTAAAAACTTAATGTTTGAATTAGTTTTTGAGCTAATTCTTTGATTTTTCCATCGCGATTGGTAATTTGAGTTTGTAAAGCATTTGTTTGTTGCTCATGTTGTGAGATTTGATTATTCATTAAATCAATACTATTATTTAATTGAGCAAAGTAAATTTTTTGGGCTTTAGATAAATTATCAAAAGCATTTACCGCATCTTTTAAATTTTTAAAACCACTTTTGTTAACTAATTCAAGAAGCTCTTGAGCTTTAGCAATTGATTTTTTGAGTTCTTCTTTAGTTCCAGGGGTTAAATTTGAATTATCTTTTAATGCTTGATTTAACATCGAACTAAGCTTCAAAATTCTAGATGCTAAGGATTTTTCAAAATCTAAAATTGAAGCTTTAAATTCTTTATATCCTACATTAGCGATAATATCTTGGGTTCTTTTTCCATCTTTAAGTTCATTCTTAAATGCTTTTAATACTTCAGAAAAATCATCTTTGTTAACTGATGATCCTTGCAAATCTGAAACTAATAATTCTAAACGTGTTTTTTCAGATTGAAGGAGTTGTAGTTTTAATTTATCATCTTTATTTTGATCTTTATATTTTTGCAGTTCTAAATTAACTTGATTTAATTGTTTTTGAAGTAATGAAACTTGTGATTTATAAGGAATAGCTCCGGATAAAAAGCCACCAACAAATCCTATACCTAATGCAGTAACTGTTGGAGTTCCAATAAGTAGAAATTTTTTAGTATTTGCTTTCATATTGTTCCTTTGTATATTTATTTATTTATTTAATCTTGCACTTTAAATTGCAAAATTATTTCTTAAAAAAGCTTTTAAAGATCAATTAAAATGTAGGCTTAAGATCTTTCTTTGCTTCATAATAGATAATAAAAATATGCTCATTTAAATACTAAAAATGGACAAATCATAAGAATTGTCTTTTTTAAAACATTAAAAATATTAGTTAATGGATATATGTTAATCTATTTTAATATAAGTAAGATTTTGAAACTTTTTAAATTCTGGTTCTTAAAAAGTATTTTTGTATACTATTTATAAATATTTATTATGTTCATTATATTTTTTTAAAAAGGTAATAAAGGAGAAAAGTATGTATACAGAAAATCAAAATAATAAAGAAACTTTTGATTATTTGAATAAGCATTTTAATTTTAAAATTAATCAATTTTTAAACACAATTAATGAATATATAAGGGTTTTGGATCAAACACATAAACAAATCTATATTGAACTTTTAGATAAAATTTTAAGTTCGAATAATTATTTATTTACTAAACAAAATGAAGCACCAAAAAGAGCTATAAAACTTCATTTAGCTATACAAATATTAATTTTAAATCCAGATTTATACTTTCTTAGGGTTGTTGAAAGATTACTAGAAAATCAACTTGAGTATGATCAAGATTTTTGATTTATTCAAGATTATTTAAATTTAATTAAGGTTGATAGTGGAAAAAACTGATTAGAATATTTAAATGGGAATTTAACAAAAAACAAAATTAAAAGCGATTTGTTTTTACTTAGTTTTCAAGTTCAAAATTTACACTTTACTCGGTATTATCAGCTTAAAAATAATAATTTCCAATGAGTTTTAAAAGATGATTTAGCTATAGAAATATTAAATACTCTTAAAAAGGTTTTACTCTTTTTAAATGGAGATAATTGGTGAGAAGAAAGTCAAACACTTGCTAATAATTTAAAATTTTTAAAGGAAAAATATGATTTTGATATTTTAATAAGCTCTAAAAACTTTTTAGAGCAAGTATCTGGTTTAGATATAGGTGAACAAATGATTTTTATAAAGAATTTTGAAGATATTATAAATTCAGAGTTTATTAAAGATGAGAATTTTAACTTAAAAATAATTAAAGTTTTAAATCAAAATTCTTCAGCTGAAATAATTTTTAAATTAGCTAGTTCTTTAGAAGATAAAAATATCTTGCTTAAATTTTTGCAAGATATTTAAAATACATATATAAATTTAAAGTATTTTTTAAGTTAGTTTTTTGTCTGACTTTAGGGTGCGTTTTAATTCCTTGATATATTAAATTATTATTTTTCAGATATAAAAGAATCCATAAAATTCAAAATTTTAGTTAATTTTTGATTTTTCTTAATTCTATGTCATTTTTTAATCAAAAATTTCTTTATAAAAATAACGATTTTTGATTTTATAAGAGGATCATTAATAATTAAATTAGCAACTTTTTTCAACACATTTAATATAAATTTTTCTAAAAGCATTAGAATATTCCCTACTCTTAATAATTTAACTAAAACAAAAACAATGATTAGAAAAAATACAAAAATAAGTCCAAAAATTATAATAATGTATTGATTTTTTTCAATAGATTTATTTTTTTGTAAATCTATATTTTGGTTTAATATTTTATAATTACTTTTTCGTTTTAACTCAAAAGCAATTTTATTAACTAAATCATCAGAATTATTATTTTTAACTAATTTTTCTGATGAATCCTTTTTAGAATTATTTTTGATATTGTTTTCAAAATTTCATTCATATTTTAATCTTACTAATTCTAATTTATTAGTTTTTATATTTTTTAAATTATTATTGCTTAAAATATAAACTGATTTAGACAAAGTTTTTAATGTAGGATTTAATTGTAAATCGCTATATGTTTGCTCAATTTCATTTGGTTTTTCACTAGAACAATTAATTAGAATCTTAAAATTTTTAATACATTCTTTTTCTTGCTCTAATTGTTTTTTAAGTATTTTGGTTATTAAATCCATAGAATCATTTTCTTGATTGTATAAAGATTCATTAAGTATTTTTTCGATATTATTTAAGGTCATAAGTTTCTCCTTTAGTTTGTTTATGTATATGTTGAGTATAACGGGTTCATAAACAAAGTCTAAAAAGTAACAAAAAAACGCATAAAAAAATGCATTTTTTAAAATGAAACAAATATTTGATAAAAAATCTTTAGATGATATTAAAAATATAAAACTTAAATAAATTAAATATTTGAGTTTTATAAAAAGACTTGAAAAGATTACCAATAGAAAAAATAAGAAAAAAATCTTCACAGTAATAAAGGTTTACAATATCAACATAACAGTTATCACAATTTTTAAAATCTAAAGAACTGGAAGCTTCAATGTTACAAAAAGAAAAGTAGCACCGATAAAGGTATGGTAAAATCATTTTTTGCAATTTTAAAATCAAAAATGTTTTATAGAAGAGAACACACTTTTAAATCACTTAAACAATTAGAAAAAGCTATTATCAATTACATTGATTACTACAATAACAAAAGAATTAAAGTTAGATTAAAAGTACTTACCCTTGGTGAATATAGAACTAAGTTCTTTCAATCATTTTTTGTCTAACTTTCGGGGTTCATATCAGTAAAAAAAGCAACATTTTTAAAAATGTTGCTTTTAAAATTTTATCTAATCGGAGGACGAAAGTATCTATAATAAATTATTACTAAAAGCAATAATACTCCCAGTCCTGATATGATCATTAAAGGAATAAATCAACTTTTATTTTTTTCAACAAACCCTTGTTCTTTAGGTTTATTTACTCCAATTTGAGCTGTTCCATTTATCGCTGGAAGATTTTTAAAAATCTCTTCAACGCCTTTTGGTTTGACGTATCCGATTTCTCATTCATTTTTGACTTGATTATTTTTAAAATCTTCTGCTTCTTCAGGAAAATTTCGACTATTAATAAAATCTTGATCTTGCTTTAATTTTTCTTCTGCAAGTTTTTGATAATCAATTTCTTTAATAATTGGTTTTCCATTTTCATCTACATCAGGGGATGAATTTACGCTAGTATTATCATTGATAACTTCAATAGTTTTAGATCCGCTTAAAATCTTATTTAAAGGAACTATTTTAATTTCGATTTTATTAATTTTCTTTGGAATAATTAATTTTGCAATGTCTTGTGGATTTTCAAAAGTTAAATAATCTTTAAAATTTATTCCATAACTTTGTAAATCGCTATTAATTTCATCAATTAAATTTTTATACATATCATCAATTGTGTTAATGTTATAAAACTTTTTATCGGAGATATTGTAATTGCTTAAATTTTCTTCATGAGGAATGAAATTATTGGCAACCACATTAGAAACTTTAATGGTTTTAAATCCAAGTAATTTATTTGATTTATCAGTATTGGCACTTAGATTTAATTCAAATTCCAGTGGTTGATTAGGTGTTGAAAGAGACTTTATTATATTATCACTTATACTATCTAAATTATTAATTACATAATCATCTTTTAATTTAAAATGATTATTCATTGCTTTTAAAATTGCATCAGTAATAAAGTTTTTGGCGTCCTTTGCGTTAGTAATTCCATTTAAATTGATTTCTTTTAAATTAAAATTAGCAAATGGATTAATATAAGGACTTTGATAGTTTGGATTAATTTTTTCATTCTCGTAATATAAAATTGCTTGATCTCGTGGAATATAATAATCTTTATAAAATTCTTCTTTAACACTAAAAATAAATCTAAGTTTATTATCTAATGTTTTTTCGATAATATATTTAACTTTATCTTTATTATCAAAATTAAGTAATAAATTATCCTCAATATCATCTAAAATATCTTTATATGATGTAGCATTTTCAAACAACGAATCTAAATATTCCTTTGAAAGAGATGGAGTAATTGGGGTTTTTTGAGTTTTAGATTCAAATTCGACATCCTCTTTTCATTTAACAGGTGTTATTTGAACAGGTTCACTAAACTTTAATCCAGGATAATTTTTCAAATCCTTTGCACTTAAAAATGTTTTTATTTCATTTTTATCTCTAACGACTTTAAAATCAATAACTTCATTAAATTTATCTTTTTCTACTTTGTTATCATCTATTAATAACTCTTTTAACTCTTCTTCAGAAAGTGCATCAAATTCTTTTGCAGTGTGAATTTTAGCAAAATCTTTTAATTTATCAGTTTCTATAGGTAAAATTGTCGAAAAATCCCTTAATCTCGTATTCAAATTCCCGGTTTTATCAATAAAACTTATTCCATTGTCTCTATCCTTGTTTCCGTCATTAAATTCATCTCCTGAAGATATTTTATAAGTTGATGAAACATATCTTTTTCAAAAATTAATAACTTGATCATAAGGAAGTTTTTTAATGTCACTTTCTGTTACTAATTTGTTATTAATTAAATACTCTTGTAAATGTTTTCCATGATAAGTACTTCAAAAAGGTTTTATCTGAGTATTTTTGTATACTTGTGTAAATTGTTCTTGCGGAGATATATTTCCGATATAAAACATTTTATAAATATCGATGTTTTCTTTATCTCTTAGAGTGTATAATCAAAGACCACTATTACTAAAATAATCATTATCATTATTTGTAATATCTACTTCTGATTTGTTTATAACAGAGAAAGTATTTCCTCCATTTTGTTGATTTACTTTAAAACGTTGTGCTAATTCAATGTTATTGGTATTAGAAGATAAATTTACCCCTTTTCCAACTACTGATCCGCTAGCGATAAATCCATACCTAACATCTCTTTTAAAATTTCCATATTTATCTAATAATCTTCCATCTCTAACATCATATTCTAATAATTCACCATTATAATTTCTTGGATCTTGCAAGAATCTTGTATTTTCAGGTAATTTATCATATCCTGTATAATCAACTCACAAAATTTCTTCCTTAGTTCCTGTTTTGGGATTAATCAGCGGATCATACTTGGGATTAGGGATTTTTTCTTTGCGAGAATTTAAAATATATTCTCCAGTTTCGTTTTTTAAATATGGTTCAATCAATTCTCTTTGATGCGGATTATTCTCTGGATCTCATCCGTATCATTTTCCTTGCAAATCACTACCAAGAGAATTAATTACTAGTTCAGTTTCATATCTATAAAGCTCTCTTCTATTGCTTTGATTTACGTTAGCTTTATCATATTTAACAATTGCAATTTTATATACATTTGATAATTTATCTTTTTGTTCCTTATCTTCATTTTTACTTGAAGATTTTCTTAAATCTTTTAAATCATAATGAAAATTTTGATCCAAAACATCAATTTTATTCCCATTAATAATTAATGCTTCGTCTTCTCTTAAAGTAGTATTAAAATTTACTGAAGCATCAGTATGATAAAATCATCTTCCACCTCATTGTTCATTAATTGGTTTTGTGTCTTGTAGATCTCTAGTTGGAACGTCATTAATTAATTTATAAGAAAAAGGGCGAGTTAAATCTAAAAATTTCCCCGGAATTATTCTTAAACGACTGGATAAATTTTTATTATAAAATTTTTGAGTTGGATTATAAATAATCGGAAGGTTTTTAATTATAATATTTTCCTTTTGATTACTTTCTGGATTAAAAATACTATAATAAAATTGTAAATTTTGACCATTATTAATCACTTTATAATCTAATTTACCTAATTTATTTAATTCTGAATTACTATATTTTTTATAAAAAGAATCATTATTTAGCTCTTGTTCTAAATATTCTTTATTTGATTTATCATCAGAAGCAATTTTGTAGTTTGTAATTCCTCAATTAGATCCAACATCAGTGGATATTTCAATTGTATTTTTTCTTTTTAAATTAGAGTTCTCAAAATCTTTTTTAAGTTCTAGGATATGCTTAATAAAATTGTTTTCTTTATATTGTTTGTTTATCTCTAAATTTATTTCTATGTTTGCTCGAATATTACTAATTGTTGCAGCTAGATTTATATTAGGATTATTAACATTTCCTAAAAATTTTGTCCAATGAGTTTCTGTTTGATTTACATCTAAATCATAAGAAATCTTAAAAGATTTTACAACTGCATTAGAATTGTTTTCTTTGTCTTTTAATAAATAATTATTAAGATTATTAATTTGAGTTTTTAAATATGGTTTATTTATTGACATATTTATTGGAATAGTTTTTTCACTATGAGTTTTTCCGTCTCTATCGTAATATCCAATTACAAATTCAAAAGTAGAATTATCTAATTTTTCTAAAAATTCATATCCATCCATACTATTTACATTAAAATTTATTTCGTTAAAATTTTTATGATTTATTTTCGATTCTGCTTGATAAGCTATACCTCCTCATGTTGTTCCAGAACCCAAAAAACTAAATGGAGTCCCCTCAAAATCACCGCCATTTTTACTAAAGGTAGTTTTAAATTTTGTATTTAGTGTTTCTATTTTATTGATCGAATTATCGTTAAAATTAAATTTAGAGCCTGCAAATATACTGTAAACGTTTGGTGATCATTGTATTTTATTTGATAATAAAGATATAGAAGTTGTTATTTTTTCTGGAGTGATTTTGATTTTTTTGTGATCTTCTATTACTTTATCTAAAGTTGTTTCATAAACCTCTTTATTGTCATTTAAATCTACTGATACTCCAATAATAGAAAAAACAGTAATGGGGGGTATTATTAATGGTAATAATTTATTTTTTTTCATTTTGATACATTCCTTTCAAATCTAAATTATTTTGTGATCTATACTGCATAATTGAATAAACTTTGGTTATATGTTTATTTAATTGATTTTCTTTACTTTTATCTAATTTTTCACATCAGTCAAAAATATTTCAAGCATTTTTTTGCTTTGATAAAAGTAAGTAATTTATTATATAAAGTTAATTGTTTATTTATTTTTTTGCAAATATCCAGTAAAACGATTTTGATAACACTTGCTTTCTTGTTTTTATAGCTATATTGTCAATTTATTATTGATTTTTTAAGTTATCTTTTTCTTGTTAAACATTACTCATATTTTCTTAAATCGCCACTTTCAAAAAATAATTCTTTTTCAACATCATTATAATAAGTATCGATTGCAATTCGTGAACTTGAATTAAGTGAAATAATCCCTTGTCCAACGGAAGCGTGTACAAGAAAACTTTTTTCCGTTTCACTAAGTCCACCACTAGCTTCAAAAAGATCATTAACCGATTCAACTGAAGTTGGAGTAAGTTTTAAAAATACTGAATATTGACAATTTTCTAAAATTGCTTGACCTTTAGCTTTAATAGCTTCAGTTTTAGTAAAATCTTGTGGATTTTGTGTTGTGATAATAGTTCCACAATTATATTTGCGACCTTCTTTAACTACTTGATAGATAAAATCTAAAGTAGAAATGGAGTTTTCATCAATAAATTTATGAGCTTCATCAATTAATAATCAAATCCGATAATCCTTTTTATATGTTTCAGAAATCAGACCCTTTATAAACGAAATAATCAAGTAAAATGAACTGTTTTTTACTTCGATTTTTTGATTCATTAGTGCGGAAGTATCAAAGACAATTAAATTATCATTTAAATCAATGTTAGTATATTGATTATAAAGCTTATTGAAGCGTCCATTTGCTTGAAAATCTAACTCTAAGGTCTTAAGAATTCTGATTGTATTTTGAAAAAATAAATCATTTTTATTAACTTTTTTAAGTTCATTAATTAAATCGCTCATAAGCGGATATTGATTATTATCTCATTTAGTAATGTCGCTTTGAGAATTAAAAAACCCAAATTTTTCTCAGACTTTTTTAAGAGATGAAACAATGATTTGAATATCAAGTGCTTCAAAGTGTGGATATAGCAAACTAAATCACTCTCTAATGAAGTCTTCATTTAACGTTAAAACTTCTTCATTTTGTAATTGTATATCTACATTGGTGTAATACGAAGGATCTTGCTTTGGATTAAATAACTTAATAATTTGCAGTGGATTAAAACGTAAATCTTCTGCAACCCCTAATTTAATGGTTTTTCCACCCAAAGCATTCATTGTTTTCTTGTATTCTCCTTGAGGATCTAAAATGATAACTTTATCATTAATTGCAACCCGTGGAGCAAGTAATTTCTTACAAAATGTACTTTTTCCACTTCCACTAGTTCCAAGAACAAACATATTTTGGTTAATTCTTTTTGCAGACTTAATTGACGGATCGAAAAACACTGGAGTATTTTTATTAAAAATTGAAAAACCTAGCAATGAAAAGTTCGAATCATTTAAATACTGATTTGAAAATACTCAACCATATCCAATGTTTCCACTAAGTTGCTCAGTGTATTCTTGTAATATATCAGTGTCTTTTAGAAGCAGTGCAGAATAAGCTTCAATTTGTCGATATCTTAAATTATTTACAACACCTTTTCATTTTTTAATGTTAATTTCATTTTCCTTTTCTTGTGCTTTTAAAGTTTCTAAATCAAAAGCACGATTTCATAACATTAATGAACTTTCAAAAAGTTGTTCACTATTAGAAGCAACTGCTTCAGAAACATTTTCTAAAGCTTCTTGGTTATTTTGTTGTCTTCTTTTTAACATTTTGTTAAAAATACCTTCTGCATTAACTGCCATATTAGTTTCAACAGCATTTAAAATCTTATCCTTTTTCTTTTCGTCTAAAGGAGTTAAGCTTCATACAATCGTTGAATCGCTATTAAAAGTTTCCTTAATTCAATTTTGAGATAATTTTAAAGGAAAAGATGCAATACTTTGAACTGAATTATATATTCCATTAGTTAAAAAATGTTTTTCTTTAAAATCGATATTTTCATAAGCAAAAAATTTTGATAAATCTCCTGTTTCCAAGATTTCTTCTATGTCTTCATTGCTCAAATCATTTCCAAATAAATACAAATCATTTAAAAAATTAATTAGTTTTCTTTTGCTTAAAATTTCGCTTTCGATTTCAGATTGATGTAAATTAAATTGAATCGAATAAAGCTCTTGCTTTAGTTTATCTTTATCGGCATTTAAAATTACAATGTAATATTTATCAATTTTTTGATAATTATCAACTATTTTTAAATCATTTTCTCAATTAATTTTTAATTGCTCAAAATATTTATTATTTGTAATTTTTTCTAAATTTTTTTGATTTTTCTTAATTGGTGCAAATTTAGGAATTTTTATAATAAATATTTTATTGTCAATTGCAGTAAAAGCATCAGTAAGTTTTTGCAAATATAATTCTTGCTCTTCAATTTTGCTGACAGTAATATCCTTTCCGAATACCTCTAAAACCATTGCATTTGATTTATTTTTTAAATTTAGCAATCCATTTAAATAACTAATTTGAAATATGTTATTTTCAATTTTATATAAAGTATTTAAGTTTTGTGTGCTAAATCATTTTTGGTTTTCTTTTTGAATTTTTTAACTCTAATTAAATGAATAAAAATTCAAGCTAAAACAACATATCCGCGAGCATTTTTACCTGGAATTTCTATAAACAATGGAGCATTAAGGATAACTATCGAACTAAAAATGGCAATTTTTAGTAAATTAGAAACAGGTGAATAATAAGCAATTGAACCAGCAATAAAAAGAATTACAATCAAAAGAGCAAAATCAAAGAAATTGAAGTTTTTTCAAAGTTTTAAGCTTTTATACTTTTTAAATTTATCCGTTTGAAGCTTCATTATTTTTCCTTACCATTTTGATTGTTTCTCTTTTTATAATTTAATGGATTTCTTTTTAATTCTCATCTTTTATTGTCTTCTTTATCTCTTTTATCAATTGTTTTCATTGCTTTTGAGATTTTGCTATCGAAAGTATCAGAATTGATTTTTCCTTTTTTATAATTTTTATCTGCACGATTTAATTTAAAATGATTAAGTCTTGAACTTGTAGATCTAAATTTGTCTTCAACTCAACCACCAATACCAGTTCTAGATGCGTAATCTGATCTTCTTAAATTTTTGCGTTTAATTTCTTCTTTTTGATCTCGAACCTTATCTCAGTATTCTTTACTTGAAATTTTTCCAGCTTTCATGTCTGCCTTTCAACCTTTACGAGCTAAATTATCTCCAATTAAACTTCCTTTGGATGCTTGTAAAAATTTAAAAGCTCCTTGAGTTGCTCCTTTAGCAAATCCAACACCACCAGCAACAGCAAAAGCAGTTTTCTGAGCTCCATTTGCAATGTCACGAGCTACTCTAAAACCAGATTTTACTGATTCGCGACCTCCAAAAAGTTCGCTAATATCTCCAATTAAAACCTGCACTCCTGCAAGGGAACCTCCAATTAATATTAATTTAATGACTGCTAAAGCAAAAAAGTTATTTACTTGAAAATCAATATTATTTAAAAATCCAATGACTAATATAAATATATTTAAAGAAAAAGTATAAAAAAGAATTATCGACAATTTCTTGTAATATATTCGTTTTCATTTGCCATATAGTCTTTCTTCATCATAAAATCTTGAAACATTTACAATTGGTTGTAAAAAGAAAAATGCTACTGTTGATAGTAAATGCGATACCAATGAGATAGAAAGGGATAAAAGTTGTAATAAAATTGCAATTCCTATTACTGCCAAAAGAACCATAGTAATTGCAAAATTAAATTTAGTTGAATATGGTAATCATAAAGCTATATAGCCATTATTTGCAACCGCTTCTCAATCATTGTATTCAATTCCTGTTGGTTTTAATGATAAAAAAGTGCTTTTACCTAAATCAAAATTAAATCCTTTATCATGTCCAAAGAAAACAATGTATAGCAGTGATTGTAGATTAAAAATCATCATTAATAATAAGAATGTAAGTGATGGAAAAGCGACAATTGAAACAGTTGCAGGAATAATTTTCTTATAAATACCAATTCTTTTTTCGTTTCCTTTTTGAGCATCAAAAAATGTTTTTATGAGCGAAATTATTATAACTAAAGAAAAGGCTGTTCCAGCTAAAATACTCATTACAACATAAATATAATGAACCTTAAAAACTCCCTTTTCAAAAGCTTGATCTCCAAAAAGCAAACGAATAATTAATTCAATTCCAATTTTATTAAAGATATTGGACATAAATTCAATAATTGAAAATGGAATAACGACAAAAACTTTCCAAATTGCTAGTAGTAATGGAGCAAAAATTGCGTTAAGTATTCAAGCCATATTCTATGAAGGTTTTATTTTAATGCTATCTCCGATTGATTTTCCTACATTTATCGATCCACCAATAATAAGACCTGCTAAAGAAGCTATTACAAAAATTGCTAAAATCGCAACTAAAGAATGTTTAATGCTCTTGATAACGGCAGGTTTTTTCTCTTCTGTAGCTCATTTATATCTAAAAAAGCTAATAATTGCTCATAAAACAATAGAAATTCCTAAACCAACTCCAATTCATTGAAAAATTACTGGAAGGTAGCTAGTTGTTTTGGTTCCTATTGCATTAAGAGTGTCGTTAAACACATCATTATCTGCAAAATATTTTGTTATTTGTTGTATCATGTATTCTCCTTAAATTAATTTATTAATTTTTGTAGTAATGCACCGTGTATTAAAATAAAAAAGATTCCGATGCATACTTTACGTCATACTTTTAATGTTTTAAATTTTTGTTTATTTTTGTGCAATTTGTATCATTGAACAAAAACTGCAATTCAATAAATAATTACAAATATAATCATTCAAATTAAAACTAATGATGACTCGTTCATATTATTTTCTTAAACTCCGTGAACTTATTGCACAGAAGATTAAAAATCCGCTAGCCAATAAAAATCTTAGATCCATAATTTGTTCCTTTATTTTTCTTTTTAACATTATTAAATATATTTAATTAAAGATATTTTTATCTTTAGTATATTGTTAGTTTTTAAAATTAATTAGTTTAATTGATTTTAAAAAATTTAAGTATGATTTTGCTTTATTTTCGTAGTCATCCGAATTAAATTCGGAATATTTTAAATTATTTTGTTCATTTAAAATATATTCATTTATTAAATTTCCTTGCTCTTTTCACAAATCTTCTAACTGAATATTAGTTTCTTTAAAAATAAAGTAATAAAGTTGATTTAAATCTTGTGAAATTCATTTAAATAAATCTAAATAAAAATTTTTGTAATAATCAGAATCATTTTGTCCAACAAAAATAGCGTCTGGTTCTCTTAAAGATAAATAATTATTTAAGCTTAGCATTTTTGAAATTTCCCTTAGAAGTTCATTAAAAACTTCTTTGAAGTTATGAAATTTTTGCGATTTTTTGTTTTCGTTCAGTTGAACATCAATACTTTTATTTGCATTATTAAAAAAATCATTAATACTTTTAATTCAATTAATAATTGATTTAAACAAAATTAATTGACTTGTATTTATTTCATTTTGAATCACTGCTTGCATTCCTGACATAAAAATAGTAATTAAAAGCAAATATTTAGGATTTTCTTGCTCAAGTTTTTTTAATTTTTCTCCTGCTTGTTCCTCTGTTCCACTGTAAATAAATAAACGTTTTTTAAGTTTTAAAAAACCCACAATATCTTCATAATATAATTTTTGATTTTTAAATTCATCTGGTAATTTTTCAAATTCTTCATCACTTTGATTAATTTTGCTCTTTTGTTTTTTGTATTGTTCAATAATTCTTGATTCGTTTTTAGTTAAAGAATTTTCAATTTTATCTAATAAATTTTTATCATATTTTTTAATAAAAATTTTTTGTAATTCTTTTCAATAAATTAAAATACTCTTACTTTCTTGATCAGGATCAATTGGATAATCTTTCGAAATATCATTATATTCATCTGATTGTTTTAAAATTTCTAGATTTTCTTCTGTTTGAGAAGAAGATTGAACTAAATTATTTTGATTATTATCAGGTATATAAACACATGAAATAAGTGAAAAAATACTAGAAATTAAACCAATTAAAAAAGAAATTTTGATCTTTTCCATAGAAATCTTTCTTGAGTAAATTATTATATTTTATTAAAAATTGAATTTTAAAGTTAAAAACGGTTTTATGATTTTATTTCAAAATAATAAAAATACATTAAATATATTTTGACAAATTTAAAATAAAAATTTTAATAAAAAACTAAAGAACAATTATTTCTTAAGTTTTATCTTATTCTTAACTTATAGTTTACATCTTTATAATTATGTTAAAAAGGCTAATTTATTATGAATTTCTAAACTTTTCAATTTAACTTTTTAAAGAAATATTAATTTTTTACAATCTTAAAATTTTCATTATCTTATCCTCCTTTTTATCTTTTAAGTAATTAAAATCTATTTTATTAATTTATACCATTGTTTTGCATAAATTTACCAAAAAAAATTTGATAGTTGTAAAAAATCGGTTGGTATAGCCTAAACACATCCTTAGCGATGTGTTTTTATTTTTTAAGCAAAGGAGAAAAAATGGAGTACTTGCTAAAAACTGATCAACTCAAAATTGATTATCAAATTTTTGAAAAGATCTATACCAAGAGAAATGCGTTTGTTTTGCATTGTTTGATTGACAGATATTTTGATAAAAACTCTCAAGCGAAATTTTTATATATTTCAGAAGCAAGAAAATTAATTTTCGGTGACTGAAATGAAAATGAAGCTAAAAAACTTTCTAAATCAAGTTTTTATCAAGCTTTAAATGATTTGATCGAATTAAACTACATCAAAGTTGAAGATTCTAAAATTTATCTTCAAAGACCCTTGCATTGCAAAGGATTAAAATATTTTTCAATTAAGCAAGAAAAAATTTTAATGCAAATCGGAAACATTAATCCAAGATTTCTTTATTTTCTTTTACTGGGTACTAAATTAGCAAACAAAAATTCTTTAGTAAAAACTCAGAAAAGAATTTGAGAAGGAGATGAGTTTGATTGAAAGTTTAAAGGTCAGGTTTGAAGAAGATATAAAAGAATTACAAAAACTTATCAAACTTGACTATCATATGGTTTTTACAAATTACGCGGATTTAAAACTAACACTATTAGATTGTTTTTTAAATCTGAAAAATTTGCACAACTAATCAAATGTTTTTTTAATAGTTGAAAAATAATTGCAAAAGTAGTTTGAAAAGAGCAGAAGTTCAAAACGCAAAGAGAAGTGTTTATTTCAATAAGAAAAGAATTTGTTTATTAGTTAATTTTAAAAACAAAAAAGTTTCACAGGGTGTTCGATGAAAGAAAGAGAAAATATTTTTTCTCATTTGTGATAATTTTATTTTGAAACTTTTTTGAAAGTAAAAATTTTCTATTTTATATTTTGAATTTTTAGATACCTCATTTAATTAGTCCAAAAACTGATGATTAAAAGTTTAAACAGGGTGTTCTTCTGAAAGAATTAAGTAACAAAAAATATATTTGTTTAAAATAATGATTATTTGATAATCTTCAAATATTTTTAACAGGTATTAAAAATGAGTAATTTTGTTTTTAAGGTGTCACGTTTTGTAAATAAAGCAAATGCACATTTTCAAAAAGATAAAAATAATCAAAATTTAAATTGAAATTATTACACTTGTAAAAGCAAACGCAATATTATCGATTACATTACAAGAAAAAATGCTTGTTTTAAAAGCTCACTGAACAAAGAACAAATGCAGGAGTTAATTCAACAGAATAATTTTAACGTTGTAAAAACTTTTAATAACTTGATGGATTCAAAAGAAAATTTAAATAGTGGGTTGTTCCAAATTAAATCTAAAGATGATTTTGAAATAGTTTCTAAAACAGATGCAAAGAAAACTTTTAATAAATTAAACCCAAAACAATATGTTTGAGATAGTGTTATTAGTTTTGACAATGAAATTTTAAAAAAACATGAACTATACTCTCAAGAAGAAATTATCAAATTTGTTGCTAAGCAAATGGATTGAATTTTAAAAAAAGAAAAAATTCCTTTTGAAAATTTAAATTTCTTTGCAAGTATACATGCAAACACCCAAAACCCACATGTACATTTAGTCTTTTTTGAAAAAGAGAAAAAGTTTATCAACTCAAAAAACGGAGAAGTATCATATCGTGGAAAAGGAAAATTTGATTTTAAAAACATTCAGGCATTCCTAAATCATTTAAATTCTCTCCCAAGTTCAAAAGAACAAGAACAAGTTTATAAAGACAAAAAAGATTTTTGAGATATTAAAAACAAAATCAGAAATATTTACAAAGAAAGTATTCGACACAATACATTGCAAACGACTTTTGAGTTTGAACAAAAGTTTTATGAATTTAGTGATGAGTTAAAAAAAACTAATGTTAAAAAGTTAAAAGATCTTAGCATTGAACAAAAAACAAAACTTTCTTCAATGGTTAATGAGTTAATTAGCAAAGATAAAAAACTCTCAATCGAAATGAAAACACTTTATCAAAAATTAGAAGATATTTCAAAATTACAAGAAAATGAAAATTTCAAAAACAAAGAGCTTATAAGTTTACAAACTAATTTAGAAAACGCTTTACTTAAAGAAATGATAAAAACAAATCAATTTAACAAAATTGATAATTATCAGTTTTTAAAAAATTACAATCCAAATTTAAATTTCATTAGCAACAATTCAAGTACTTTAAAATTTACAAAACAAAAACAATATAAAAAACTTCCATATTTGATTTGAAAAATTATTCAAAATTACAAAAAAGGACTCTCATTCTTTTCTCCAACTGAAGATAACGCAAAATACAAAGGAACAACATGAAAGCACAAGTCACTTTAATTGGACGCATTTCAAAAATCGGAAATCTCATTCAAAGTAAATACAATCCCGAAATTGAAATATTACCTTTTCAAATTGGAGTTAATGGTGTCAATAAAGGACAAGAAATAAAAATGTATTATGACTGTTTAGCTTTTAGTGCTAAAGCAAATTATATTTTTAAAAATTTGCAAGTTGGAGATCAGGTTTATTTTGAAGGAACTTTAGAGCCAAGAACTATTTTAGATAAAAATCAAAGTGGAATGTATTCAATTATCACTCAATCAATTATGGGTTTAGAATCTAAGGCGGCAAAAGAAGATCGTAAAAAAAGACAGGCAAAAGTATCAAAATTAATGGACCAAGACACTTTTATGCAAGAAACAAATAATTCTGTAATATCTTCAAAGTCAAACAGTTCAATTTTTGGTGATGATGAAGATAATGAAATGCTAGGAACATCTTTATAAAATTCTTTAATTAAACAAACCAAAGGAATAATATGAAAGATTTATTTGATAAGAATGGAATACAAAATTTTGCTTTTTTAAAAAGTTTTTATCAATGAGAAAAAATTGAACAGTTTTCAAAGAACATGGAAAATGAAATTAATTTTTTAAAGAATGCCACTCAAAGAGCAATTTATGTTATGCAAATAAAAGTAATTTTGAATTATCCATATACTTACAAAGAAGTTTTAATGTTTTTTATGGATTTATTAGCTGAAAGCACAAGCATAAAAAGAGTAAGCAAAATTCATGCTCTTTTAACTGAAAATGGAAAAATTCTTCAAAGCAAAGAATCATTATTAAAATATTTATTATTTAACGAGATCTAAGGAGACAAACATGATAAAAATTAATGAACAAGGTAAACAAAATTTAGACCTTTTAAAACAATGAAACATTAATGTTGATGCTTTAATGAATCAATTAAACAAAAATATCACTCAATATACTGAAGATAATATTAATAAATTAAATAATTTTATTAATTTAGATTTTGAAGACAACAAATCATTTAAAGTTCAAACATTTGAAATTTTAAGTTATGATGCATCCGAAAAAACCTTTGAAAAACTCACAAATATTTGAAATAAAAATTTTGATGATTATAAAAATCAAAAAGATGAATATATGTCAGATTACTCAATTATGCTAGGTTTTCAATTTAAGGATGAACTTGATCGAGATTTAAAACAAAACGGAATAGAAACTAAATATTCATATGTTTTTAATGCTATTTTAAATTGTGATGATGATACATATTACAACTTAAATGATGCTGTAAATGAGTTAAATAAAGAAGATTGATTTGATTTCCAAATGGAGCTACTTGATAATTTACTAAATGAAGTTAAGGAAAATTCTAAAGAGCAAAAATTAGAAAATAATAATGCTCAGGGAATTAAAATGTAGCAAAATGATAATAAACTAATTCATAGAATGTTTATATGGAAGTAGCTTAAAGGAGAATTATGAAAGATAAAAAAGAACTACCAAAGTTAACTTGAGAAGTATTTATGGAAAACGTAGAAAGACAAGATGCAGCCTTTGAAAAACATCCAGCCAAAGAAGTTTACGCTAAAGTATTAAATGAATTAGCTAAAATGTAAAAATTACTAAGGAGAAAAATGTTAAGACTTAATGATCAAGGTTTAAATAATTTAAAGTCTTTGGAAAAACAAGGATTTAACATTGATGAATTTATAAAAAATATGGATGAGATTGAAAAAGAAAAAAACAATAAAAAATATTGACAAAAAATGAATAAATTTATCAATATGGAATTTGATAATGAAAAAATATTGCTAACTTCTTTTGAAATTTTAAATTATGATTCATCTTATTCTGAATTGAAATTTTTACATAAAGTCAATACTGGAAACTTTGAAAAGTCAAATGATAAAGATTTAGATAAATATATACGTAAGAACAAAATTATGAAAGGAAGTGTTTTTAAGAAAATTGTTGATTTGGACTATAAAACCCAAGGTTCAGAAACCAAATACAAAAATATCAGAGAAGAGATTTTGAAATGCAATGATAATGAATATTACAAAGTAAATAAAGATTTAACTAAATTTTCAAAAGAAAAATTTACTCAATATAAACAAGATTGATTGAACCAAGAATGATATCAATTACATATGGATTTTTATGAACCAACTGAAGAAGAAATTAAACACCACAAAGCAAAAAATCCTGTTCCTGGGATATAGAAAGGGAATTTAATATGTCAAATAAATCAAATAAAGTTAAGCAAATGCCTGTAAATGAAGGAACATCCTTAATATTTAGTGATAACGGAAGAGAAAACTTAAACCATTTTGCAACCTTATATGAGTTTCCGAAACATGATTTTTTAAAAAAGATTCAAACAGAAATTGAATCTTTAAGTGGAAACGAAAAATTAAATTATATCCATAAAATAACAAGTGTTATTAATGGTAATTTTGGTGGTGAAAACAATGTTTTGTGAAGATTATTAATTTTATTTGTTAATTGTACACCAGAGATTGTTGAAGAACTTTTTAATCTTATGAAAGGAAATTTTAAATCTTCAGTGTATGCTAAAAAATATTTTATTAAAAATAATATTTTCTGGGGTTTTGATATTTATAAACTAATTCAAAGAGATTTAGAAAAATATCAAAATAAAAGCAAATACATATCTATGAAACCTTGATATGAAAATATATATAAATTAGCTTATTATCAAATCAATAAAGAGTTTACACATTTAGAAATGATTCATCAACATAAACTAGAATTTGATATTTTAAATTTTCTGAAATTACAAACAAAAAATATCAAAGTCCCTAAAATTAAAATTAAAAAACTAAATGTAAATGAAGCAAGTAAAAACTTTGACGTATTACTTGAAAACCTTAAGGACATGTCAAAAATAGTTCAAATACCAAAAAACAAAAAGCCAACAACAAATACAAAAAATTAATGAACAAGGCAAACAAAATTTACAAACTTTAGAAAAAAGAGGATTTGACACAAAAAGTTTTCTTAACAAAATTGATACTCAATATTCAAATCTTTCGACAAAAGAACAAAAACAGCAATATGCTAAAGCTTTTGTAAATGTTATAAATTATAGTTTTGATTATTTTGAACCATTTTATATTTTAAATGTAAATTGTTCGTTAGATATATTATTGCAAGTTGATGCAATTAGAGATAGAAAATATAAAAAATCTGAATTTGCTCAAAAATTTTTAAAAAATAAAGGTTTTTACAAAGGAAACATTTGAAAAGAAAAGGCATCATTAGATATTGAAAAATATCCATTTCATAGTAATTATTTAGAACAAGCAAGAGACATATATTGACTTTATAATGATACATATTACAAAAATGATTACAACATTAAAAAATTCCTTGCTTTTCATCATGTTTATAAAACAAAAGACATTTTTGATAGTTTTTTAGGTGAAGAAATTTCAAAGCAAATTAAAGATGAAAATGAATTTTTATATTATTCAGATTTTTTTGAAATAAATGACAATAAAAATTTACAAGCTTTAGAAATAAAAACAAATATTAGTGTTGAGAATTTTTTAACTAAAATTGAACAACAAATATCTCAATTAAATAATAAAGAAAAAGAAGATTATATTTCAAAATTTGAAAATCTAATAAATTATTATGGTGGCACAATTTCCAATAGAGCTAAAGCATTAGAAATTTTAAATTACGACACAAGTAAAAATATGCTTGATCAAATAATTGCAATTACTACAAGTGAATTTAAAGAATCTGAATATGCAAGAGAATATATGTCAGACAATGACATTTATTCTGCAGAAGGTTTTGTAGATGAAATTGCTTTTGATTTAAAAGAATATGGGATAGAAACTCATTATGCTTCGTATCTTAAAGATTATTTTGACGGTTTATATGATAAAGATTATTGTTACGATGTTTATTATCAATTTGATAGAGAAGATAATGGTGCAAAATATCTAAGAAGTAAAACCGAAGAAGAAATTAAATCAGAAGTGTTTGATTATGTTTTAGAAAAATTGCTTAAAGAAAATAAAATCCAAGAAGAACATACTAAAGATTATCAAAATACTTTAGCAATGTAAAAAAAGATTAATATGGATATAGAACCAAGTTTAGAAGAAAAAGCTTATGATAAATTATGCAATTTTCTAAATAAATATCAAATAGCTAAAGATTACGCAAATTTTATCTTTAAAAATTTAATAAAAAACTTTTATGGTAATAAGAATGATTATTACGATCTTTTAATAATTACTATTGATAAACTTATTTTTAAAATTGAAAGCTTTCAGTTAGAAAATAACTTTAACAAAAAGGATTATATCAATATCTTATCATCGATTTTTTGACACAAAAATCTTTCTCTTTCAGAAGTTGGTTCGCTTGAATATCAAGGTCATTTATTTAAAGAAATTATAGAAACCTTAAATTTGGATTTCTCTTTCAACACTTTAAGACAAATCCTAGAAATTTTAGAAGATAATTTTAAAAATCAATATGTCAAAAAATATTTTGAAAAATATGAAACCAGATTAATTAATTATGAAAATCTAATTGATATTGTTAATAATGATTTAAAACTTAAAGGATTCAAAAGTCCTTATATTGATATGGCTTATGACTTAAAAAATAATGACGATTTTAAAACAAAATACAAAATTTATTTTGAAGTGTATAAAAATAAACCACCATACCCTGTAAAATGACTATGAGGTAATAATCAAAGAGAAATAATTTTGCATTTTTTAAAAAAAGATTTAAAAAAACACAGCAATAATACGGTAAAGAACTTAAATTAATTGAAGATGATTTGTGATGAGCAAAAGCAAAATATGAGGAAGAGTAATGTTAATTAATAATAATGAAATTATAAAAAACTTTGATTTTCTAAAAAAAGTACAAATTGATAATAAAAAATTATTAATCCCAGAAGTAATAAATTTAGATATTTTAGGAATAATCAATGCAATTGACCGCAAAATGGGAATAAATAAATTCTTGTTTCAAGGTCCTCCTGGAACCGGAAAAACCGAAAGCGCAAAACAAATTGCAAAAAGTTTAAATAGAGATCTTTATATGGTTGATTTTACAATTTTAATTGATAGCAAATTAGGTCAAACTGGAAAAAATATTGCTGAATTATTTGAACAAATAAATTATTTGTCTAACCCTGAAAAAATAGTGATTTTATTTGATGAAATTGATGCTTTAGCAATGGATAGAATTAATTCTGATGATCATAGAGAAATAGGAAGAGCAACCACAACGATTTTAAATGCATTGGATAATTTAAACGAAAAAATTATTTTAATTGCTACAACAAATTTATATAAATATTTTGAAAAAGCTCTAATTAGAAGATTTGATTTTGTTATTGATTTTAGCAAATATACAACTGAAGAATTAATTAAAAGTGCTGATTTTATTTTTAAATTATATGCAACTAAATTCAAAATTACCAATAAAAATATTCCTTTATTTAAAAAAATAATTAGTTTGCTAGAACCAATTTATTATCCATCAGAAATGGAAAATTTAATTAAAACATCCCTAGCTTTTAGTGATTTAAACAATCCGAATGATTATTTAAAAAGATTATATAGAAATGTTTGCAAAGATAAATGCAACGACTTAGAACGCTTAAAGAATAAAGATTTTACTGAAGAAGAAATTCAGTTATTAACTACTGATAATTTAAAGAAGATTTCTTTGAAAACCACAAAGGAGCAAACAAGTGATAACAATTAATAAAGTTGGAGAAAGAAATTTAAAGTATTTAGAAAGAGAAAATTTTGATGTAAAAAACTTATTTGAAAAGATAAACAAACACATTGAATTTCTTAAACCAGAATTTAAAGATAATTACACGAATGCATTGCAAGAAATTTTTAATTATGATTTTGATTCTTTTTCTGGAGATGTTTCTCAAAAAGTTGAAAAAAATAATTGAGAAATGGCAATAAAGATAATTAATAATAATTGTTCGATTAATTATGTATATGATATTGTAAATACTTTTCTGGGAATGTATCGAAATATTGCTAATGCATCAAATTTTTTCGAAGATACAAAAATATCTTCAGGCTCTAAATTTTTAGAAAAGAATATTTTGTTTGATGAAGATCAAAAACCGATTGAATCAGATAAATATTATCAAGTTGATTCGGATAATGAAATTTATAAAGTTCCTGAACATTATTTAAGAAAAAAACTTTTAAATTGACAATTTGAAAACCAAAAAGTTGATTTATCAATGAATTCAGTTATTGAAAATGTTTTCGAAATAGATAATGATACTTTAGATTTAGAAACTAAACCAATGATGTACACAAAAGTGGATTTAAGGTCATTAAAAAATTTAAGAGAAGAAAACAAAAAAGAATCGAAACAAGAACAAGCAAAAGCCACTGCTTTTGGAGTGTAAAAAATAAAAAGGAAATAAATGATTACATATCAAATTTTAGATTTAACAACTGCACAAAGCAAAAAGTTTTTAATTGATAATTTTTATTTTTTATCATGCTTTAATATTAATAAAAACAATATTGAAGATATTATCAAACAACGAAAACTTAAAATTTCAGAACACAAAATTTTATTTATTGATAAAACATTTTCAAATATCAAAGAACTAAGTGCTATTAAGGATTGATTATCTTAAAACTAAGGAGAATTTAAATGCAAAAAGATTTTTTTGAAAAGCTTAAGGCAGAATATTTGAAAGCACTAAGAGAAAAAGAAAAAATTGAAAAACGCAAAGAAAAGTTAAAATCAGAACTTGATCAAATTGATAAAGAATATATTTATTGAAATAAATTAACTAAAAAAATTGATAATTTTGCAAATGGCTATAATGAACAAAAAGAAGAATAAAAATGGATTTTTTAAAATTAAAAATCACCAAACAAGAATTTAAAAAAGAAATATTTTTTGCTTTTGTGTGAACTATATTTCTTTATGCGGTGATTTTATTTGGGTATACAGCATTTATCTTTGTTTTTGAAAGGCATTTAGATTTAGATCCAAATAAGAGTATCAATATTTACTTTAATTTAATGTGAGAGTTAATTCAAAAACATTGATATTACATTTTAACAAGTAGTTTTTTAGCATCATTGATATTAACAATTATTTGGTATTCTCGCAAAAAAGATAAAAAATACGAAAAAGAAATCAAAGGACAAAAACTTTGATTTTATGACCAAGAAAAAAATATGGGTTCTATTAAAGAATATAATAAAGAATACTCATTAGATAATTTAAACCCGGGTTGAGTAATTAATTATTCAAAAACAAAAGGAAAAATAAATTATAAAGGGATAAATTTATCACTTCATCCAATTAATTTTAAAATTCTTGGAGGAACCCGTTCAGGGAAAACTCAAAAATTTGTTATTCCAATTTTAAAATATAACATAAATTTACTTAATCAAAAAAACAAACCAAATTTAGTGGTTGCAGATCCAAAGGGAGAATTAAATTTAAGCGCTAAAGAAGATTTAAAGAAAAATAATTATCGTGAAATTATTTTAGATATTACAAATCCACTTTCATCAATTGGTTTTAATATGCTAAATATGGTATGAGATACTTTTCATTCAACAGAAGGTAAAATATCTAAAAATCATGCATTAGCAATTCGTATGTTAAATGAAATTATTGAATCTTTAAAAAACTGGAGCACACAAGGAGAAAACTCCATGTGAGATAATAATGCTAAAAACGCAATTTTAGGCATTGGAAAGTTTATGTTGTTTTATTCATTATATGAACCAAGCAAACTTAAAAGAGAGAATTTTAATTTAGCATCTTTTGCACAATTTTTAAATATTTCAATGTTTAGTAAAAATTCTAATTGAGCAAAATTTTTTGAAGATTTATTAAAAACAAAAGAAAGTGAAATAAAGCCAATTTTTTCACTTAGAGACTATGCTAAAGAATCGTTGATTAATTTATACCGCGATGAACTTTTTGGTCTTTTTAATACAGTTGAAACAACATTAACAGGAATTTTAACAAATGCTTATAGTGTAATGAATTTATTTTCTTCAAATGCAGAACTTAAAAGTTTTACATCACGCGGAGACTTAGATGTACGCGAATTATTAATGCTTAGCGATCCCAAGTATATAAATTCTAATCAATGAAGAGAAAAAATTAATTATTTTAAAGATGAAATTAATCATTATCAAAGTGAAAATAAAAATACTTTAACTAAATTTAAAAATCCAATGAGTTTTCTTAATTTATGTTCTTTATATAAGAAAAATATTGATTTGCTAGAAAATTCAGATAAGTATTTAAATGAAATTGGACGTGATATTGCTAAAGTAAATGAATTTAAGAAGCAATATGAGCAGGAAGTGCAAACGCTTGAAAATGAAATAAATTTGTTTATTAAAATAGAAGAATTAAATTTATCTTCTTTAGAATTGAAACAACTAATTAAAAAGTATTTTCACAATATCAAAATGCTTGACTATTACGAAGCTAAAATTAATCTTTATAATGAAGAATCTAAGCCTTTTGCATTATTTATTAAATTTCCTGATCATGAAAAAAGTAAGAATTTAATGGTTAATATTATCATTGATCAAATTTATAAAATTGCTATTGAAATTGCAAATGCAAATAATGGAAGTTTAAACCGATTTTTACTTAATATTTTTGATGAATTTGGAAATCTACCAGTTCTAAACGATTTTGGGAGTAAATTATCGATTGCTTTGTCAAGGAAAGTGGCTTTTTTAATTATTTTGCAAGCATATTCACAACTTGATAAATACAAAAAAGATCAAAAGGGCATCATATTAGAAAATACCGGTCTAAGTGCTTTTATTAGTTCTGATAATGATGATACTGTTAAAGCAATTTCTGATGCACTAGGAAAAATAAAATTAGAAAAAATAAGTTATACAAAAAACGCAGATTCAAAAGATTCGCAAAACTCTTCATTAGGAGAAAAAGAACTAATGACCACTTCAGAAATTAAACAACTTGATAAAAACACACATTTAATTTTTCGTATGCAAAACTTACCACTTAAGCTTAAGTCAACATCAGCACATACTATTTGAGATTTAAAAACAAATAAACAACAAATAGCTAATGATATTCAATTTAATGAAAAAGAATATATTTTGGATTATAAGAGTCTTTTAAATAAAAGTGCAATTGATAAAGTAAAAAATGGTGAGTACAAAAATATTAAAATCGAATCAAATATAAAACCAAAAGAATCAAAAAAAGAAAAATTAAATGCTAATCCAAAAGATTTAGAAAAAATTAATGCTTTAAAATCGCAAAATGCACAACTGAAAAATAGTATTGATTTTTATCAAAAAAACTTAGAAGAAGAAATCAATATTGAATTAATTGATCATTTAAATAAATTAATTCAAAGTGCAAACGAAAATATTATAAAAAACCAAAAAGAAATTGATGCATTAACTAAAAACGATGAGCATTATGCAAAAAAAGACTAAAAAATTAAAAATTGTTTTTATTTTTAGTGTGTTTGCAAGTTCTGCATCTGTTGTTTCGTGTTCTTACATCCCTGATATTGCCAAAAATACTTCAAATCAAAGCCCTTTAAACTCTAAAAAAAATCCACCAATTTTAAATGATAGCGATCAATATAATGATATTTCAAAAGATTATCCAATTGAACCACAACAAGAAAGTAAAAGTATTTTAATTTATTGAAATAAATTACAAAAGCTTTTTAATGAACAATATGATGAAAATTCATTGAATGTAATTGAAGAATCTTTAAATAAAAATGAACCAAGAATTATTGAACAATATCAAAATCAAAAAAATATTGTCGATGAATATGATAAAGAATTTCAAAAATTACCTAAAAAAACACAACAACAAGCTCTTTATTATGAAGATATTGTAGATTTTTTAAATCTTAAAGAACGATTATTTATTTACAATACAGATCAAGTTCAAACAGATTCAAAAATCAAACAACTTGAGCAAATTAACTTAAAATATCCACCTTTAATAACAATTTTTATTCCCTTAACGCAACTTGTACTTCAAAATGAAATTAATTTGAAACAATTAAATTTATTTAAACAAATTATTAGTTGAATAAAAAGTCTTAATGAATTTTTTAAAGACTCAAATAAAAGCGTCGATGAACAAATAACTAACCCACAAACATCTTCACAATTAAATCAATTAAAAGAAGTTTTCAATAAACTCTTAAAAAAAATTTCTCAAATGCTAAGTCTAAATAATTATTTATCTTTAAATGAACCAGATGCTATTTTTGTTGGACAAAATTTAGCAGACTATTACAAAGCTTTTTATTTAGATTTATTTAAATGAATTTCACAAGATTTAAATGAGCTTTATTACTATATTTTTAAAGAAAAAAACTTTGAGTTTGATGATTTATGACACCAACAAGGAGATTTAATTAATAAGCATATTTTAAAAGAGAATGTTGCTTTAAAATATGTGGAATTTAATCCAAATGATTTTGAAAATAAAGCAAGAGCATATTTAGAGTTTTTAAAAACAATTAAACTCATTAAATTTGCTAATTAATAACATTTATAACTTAAATAATTACAATTCAAAATACCAATAATAAGAAATTAAATATTTCAAAAATAAACCAAAGGAATTAAATTATGGACTGAACAATTTGATTATCAATTGCATTCTTAATTTTTTGTGCAACTGGTTTAAGAAGAAAGTAATATGGAACATTCACTAGGGGAATTAATTTGATTAGTTATCTTTGTGATTATTTATTGAATTATAATGATTATTCAAATATATAAATTAAAAAAACAAAAACAAACATTTAAGTCACTGAAAAAGTGATGCAAAATATGCATTGTGTTATTTTTTATTTTATTACATAGTGCATTATTACAAAAATTAATAACTTATTAAGGAGATTTTATGATCGAAACAATTAAAGCATTATTTGCTGATAACGACGTGTTTAACAACACTCTTAATGCGATAGGAACCAAAACAACCAGTTACCTTCCGGTTATTTTTCAATGAATTGGAATAGCTTTAGGAATTTCAATTGTTTTATGAGCAATTATTAGCTTTTTTAGATACAAATGAGCTCCAGATGAGAAAAAACCATCAGTTGTATTAAGTATTAAAAAATCGGCCCTTGCGATTTTAATTATTTTTGCGTTCGCTTCTTTAGCAGGTCTTATTATTGGTGGTTCAAAAAATTTAGGAACATCAATTGGATCAAGCATCCAAATAAAACCATAATTTATGAGCTTCATAATTAATACAATATTTGCTCCACTTTTATGAGGTCTTTGAAAGGTCTTTATTGTAATTCCTTATTCAATTATTGGATTTATGTCTAATATATTTAATAAAATTGGAGTGGAATTAATTATAAGGTTACTTTTTGGAGATCAAGCATTTGAAAATGGAGTTTTTAAAGTTCACTATATTTATATTTTAATGGGAATTTTAGCTGGAATTACATTAGTTTTAGTGTTGATGATTTCACTAATAAAAACTCTTTTCGATAGCAAAAAAGGTAATGAAAAGCAGATTAGTATTTATAAAAAAATTATTCCAGTTATTATTTCTATTTTTGTTTTTCCAGCTTTAACTTTTATTTTATTACTGATTTTATTTAATGTGCAATCACTTTTATATATTGTATTTTTTGGTCCAAATGCAGCTACAAATTTTGATTTAGGAAGAAGTGTCTTTTTATCTCTTAAGCCTGCAGAACTTGATCATTCATATTGAGAATCAGTTGCAAATGATAATTATTTTGCTTATGGACTTATTTATAACTTAAATAGTTATGCAATTACAATGGTTGTTTTAGCAGTAATTGGTATTACCATTTTACTGCAACTACTTGTACTTTCAATTTCACTTGTAACTCATTTATTATCTACAGTAGCATTATTTTTCTTAAATCCAGTTGTTAGTGTTTCAAGGTTTTATGATGAAGATAAGTTGTATAACAAATGAAAAGATATGTATTATAAAAAGCTTTCGATAATCTTTTCATATAATTTTGCACTGAATATGTTTATCTTAGTGATTGGATTTTTAAATAATATTGATTTTGGAGCAAGTAGCTTTTTAACTTTAGGAATTATCAAACTAATTTTAATTGGTGGAGCCTTAGGTGGAGTTCAAGTTTTAATTGGTGATATTAGTGAACTTTTTGGAAACCGTGAATCAGTAAAATCAGGTTTTAGAGTTGCACGTGATATTGCAAACGGAGCAAAACGAACTGCTTTTGCAGTTGCTGGTGGTATCGGACTTGCAAAAGGTGCAACTCAAAGATTTGGACAACTTGCAAAAGGGGTAAAAAACTCTACTGTAGGAACAGATTTGCAAAAATCATTTTTAAAATCAGAACTTAAAAAAGGAAATATTTCAAAACTTCAGTATAACAAACAATTAGCTGAACACAAAAATAATATAAAAAGTCAAAAAGCAGAAGATCCAAATTACAACCACAGAGTAAGAACTGGAGTAGGTGGATGAATTGAAGATACAAGTAGAAGTATAACCGCAAAAGCACAGACATTATTTGCAAAAAGAGCAGATACACAATATCAAAAAGGAAAAATTTCTAAAGAAGACAGAGATAGACGTATTTCAGAATCAGTTGATGTTATTGATAGAGCAAAAGCAAGAGATAAGCACAAATATAATTTAATAAAAGGTTACAATCAAAAACAAAATTACTCAGAAAAAAATCATTTAAATAATAAAGGAAACAAAAAATAATATGAAATTACAAACTGATAAATTTAAAAAATATAAACTTTTAAGAGTTTGAAAAAACTTTAATATTTTTGATGCAGTTCTTCTAGTTGTAATTCTTTTTATTGCTGGTGCAATTGCTTATTATTCTCCAGTTTCAAATTTAATTAAAATTGTTATTTTTGCTTTAATAGTAATTGCTAGTGGTCCTTTGTTTATAGAAATTCCAAGTAAAAATGCACGTGGTTATATTGTTTTGATGTGAATTTTCTTTTATTTAGTAAGAGTTAAAAAATACAAAAAACAAAATAAAACAATGTACAACACAAAAAATTTAAATACATTAAAAAAGCTTGAAGATAATATTTTTGAAATTAATTATTTAAATGGACTTTTTAATTTAAAAACAAAAACAAAAGCAATGGTAATTGAAGTTTTTGGAAAAGATATTACTGTTAATAAAGTAGAAGAACAAGAAGTTTATTTACAAAAACTATCTGATGCTTTTACTGCTATTAATACGAAAATTTTTATTGTAAAAATTCCTAAGTTTCTTTCAATGACTGCAAATGAACAAAATTTAGCAAAGGTTAAAAACAATAAATATTTTGAAAAGATTAAATCTGAATGAGAAAACGATTTAAAAACAGTTGATAATTTTCAAAATGTTGATAAATATTATATTGTTATGATTAATGCTGATAAAGACAAATTAAAACAAGAATTATATTCAATTCAACTTAATTTACATCGAGCAGAAATTGAAAGTGAGATTTTAACTAAAAGAAAATTAATAGATTTTTTGAATGATTTATATTTATTTGGAAACGATCTTAGTGAAGAAAATATTGAAGAAATTATGAAAAGTGGAGATTTAGAAAAATTCTTTACTTATGAAAATATTACTTTTAAGGATAAATATTTTCTTACAAATAAAACATATAATTCAGTTCAAAGTATTGCATCTTTTCCTTTAAAATTGCCTCAAAATTGAATCGCTGAAACATTTAATAGCAATTCAACAATTATATGAAGTTTAAACCCTTTAGACGATAAGAAAAAAGATAAGATTTTAAATACTGTAGAAACTAATATGGCAGTTAATGCAGAAAGTATTTTTAATAAAATGTTAAAAAGAAGACAACAAAATAACCAAGAAGCTTTAGAAAATGTTTCTGAAGCAGTTGCCTCTAATAGTGAGCAACTTTTTGAAAGTTCATTAATGTTATGAAATCGTGCGTTTGATTTAGATACTTTAAAAGCACAAGAAAAACAAAATGAAATTAACATTAAAAAATGAAAAGGAGTTGTTAATAATTTAAGATATCGTCAAATTGAAGCATATTCTGCATTAGCACTTAAAAATACTGATATGCTAAAAGAATACACTGAGCAACTTAGTGGAAACATCGGTTATGGTTGAGTATTTTCAAATCAATATTTAAATGATAATAACTTTTCGTTGCTTGGATTTTCTATTTTTAATAAAAATGCTCCGGTGTTTTTTGATCCGTCAATTAAATCTGCAAAAAGAATTAACCAAAATATGTTTGTTCTTGGAACTAGTGGAAGTGGAAAAAGTACATTTTGTAAGAAATTGCTTGCTCCACGGGTTGCGATTAATGATAAAGTCATCATTTTAGATCCTCAAGGAGAATACAAGAAAACAATGAATGCTTTGGGTGGAAAAACCATTAAATTAGGGGTTGCAGAAGATTTACGTTTTAATCCACTGCAAATTATTAAGTTATTTAATCCAAAGCAAGATCCTTCGTATTACACCAATGTAGATATACAATTACAAAATGAAGAAGTTTTAACATTAAATGAAGACTTCATTAGAGAGTGATTTAGTTTGCTATATCCACACTTTGAAGCACTTGATATTCAAATTATTGTTTCATCTCTTAAAAAAGTCTGAGAAAAATTTGGTTTTTTTAATTCTCAAAGTGATATTACTAAATGAGATAATAATCAATATCCGCTTATGAGTGATTTAATTAATGAACTTAAAAAAGTTAATAAAAATGATTTATTTTTTCAAAATACAATCAGAATTCTTAAGACCTTAGAACTAGATTTTCAAGCAAATGGACGCTTCAATAAGCTTTATAATCAATATACTAATATTGATTTAAATGATAATTTAATTGTCTTTGATACTTCCGCACTAATGAATCAAAAAATCGAAGTAAAAAACAGTTCATTTTACTTGATTATTTCATTTATAAAAGGTATAATATCGGAAACATACAAGAAGGATTATAGGGTTTGATTATTAATTGATGAAGCACATAAATTTATTGATGAAAATTCCATTTCTACTTTAGATTTTATCTATCAAGTAGTTAAAGAAGGTCGTAAATATAATTGCGGAACTATTATCACAACACAAAATCCACAAGATTTTACTAAAACTGAAGCTATTAAAGCTAAAGGTCAAGCAATTTTAGAAAATTGTCAATATTCAGTATTTTTAAAACTTACTCCAACTTCAGTCGAATCGGTAAATGCTCTTTTTGAAGCTAGTGGTGGGCTTAGTGAAACAGAAAAAAATTTTCTTGTACACGCTTCAGTTGGACAAGGAATTATTTCACTTAATTCAAGTTCTCGAATTGCAATTGATACTTACTATAATGATATTGAAAAAGAACTCTTTTTTGAAAGTGGAGACTTAAGAAAATATGAGTAATGTTCAACAAGCAAAAAATACTCTTAAAAAAGTTCAACAACAAATTCAAAAACTTAAAGAAACAAAAAATAAACAAAAATTTAATCGTTATCGCTTTAGCGGCAGAATTAGCGATCAAAATGATGCACTTAAATTTGAAAAATGAAGAGAAAAATTATATTCCAACAATATTTCTCTTAATTCTGAGTTAACTAATGCTATCATTAAATATATTGATGACCAAGAATTTGATGATACTATTGATGTAGTTAAAGAACGTTTACACGATTATTTAAGGAAAGCAGTTTATGCTGGAACTAAATCAGTTCATAATAAATTAAATCGACAATTCAAATATCTAAATGCAAGATTAGATATTATTGATCAAAAACTTAATGCACTAATGAATATTTTGCTTAATAAAGTCGATATTAAAACAGTTAATGCAGAAAATATTCAATCAAATTTATATAATGAATTTTTTACTTTTATTAAAACTAAAAAAATGATTGATACAATCATTATTGAAGCAGAAAAATTAGATAAAAGTGAAGAAGAACAATTAAGTTCATATTTAAATAAAAATTATTCGATTATGTTGGATAAACACGAAAATAATTTAGATTTGAAAGGAATGCATAAAAATGAAAAAAATAAATAAATTCTTACCATTAATAGTAGCCCCCACTACTATTTTTTCTATTATTGGAGTATCAGCAATTGGAAATTCTGAAAATGGGGTTTATGAAACTACTTTTGATGAAATTATTAGTAGACAAAATAAAGAAAACACATCTTTTGATAAATGGAGTCTAAGTAATCATTTTTATGATGAACGTAATAATATAAATTGAAAAACAATTGCTAAAAATTTATTTGTAGGTACAGACTTTATTTTTAAAGGAGAAAAACATAATAAAACAAATATATTTAAGCCATCAAATTACACTAAATATTATTGAGATCCGTTTGATGCTTGATATCCTTATGGAACATACGAAGAAAGCAGAAACAATATTTTAATAGCTAATAATTTAGCAGAAAACATGGATGCTTTAGATTTTTTAAATGAGCTTAAGAAAAGCGAAATAAAATTAAATTTAGCTGTCCAAGATTATAATGGAAATTTGAGAAGCCAAAACATCAAACAAATATATTTAAATTATGATTTTAAAGAACTTGAAAATAAAATTAATAAGCTTAAAGAACAAAAGAGAAAAGATTTTAACTTTACAAATACTAATAAAGTACTTATTGATTATTTTAAGCTAAGTTATAATGTTGATTTTATACATGAAGATTATTACAGAAATCAATGAACAATAGGGAAACCAATAGGACAAGGTAATATTTTTATCAAAAATTTCTGATTTAACATTGATATTGGATTAAAAATAAAATCTACATACAAAGATAATTTAAAAAATTATGATGTACTAAAATTAAAAGAAGAATGGGATAAATCTAATTTAAAAACAATTAACTCACTTGATGTTCCAACAGATGTTGGAGCTAATTATGGGGCAACTAATTATAAGCTATCTTCTGATGATAAATCAAATAAGGAGTATTTAGAAGAAGAGTTAAATAAATTTGCTTTTTATAAGAATACAAATCAAAGATTAAATGGAGCTTTTCAAATTGAATATGAACTACTATCAGATAATCAAACATTACAATTATATGTGATTTATTACAATTTATTGTTTCTAAAAAAAGAAAAAATAGTTTTGAAGAAAATAAAACTAAATTTTCAAAATACAAGTAAATTTAAGCAAAAAGATATCGCAAGTCGTTTAAGAATTGTTCCTAATCAATTTTTAGATTTAACTAATATATACTCACGTCAATTAGTCCCAGATCAACCAATTCGTGTAGAAAATGATCAAGCAATTTCTGATACATATGGAGGAACTTGAATTTATCATGCTCCAGCTAAAATTACTTTTCAAACTACTGAACGCGAAGATGAAGAGCTATACATCAATGGAAATAAAGTTGATGTTTTAGATAAAAATTTTGAATATGATTTAAATGATCTTCGAGGAGCTAAAAAGCAAAAAGATGAAGACCAAGAGAAAACAAATCAATATACTATTGAAGTAGTTAAATATGATAAAGCAAATGCCAATGGTAACAATCAAAGAGAAATAAAAAGATATAAAGTTGTTTTAATCATTAATTCTCTTGGAGCGGATTTACAAGGGAAATGATATGCTTGAAACCCTGAAATTAACCCTGAGCAAAGAGAATTAATTGAGCCATATTTAAAAAATGAACGTGGAGAAGCTATTTTAGATTCACGTGGAAATAAACTTAAAAATCCTAAATATGATCCATTAATCAATCCTAAAACAGGAACTAAAGAAGAAATTTTATGAGTTGATTATACAGGAAATAATAAACTCCCAGATAATACTAGATTTTTACAAGATCCTTTAAATTCGAATGGAGATTTTTTAAATAATAATAGAATGTTTGGATTTATTGCTAGTGGAGCAGTTGTAAATAAAGGGATTAATATTACTTCAAATATTAAAATTGACGAAGCACAACGCTTTAGAATTAATCCATATAACAAAAGCACTTTTACTACTACTGGACAAGCTAATGTAAATATTATTAATAATGATAAAGATTATTTTAGCAGTAGCGGAATGTGACTTTATACTCTTAGAGATAAAGGGAATATTGATACATATAAACTATTTTATATTAATAATGATAATCAACCATACGCTAAGTTTAGTGATGTTTATCAAAATGCACAAGTGAAACCATTTTGAAGTACATATCACGGAAAGCACTTACAGAAATTTTTAATAGATAAAAAACTTGCAAGCGAAGATTCTGTTAAAAAATTAAGCTATGAGCAAGTTATCAATTATTGAAAATTATATATAAATTCAACTTATCGTCAAGTAATTGGAAATGAGAGAAATAACCCTACTTTAAATAATATTAAAAATACATTAGAAGCTGGACCTTTCGTTGATCATTTTTTTAAAGATAAAGATTCCAACTACACTATACCAATAAATAAAGATAAAATAAAAGAATATGCTAAAACTCATACATTTAAAGAATTTGAAAAACTAACCCCTGAAGAAAAGAAAAACATGTTTTTAAATGATAATCCTTTTTTTAAAGAATCTTTAGATAAAATTGATTTTATAGTTAATAAAAATGAAATCAAACCAATTATTGATTATAAAAATACAGGATCAGAACATGTATGAAATTATGAAAATGGAGAAGATACAACCTTTGTTAAATGAAAAGAAGATGTAGATTTTGAATCTAAAACAAACAAAGTTGCTATTACTCCTAAAATCTTAAAAGGATACTTAAACTCTTTATTTGAAAACGTTGCCTCATATGAAGAAGCTTTAAATGATATTGAAGATGATTTACTGCTTGATTTTAAAAATAAAGATAAGGTTAAATATAACATCGAAAAAACCTTTGATAATAAATTAAGATTTACCTTTAGAGTTAAGGAAGAGTTTTATAAAGATTACTATATACCACGGGACCAATCAGTTTTATATTATCAAAATGAAAAAATAGATCCTAATTATAAAAGTGATTTAATTAATGTGTTTGCAAACTTTAATCTTAAAGAAATTAATTTAAATGGAATAGCAAGTGTCAAAGAAGCTAAAGATTTTATTAAAGAACAAGTTGTTAAAGCTATGGATAAACGCTTTAGTATTGATAAAGATTACTTAATAAATAATTTAGATTCAGTTGCAAATCAAGCAACCGCTAACTTATCAATTTTAAAAGAACCGGTTTATTTTAACTTAAATTTAAGTGCTAATACCGATAAAGTAAATCAATTAATTGGATTTAAAACTATTAAAATTTTCAATAGTGTTGCAAATAATAAAATACCACGTGAAAGAGATTTAATCAATTATGCAGTAAATAATCAATCATTTTCAAGTATCAATACTTTAGAAGAAATAACTCAAAAAATTATCGAAAATCTTAATAACGATTTAAGAGTTTATGGGATAAACTTTAATGATTATTTAACTTTTGAAAACTCACAAGATATTTTGAAACTTATTACTCCTAAGAAAATCAATAAAATAAATTTAAAAATTATTCCTTTAAATAAGCTTTTAAATGGTGCCAAAACCATTGAAGTTATTAATGATAATACTAATATAAATTCGTCCCCTGACGTTGATGAAAACGGGAAACCAATTATTAAAGAAATTGATTATAAAAAGCTTGCAGAAGAGAAATTAAAGCAAGACCAGGAATATATCAATAGTCGAAATTTTCCTGAAGAAGCAGAAGATTTTAAAAATAATCAAATCAAAAATGAATGAGAAATTGGATATGTTAAACCAAAAGGCGTTGAAGAGATTTTTAAAAATCTTCCAGGATTAAATGGTGGATCTATTAGTATTGAAAATACAAATGAAAATCAAACATTCATTCAAAAACATCCAACTTGATTTATTGTAATAATGATTTTAACCGGAATTATTGTAATATTACTATTGATTGCAATTTATCAAAGATATATTCGTCCACCAATGAAATAAGAAAAAACAACATCATTTTGATGTTGTTTTTTACATCCCAAGAACAGGAACTTTTGGTTTGTGTTGTTTAATTTCTTCTTCGTTATCTTCTTGCTTTTCTACATTTTGATCTTCTAAATACTTTTGATAAAGTAAATGATTGTCTTCGCTATCTGACTCTTTTTCTTTATATCTTTGATACTGTTCTTCTATAATATCTTCATCTGTTCTATAGTCATAATATTTTCTATATCTTTGATAATTTTTCGATTCTTCTGGGGTCATTTGAGTTGTATATTCGAAATCATTATAAGCTTTTATATCAAAGTTAGGGTCCAATTTATCCTCGACAATATTATATTTTTTTGCATATTCTATTCATTCTTTTTTCATTTTGATTCATATTCGTCTGATATTTTTTTATTATTTTTTAACCAATAATCAATAACGTCTTTACTTTGTTTTCTTAAATCAACAAGCAGATTTATTAAATCTTCATTATAATATCAAGCTATTTTTGGGTCCAAAAAGTTCCCGTGGTGTTTTACTGTTGAGAAGATAATTTCACTTTTTAAAGAAGGTTCTTTAGTGTTTAATGTTATTTTCTGATATGTTGCTTTAGCATCTGCATCTTCGACAAAATTGTAGTATAACATTGAAATAATTTGTTTCACGTCTTCAAAATTCAATTGATTCAAATTATTTATTTCACTTTCATCATATAACAATTTAAATTCATCTTTTTTCATTACCATAATATTTGATGTGTCTGCTAAGCTTTTTTCTCCATCTCTATTGATAAATTCATGTTCAAAATTAAATTTAGTTCTTGCTTTTTTATCACCATTTTCCAATGTTATTTCAGATGAACGAATATTTAAAAAGTAAACATTATTTTTATGATAAAAAACAACTAAAGGACGATTATGAGGCCATTTAATTCTCTTTTTAAAATTAGAAGGTTTTAAAATTTCAATACCATCATCTTTAAAAGATACTGTGCGAATTTGATCTGAAATTTCACTGTTTATTCTTAAAAATATTTTTCACATAATAATAAAATTATATCAATTCCAACTTATCATTTTGACAAAAAAGCATTAAAAAGATGCTTTTTAAAACATTTTTGGACTATTTTTATCAAATCTTCTTATAATATCAACTATGCAAAATTCTAGTGAAAAAAATATAAATTTTATAATTAAAGCAACCGAAAAAGCTTTTTTTGAAGACGAAAAAAAGTTTCTGAATTCACAAGAACGCATTAATTTAGGATGAAATGTTCATCAAATTAAAACTAGAATAATTAAAACATCTGTGGGAATTCTACACCTAAAAAGATACTTTTATATAGATAAAAAAGGTAAATATCACTACTATCAAAATCCTAATTTTGATATTCCTTATAATAAAAATATTGATGATACAGTAATTCAAAAAACGATAAATTTGAAAAAAGAAGGCAATTCCAATCGTGCAATTTGTCAATCTGAATTTAATAATATGATTAGTTTGCAAACAGTTACTAATATTACAAAAAGCCAACAACAAATACAAAAAATTAATTTTAAATGTTCTTCTTCTCTTAATGAAACCCTTTATTTAGAAGTAGATGATACCTTTTTAAATCTCAGAAATAATCATAATAAAGTCAGTAAAAATCGTGCTAGAGTTTTAGTTTTACATAAAGGAAAAGACAAAAATAATAAAATTATTGACAAAACAACTGTAGTTAAAATTGATTTAGTCAACTCAAATAATAGCATAAATAAAGAATTTATTAATGCTATTAAAAAGGTAATTTTTACTCATTATGCTAATAATTATAAGCAAATTGTAATGTATGGTGATGGAGCTCCGTTTATGAGAAGGCTTGCTAAAGCACTCAATGCAGAGTATATTTTAGATTGATTTCATGTGGTTCGCAAGCTCTTTATACTCTGTGGATTTGACAAATATAACACCGAAAACAAACGTCTTTTTATGAGTTTTTTGATTAAAAATCACCAAAGTTTATTTCAATTATTAAGAAAATTATTAATTAAAGGAGAGTGAAAACAAGTGATAAATTTACTTGAAATTGAGTTCAAAAATAATTGAGACAAAGTATCAAGTAAGAAGAAAAAACTCTTTGAAGATTATAAAAAATACCTTAAAAATAACGGTGAATTTATTACAAAGTATGAAGAAAAATATCATATTGGTTCTCACACAGAAGCATTTATTTCTCATCAAATTAAAAAACACGGAACGAAAAAATTTTCTATTTATGGAATAAATTTTTTTAAAACAATTTTAATTTCTAACCTTAAAGATAATGAAAATTTGATTTTTCTTTAATTAATTTTTGGGAAATTTTAAATGTTAAAATTGCTATTTTTTAAAATTAAATTAATCAAAAATAACGATTTTTTGAAATTTCATTGAATTTACTATTAATTGTCAAAAAATATCTATAAATAAAAAGTGGGCATTTTTTTAATAAAAGATTTTTCAGTTTCAATATACATAGTATATTGGATTTTTTAAAAATTACGTTTTGCATAACAATTTTATGCACATTGAATTTTTTGCATAAAAAATATTTTGATTTTATGACAAAAACAATTACTAAAGTAATTGAATTTATATTTGCTCTGTGCGGTAAGCACTTTTTAAGCACCTTTTCCTGCTTTAAAGCATGGCGTGCACGCGCGCGTACGCCATAGGGGGCTCAAACCATTATTTTATGCAAGACAAAATTTTATGAAAAAAAGAACAATTTTTTAGATTGTTCTGTTTTGAAGTTGTATAATTAGATTGCTTAAAGAGATGTATGTACGCTCTTACCAACTGAAAATATTTATCTATCAAAAATTTTATTAAACATAAAAAATCTAAAAACTCAAACTAGTTTTTGCATAAATTAAAAAGCCTCAAAAAATTTTGAGGTTAAAAATTATATTTAACAATTTTTCTAACAAAATTAAACTTTTTTACTTAAAATATGCTTTTATTTGAGCTTTTTCTACAATTAAAGGATCTAAATTTAAATCAGGGTTTTCATAAACAATTTTAATGCCATTTTTTTGGGCCAAACTAACAATGTTAATACAATCATAAAATACATTAGTTTCATTTAACCGAGAAGAAATAACTTCTCCAATAACAATTACTTTTAATTTGGTGTAATTGATGACATTAATTAATGGTTTATCAATTTGATTAACATATAAAGCTGTTGGAATGTTAAATTGGTAATTGGATTTAATTTTTTTACGTAATTTCTTATAATCAAATAAATTTTTATACGCATATACTAAATACGTTGGTGAAGTAGTTGAATCCACAATGGGTGATTTTAAAAATACTTCTTGGGAGATTTTAACCATATTAGAGCTAATAGGAATTTTAGAAGGTTGATAATTTAACGAATTTTTGATATTTTGGTACCAAGAATCTTCAAAAAGATAATTTAGATATGGGATTTTTTGAAATAATTTTAGATATTTTGGATCAAAGTCTCCAAAATCAATTTCTTTAACTGATAAAATCGAATCACGATTACTTTTGTATACTTTGATTTTTCGCTGGGTGAACCTAAAATTTTCATTATTATTAATCCGGATGTATTGATTATAATGAAAAAGAAAATCCTTAAATTCATCACTTAAAAACACTCCAGGTTTTAAGTTGATATATTGATCTGATTGGTTTCGATTATTTAAAATATTAAATAATGAATAACGAATTTTATCTAGTAATTCTAAATTTGTATGTTTTGGATTATAGGGTTCTTCTAAAACAAAAATAGTTCCAGCAATAAAGTATTTTGTTAGTAAAAAATTTTTATTAAGTTGCTTAACTCGCTCAAGGAGTGATAAATATGCTGAATTACTTTTTTTATTAAAAACAAAATAAATAAACCCATCTTGAATGTTAATATAAGAATTTTTATACGGAATTCCAAAATGTTTATAAATAGAAATAATTTCTAAAGGTTGAATTTCATTAACATAAAAATATGGTTTAAGTGCTAGTGCTAAAATAACCTTTTTTTGAATCATGTTATTAAGTTTCTTTTGATTATTAATAAGTTGGCTAGCATCTTCATTGCGATATACCCGATTTCGATTTCAAATAATTGAACAGCGAAAATATCCATCATTTTTCGCTGTTATTTTTAATACATAAACTGTTTTATAATTTAACAGCTTATCAAGTCACAAGATTTGTTTTTCAAAAAAAGTTAAATTCAGTGCATTAATCATCTCTTTGTTTTGATCAAAGCGAATAACTAAATCGCGTTGAAATTCAGGGCTAAGCGATAAATAATCACTCAATTCTTTAGCGGCTTTTTGGTTTAAAAAGCTTAAAAAAGTCTCAGTAGAAATATATTTATAAGTGGTAAATTCACTTCTTTTACTATCAAAAATAGTGGACATAAATAAATATTTACCCGAAAAACGCAATACCCGCTTATTGATATTGTCAATTTTAAATAAAATCACTCCTGAAAAAGATCTAAAGTAATATAACACTAAAATTAAAAATGCAATAATAGCCCCTAAAATAAAAAATAAAAAACCGAAAATTGAAATTAAAATAATTGCCATTATGATGAAATAACTTGAATTGAAGGGTGATCTTTATTGAGCGTTTTTTCTTTTTTATCTTTAACAAATCGCACTACAATTTCACTTCCTTTAACTTCAAGCACCTCTCCTTCTCCAAAAGTAACATGTGAGATAATATCTCCAACAATAACTTTATTTTGTTTTTTCTTATCTGGTTCATTATTACTTGAAATTGCGATATCAAAATTTTTATGTAAAATGGTTTCATCTAAATCAATTCCCATTTCTTTAATAAATCGAGATGGAGCTTTAGGGGTATCGCTTCCAATTAAATGTCCACGAGAATCGCTAATAAAAAGATTTTTTCTGGCTCGAGTAATAGCTACATACGCAAGTCGACGCTCTTCTTCAATTGGAGAATTATCGTTATTTAAATAACTAAGTCCTTGTTCTTTATTGTCAATAACTTTAATACTTGGAAAAATTCCTTCAGTAAGCCCAACGACAAAAACATTATCAAATTCAAGTCCTTTAGCTGAGTGAATGGTCATTAACGAAACATAATTATTACTATTATCTCCTTCATCAGTAGCTGAAAGCAGTGAGACCATATTTAAATAATCACCCAAAGTTCCTTTAGGATTGTGACTTTCTCAGTTTTTAATTGATTCAATTAGCTCTTTAACATTATCAAGGGCAGAGCCACGGATGTTTTTATTATTTTCAATGTGTTCATAATAATTAATTTCTCGTAAAAATCAGTTTAAAATATCGCTGATTTTTTTAGTTTTAAGCCCATTTTTTGCGGTGATAATGGTTTTTAAAAATGGATATAATTTTTCTTTAATGAGTTTTTTAGAAATAGGTAAATTAGCAAAATCTTTAACAAAAGTTTCAAAAATTGTTTCTCCCCGATTAAGAGCGTATTTTTTAATGGTATTTAAAGTAGTTTCTCCAATTCCGCGAACTGGAACATTAATAATACGCTCAAGGGCAATATCTGAACCATCATGAATAACTCTTAAAAAAGCAATGGCATCCTTAATTTCACTTCGTTGAAAAAATTTCACTCCATTAAAGATTTTATGATTGATATTTTCTTGAATGAGAGCCTCTTCAAAAGGACGAGAATAATAATTAGCTCGATATAAAATAGCAATATTTTTAAGCTGATTTTTTTGTTTTTTAAGTTCGTTAATTTTTTGAACTACCCAACGAGCTTCAGCTTCAACGTTAAATCCATGATAAAACTCAATATCTTGTCCTTCGTCATTTTGAGTAATTAAATTTTTATTATAACGCATTTTGTTATGTTGAATTAACTTATTAGCTGCATCAAGAATTTTCTTAGTTGAACGATAGTTTAAATCAAGAACCACAGTTTTTGATTTAGGATATTCTTTTTCAAAATCTAAAATTAAATTAACTTCAGCTCCCCGTCAATTATAAATAGTCTGGTCTGGATCTCCAACAATAGTTAAATGGGTTCCATCTCCTACAATTTTTTTGATAATATCATATTGCATTTTTGAAGTATCTTGAAACTCATCAATTAAAATATACGAAAATTGTTTTTTATAATGTTCAGCAACATTAGGGTGAGCAATTAATAATTGGTGGGCTTTAATGATTAAATCATCAAAATCCAGTGCCCCTTTTAGTGCTAATTCATCTAAATATCCTTGATAAACTTTCACAATTGGTTCATCAATTTTAAAATTTAAATTTTCTGCAAACTGATAAATATCATAATTTTTATTTTTAGCTCAACTAATGTATTGAACCATATTTTTATAACTTACTACTTGAGTAGTGATTCCAAAACGCTTATATAATGATGATAAAATTTGATTTTTATCTACTTCATCTAAAATTAAAAAGTCATTATGATACCCCAAAAGGTGAATAAAACGACGTAAAATATTGCTACAAAGTGAATGGAAAGTAAAGATTTTTAAATCTTTATCATCGTATAAATATTTACTAATACGCTCTTTCATCTCATTACATGCTTTATTAGTAAAAGTTACTGCCAAAATATTGCTTGGAGAAATTCCTAAATCATTAATTAAATAAGTAACTTTTCGAGTTAAAACCTTAGTTTTTCCACTTCCAGCACCAGCAATAATCCGCAAATGCGAATCAAAATACTCAACTGCCTCTCGTTGAAATTTATTTAAATCACTTAATACATCATTTTTCTTTATGTTCATATCTGTTACCTTTCATCACTTTTAAAGTATTCAAATTTGGGTAATTCACAATAATAAGGAATTAATTTTAACTCTTGGGGTTTAATGACAGCTTTATATTTATTAATTACTACTCGAGTGTGAGTTATTTTATCGATAATGCTTAAGCGTTTTTTATTGATAATAATGGAAATATTAGTAATAAAATGCAATAAAAATCAATAACTAATTAAAACCGCAACAATATTTTGTTTAATTTGGTTTCCAAAAGTATTTTTTAAATTCGGAAGCTTGTTTAAATCAAAATCATTAACTTGAATCAAAATCATAAATGTACTAAAAACAATAATTCAAAAACCACCGTTAAATAAATTACGAATTAAAAAGGTTTTTAAGCTAATGTTTTGATTATTCAAATTAATCATCTTTAAATTAAAAATGCTTTGAAATAAGGTTTGCTTATTAAAATATAGTGGAATAAATATAAAATAAAGGGCTATTCAAACAAGACAAAGGAGAAAACTTCCATAAAAACGAAAAGATATTTTTTGAAGTTTTTCCACATTTAACGGAGCAAGAAAATAAAAAATAAAAATAATAACTGCCAATGAGATTAAAAAATCAAGTAAGTTGCAAATAAATCTTCGTCAAAAACCTGAATTTTCAAACATTTTATTCTAACTCACTTAAAATTTTAGCTTTTACTTTTTTTAATTGCGAAATTTCACTTCGCAGCAAGTTTGTTTCAATTGATGCTTTGAGCATATAAACATTAGATTTTTCAAATTGCTCAAATTCATTGGTATTTTGAAGTTTCTGGAGCGTTGCTTCATGTTTTTGGACTAACAACATACTCCTTTTTTCTTTAATTTGTTCTTTAGATTTAAAATTTCGATACACAAAGGTCGTTGAATTAAGCAGTCCATACATGATGATTTTAAAATAATAATATTTAGCATACATGATTTCTTGAATAACTTTAAGATTATGAAATTTGATATGGTTTTCAATTTTTTGAAAACTTTGTAGTTCATTTTTAATGTTAAGCCAAACATTAGCTCCATAATATTCACGAATAATTCGTTCATTAATGTATTTATAAGTATTAGCACTAAGGAGCAACATATAAGTAACTTCCACACATAATTTTGAATCATTATGAATAATTGGTTTATATTTAATTAATTGATCAGTTAGAGATTTTTTAAAAATTTTATTAAAAATAAAGGGGAATGAATACGCAAGTGCTTGCTTATTTTCATTTAAGTTCACCACTTCATTAGTACTTAAACGATGGGCCGGTTTTCAATTAATTGACCCAATAATTCGGGGTTGAAATTCAATTACATCAGCATCATTTTTAAGCGTAAGTTTAATTAAGCTATCAACATAATAGCGTTTAATAGTTGCATCTGAATTTAATACATAAAGATAATTTCCCTGGGCAATCCGAAAAGCACTAATTAAATTATGTTGATAAGATTTTAATTTACTATTAAAAATAACAACCAGTCGCTGCTTAAAAAAGCTTTTATGTTTAGCAATAACTTCAAAAACCTGCGGTGTTTGCGAGTCTTTATTAAGACACAAAATTACTTCAAAATCTTGATTATCTTGCTGGGTAAGTCCTTGTAAATACCAATCAACAGCTTTAGCAGATTCACTAACAAGCGAAATAAGTGATATTCTCATTTTACCCCCCTTTTTAGCTGTATTATTATATACATATAATAATTTTACCACATTAGCAATATTTACTTGGTAAAGCAAAACAAAAGCAATCAAAATGATTGCTTAATTTTTTAAGTTTTACTTGCGGCTTTTTTAGATCTGAATTTAAAGTTATTTTGTCCAGGGATGCTACGAGTGTAGCGACACTGAGGAAAATTCTTACATCCAATAAATTTTTGACCTTTTTTATTACGACGTTCAATTAAAATTCCATTATCTTCAGGACAAGGTTCTTCTAAAATTACTTCTTCAATTTTAGAAGCTTCCATACTTTGTTGAGCTTGTTCAAATTCTAAGGTAAATTTATCCCAAAAATCTTGCATAACAGAATCTTTTTTAAGCTTATCTTCAGCAATTTCATCAAGTTGCTCTTCAACACTAGCGGTATAAGATTCATTAATAATTTTTGGAAAAGAACCAATTAGTTTATCTAAAACTAAAATTCCAAATTCAGTTGGTTTTAAAGTATTTTCAAAAGTTTCAACATATTCACGATCTTTAATGAGTTTAACTGTTGAAGCAAATGTTGAAGGTCTTCCTACTTTAATATTATCAAGCTTTTCAATTAACGAACCCTCATTGTATCGTGGAGCTGGATTTGTTTGGTGTTCTTCAAAAACAAATTCTTTAATCTCAATAACATCTCCTTCTTGATATTGTGGATCAACATCACTAATCGGAGGTTCATTATCAATAATGTAATATCCATCAAAGTCAACTTTTGAAAAGGAATTTTTAAAAACATACTCACTATTTTCATAAGTATATGAAAAAACTTTACGAACCGGTTGTTTAATTAAACTACGCATGGTAATTTCTCAAATAAGTTGATAAATTTTAACTTCTTGATCGCTCATTTGTGGGTATAAAGCTTTTGCTTTTTCAGCAGTAACGCTAATATCTGTGGGTCTAATTGCTTCGTGAGCATCTTGATCGCCACTAAAACCTTTAATTTCGCTAGCTAAATAATTTTCTCCATATTTAGCTAAAATATATCCTTGTGCTGCACTGACAAAAGTTGCACTTAAACGGGTTGAATCAGTTCTTGGGTAGCTAATTAATCCACCGTCTCCATATCCTTCGTAAAGCTTTTGTAAAGCAACTTGAGTACTTTGAGCTGAATATGGACTTTTTTTGTAAAGTACTGATTGCTTGAGCGGTTCAACTTTAGCAAGTTTTCTTTGAGAATACTTAACTTCAACAACATTAAGGGTTTTTGGAGCTGTTTCAAAATGTTTTTTTATTGTTTCTAATTCTTCATTAAAAATTCACTCACGTTTTTCTGAAGGATTATTTAAATTAACATAAGTGGCTTCATTAACATTATCAGCAAAAAGAGCACGCAATTTACTGTAATATTCAGGAATAAAGGCTTCAATTTCTCGTTCACGATCAACAACTAATTTTAAGGCAATTGATTGAACTCTTCCAGCACTAGGATTAGTTGGTGAGTTAAAAATTTTGTTTTTCATTAATGAACTAAGTCTAAAACCAATGATCCGATCAAGCATGCGGCGAGCTTTTTGAGCTTCTACAAGTGGTTGATTTAACTTTTCTGGATGCTCAAAAGCTTTTAAAATGGCATCTTTAGTAATTTCGTTATATTTAACACGAAAATACTGATCTTCAATTTTAAAGTAGCGAACAAGATGTTCACCAATAGCTTCCCCTTCGCGATCAGGGTCAGTTGCAATATACACTGTTGCAGAGTTTTTAATAGCTGCTTTTAGTTTTTTAGCAACTTCTCTTTTGCTTGAATCAAGTGAATATTCAGGTTCTCAACTTTCTAAGTTAATTCCTAGTGAAAAACGACCTGATGTTTTTAATTTTAAAATGTGTCCTACACTAGCAATTACTTCAAAATTATCTCCAAGGTACTTTTTAATAGTAGCAACCTTGTTTGGAGATTCGACAATAACTAAATTACTTTTTTCCATCGCTTAAAATATTACATTAATTTTTAATTAAGCAAAAAATAAAAAACAATATCAAAATTAAACTAAGCTTAATTAAATAAAATATATTAGCAATTATATTGTTTAATATTGTTTAATTTCGTTCGTCATTTGGTTGTTTATTAAATCTTAAATATTCTAATTTTTATGTTCATTTATTTATCTTATTTAGGACAAATTAACGTTTCTACTTTTAAAGGAAAATGATAAAATAAATAAAGAGTATTTTTTATATACTCCTTGGCTAATTAGCCCAATTTAAGACCATAAGGAGAAAACATGTCAAAATATGAAATTATGATCATTGTTGACCCTAAAGCTGATTTGGCACTAGCACAAAAACTTCTTAAAGAAGTTTTTGGAAAAAATGTTGAGAAAGCACAAAAGCTAGAACGCACTGAATTGGCATATAAAATCAACAATGCTCAACACGCTCAATACTTACTTGCTGAAGTTCAATCAGAACCTTCATTAATTGCTGAATTCACTCGTAAAGCTAATATTGTTAAAGAAATTTGAAGATATTTAGTATTAAACCTTGATACCGAAAGAGGTTATGGTAAAGAGTTTAAAAACGTTGGAAAAAACAAAGTTGATCCGCGTGTTACCAAAAACCCAAAAGGCGATATTCCATTAAGCGAAGAACCTAAAAAACGTGTATATAAAACCGTTAAAACACCAACAAGCAAAGAATAATTTTTCATTTTTAAGGATCGTATATGTATAATAAAGTTATTTTAATTGGACGTATTTCAAGTATTAATGAACTCAGACAAGGAAACAGTGGAAATAACTTTTTATCCTTTCGTATTGCTGTAAATAAAAACACCAGAACCAATACTAATGATGGTGGTACAAATTTTATTCCTTGTGTAGCTTTTAAAGCTAATGCAGATTTTATTAACAAATATTTAACTAAAGGTTCATTAGTTATGATTGATGGTTCAATTAATGTAAATGATTATCAGGATCGTAACGGAAACAAAAACACCAGCTTTGATGTGATTGTCAATTCAATTTCACCACTAGAATCTAAAGCACGACGGGAAGAATTAGCACAAAAGAATTTTAATACTAATTCATCTCCAAGTAAAAATGAAATTCCAGTTCAAACGCCTGAACAATACCATGAATTTAACAAAGATAACAATTATGCATTAGATCAAATATTAGATAAACCCGCTTCATCATCAACTATTTTTGGTGATGATGAAGATTGAGAATAGGAGAAAAGGTATGGCTTTTAACCCAAAACGTAAAAAAGGATTCGCTCCAAGAAAAAAATTCTGTGAATTTTGCACCGAAAAAATGCCTTATTTAGATTATAAAAACGTTGAGCTTTTATCTAAATATGTTTCAGCTAATGGACAAATCAAATCTAAATCAAACACTGGTGCATGTGCAAAACACCAACGTAAATTAGCAACAGCAATTAAAAGAGCAAGATTTATGGCTTTAATGCCTTACACAGTTGTTAGAGTAAGAATGCAAAAAAGTGTATAAGAAAATTCAGCTAATGCTGAATTTTTATTTTTCTTATTTAATATAAAAATGTAGATAAAAAACACTTACTAAAAATTAGTAAGTGTTTTTGTATGAAAAATTAACGAATTTTAAAGAAGAATTTATTAATTATTGCCGAGTAAAGAATATCGCGAGCTGAATCTTTTGCTATTTTCCCACTTGCTGTATCTAATTTAAAGTTCTGATTTTCAACTTGAGCTAATTTTGCACTTGTAGGATCAGCTACTGCTGTTCTATTAACAATACTTTGTCCGCCAGAGATAGGGAATAAAGGCAATCCTCCAAAAGCACCATTACTACTAATATTTAATCAAAGAGTATTTTTAAAACGACCGTTTTTATTAAAGATGTTTTCATCTATTGTTGAATAAATTTGGTAAACTCTACTTAATTCTGATGGAGTAGGTGTATAATTTGCTACATTTGAAGGGAATTTTGCAACTAATTCTCTTACAAAGTTTGCATCAGCAACTTTTAAATTTGTATTATTTCTCAAAGTTTGTAAATTGGTTTTAAAATTACCTTTTTTAATTGTATATAAACCATTTTCAGTTCATGAATTATAAAGATAAACTTTTCGTAAAACAGGATCATAATCAAAATTAAATGAATATAAATTAAAGTTAACTCCGGTAGGAAGGCGATCATTTGGTGTTGCAAATCAATTTCTACCATCATTTCAAATGTTTGATTTACCAGTATCTGAAGATCTTAAATCATTATCATAACGTTCTGGCGTAACTAAAGATGATTCTTTTCTTCCTTTGCTAGGAAATCCAGTAACAATTCCACCTTGCAATTGTAAAAATGAAAATCCTTTTTCATTATCATCAGGGAAAATAATTAATCGTTCATTATCTTTTGAGGTAGTTAGCGAAATATTATAAGTAATTGGGATTGATGTTTGATTGTCAAAATCAAATCCATATTTAGTGGTAGTGTCACGATTATCATTATCTAAAACTGCAGTTAGTCTATTATTAGTTACTTGTTGTCTATTAACAGTTTTAGTGGTGCTGGTGTAATTTAAATTTGCTAAATTTGGATCAGTTGTAGTTTTAAATGAAGTTAAATAAGCATCATTTGGAGTAATTACATTTGTATTTAAATTGGTGCTTACATTAGTACTATTGTTAGCATTTAAATCAAAAATAGCGGCTTTCATTTTGTTATACACTTTAGTGATAACTTGAGTTTTAATGGTTTGATAATTAGCATCTTGAGCATTAGCTACTTGCGGGATATTTCAACCAGCTTCATCTACATCAATAACCTCTACTTTAGCATTAATTCCAACTTGATTTTGAGCATTAGTAAAAATGCTTGAAGTTCCGCTAGTAACTGCTACAGTATCAAGTGTTTTAAAAGTCATTACCACTTCTTTTTCAACTTGTAATTCTCCTATATCAGTAGAATTTGATTCATATGAATACACAATTTTAGCCTTTAATGATTGACGATCAACTTCATTTTCAGTTGGAGCAACTAAATTAAATCATCCATTTTGATCATATTTTTTAATGTAAACCTTAAATTTAATTGGTGAATAAATTGATTTTAAATCATTTTGATCTTTAACATCTTTTTTGGTGTAAGCAAATTGCTCAAACATTGCTAAAAAAGCATCATTATTATCTATTTGCACTAAATCGTTATTATTTCCAGTTGCATGAGAAGTAAATCCATTAAAAGTTTGTGTAAACTTTTTGCGGGTAATTTCATCTTTAGCAATAACAACTTTATATTTATGATCAAAATTTCCATCAAGAGCAGTATCAAGCGGAAGCAATGGATTGGTTTTGTTTGGATTATTATTTAATTGATTAAGCAATAGTTGCTTATTAGCAGGTTGCTTAATTCAATCCTTGTATTCAGTAATTTTATTTAATAAAGTTTTTAAGGTTTCATCTAAATTATTGGTTTTATTTAAGGTAGAAAAAGACACACTAGTATCAACACTATTTAAAATAGTTTCAATTCCTTGTTTAAAGGTATTAAAAGCATTTTTAATAGCATCAGTATCAGAAGAACTATCGTCATAACGAATGGTTTCGAAAATATCTGCAAAGACATCTTTAAGCGGATTTTTTAATAATGCATTGCTTACTGCTAATTTAATACTATCTTCTAATTGAACAAAAGTGTGGTTAAATTCCTCTAGTGATGTAGCAAAGCTTGCTATTGATCCAGAATCATTTTTTGTAGCTAAAGCAGTGTAAATTGTATTTAAAGTATCGAATTTATTTTTGAAAGCATCATACTCATTTTCAAGTCCTTCAATTTCGTTATATTTAAATAAATTAACGTTTTGGCCTGCAACGTTTTGCTTAAGTTCGTCTAATTTTTGAATTAATTTTACGTAAAATCCTGCTTGTCCAGCTTGACCTGCTTGCGGAGCAGGAGCAAATTTTTGGGCAAATTTTTCTTTAATAGTATTAACAAAAGTATCAATAACACTTTGATAATTTCCGTTAATTATTCCAACTAAAGCATTGATTTTACTTGAATAATTTTCAATACTATTAAAATCAACATTTAAAGCAGTTTCAATGGTATTTTTAAGGGTTAAAATTGGAGCATATTCAGTATTTGTGATTTCTGAGCCAGCACGCACAGTAGTTTTTGACGCAGCAAAATCATTAAAGTAATCTAAAACGCTAGTTTGGATATTTTCGACAGTATTGGTTGCTTTGGTATATAAATCAAAAATTTGCAAAGAAGCTACTGATTTTGCATTTGCTAAATACACATTAACTTCTGAATATGAAAGATTATCTTTAGTTTGAATTGCATTATTTAAATCAGTAATAGCTTTTTGTTCAAAGTTATCAACATAAGTAGGAGCTACTTGATTAACTGCAAAGTTATTTTTAGTGCTATCAAAGAAGGTTTTAATTTCATTATCAGCAGTTAATTGTTCTTGGAGTTGATCTTTTTTAGCAGTAATTAAAGCATTAATGTTATCTTTAATTGCGCTGATAAGTTGTAATTTAAATGTTTCGTCATTATCAACTTTATTTAAGGTTGCTTCAGCACCACTTTGGGCATTATTTATTAAATTAGTTATTTCAGTAAATTTGCTAGTTACTGCATTATTATCTAAATTTGAATCTTGTAAAGCAATAAAACTTTGAGCACGTGTAAATTCTTTTTGTAAATTAATTGCGTTTTCTAAAGCGTATTTAATGAGTGAATTTTTTATGCTAGCAGGTTCTCCAGCTGGAACATCGCTAGCTTTTCTAAAGTATTTATTAAATAAATCTTGAGGGGTAATTTGATTAGAATTATATTCATTTAAAAAAGCATCTAATTTAGTTTTAATTACATTTTTAGCTAAAGTTGGTAATGATAATTCACTATCATACTCATTTTTAATCTCTTCATAATTAGTTAATAAAGTCAATCTAAATTTTTGAGCTTCTAATTCTAAAGCAAGATTTTCAATTGATTCACTTCCGCTAAGAGACATTTTTGAACTATCTCCAAAATAAGTTTTGGCTTTATCTATAAGTGCTTGAGCTTGAGTTTTAGCATCGCGAAGCAATGGTTCATTACTTATGATTTTATTATTAAATACATTTAAATCGTAAGCTTTAGTAGCAAGTTCTTTAAGTAAATTGATTTTTTCTTCAACAATATTAACTTTAGCTCGAATAGCATTAAGCTCTCCACTTTGATCTGGTGCAGTAGTTAAAGTATTTTGAGTATTGTTTAAATTGTCCAAAGTATTTAAAAAATTGGTTAGTTCATTTTTTAAATCATTATGAACAAGTGGAGTAAATGTTTGATTTTTTAAAGTTTCAATTTTATTATGAGTAGCTACCCGATAAGTATTTTTAGTTAAAATATGAGCCTTTAAATCTCCTATTTCTTGAATAATTTTATCGCTAAGTTGCGAATATTGATCCACATTTTTAGCATTTGCAGAAGTAAGATCAAATAAATCATTAACATTGTAAGGATTTCCTTGAGAACGTCCAAGAGTAGAGTTATTATATGCATTTGCTCGAGGAACGCTGTCTCAAACTAATAATAAAAGCGATTTTAAATCATTAGCAGAAGTTAAAACGTTATTATTAGCTAAATTATTTGCATCTATAAGCACATCTAAATTAGCACTAGTAATATTTTTGTACAAGTTTGCTTTTTGTGTTAAATTATTGATTTTTTGTACTGATTCTTGTGAATATTCATCATTTTGAGCTGCGGTCTCAAAGTTATTTAAGTAAGTATTTATTTCATTTAATTTAGTTAATCCAAGTTGGCCATCAACACTACGTAAATTAAAGTTATTATTACTCAAAATATCTCTAATTTCTTGTAATTTACCTGCAAGTTGATCTGAGGCACTTAATTTTAAGGTTGAAAAGTGAATTTTATTACTTAAATCATTGTAAAAATCAATATTATTTGCTGATCCTGAAGGTGTTTCTCTAAAATAACTACTTTTAGCTTCTGTTATAAAGTTATTAATTTTTTGCGAATAACTATTGATTAAATTTGAATTATTGTTAGTTAAAGCATCAAGAGTATTTTTTGCATTAGCCACATTTTTAGCTAGAGAAGCAATTGCAGGGACTTCATTTTTAACTTCATTAACTTTATTTAAAAGTGCTATTAAGTCATCTCGAGATGTGCTTGTTGTTGCTGAAGTTTTAGTAGTTGATACAAAGTTATTTAACTTGGTATTAACTTCACTATCATAAGTTGCACCTAAAGCATTTTCAAGCGATTTTACAATCCCTAATTGTCCATTTGAAAGATCGTCATTTTCTAAAGTAGCAACAATATTTTCACGAATTTCTTGAATTTCTACTTCTTTAAGGTAAACCTTATTTAATTCTTCATATTTAGTATTAATTTCGCTAAAACCATCTGAAGCAATTGGTAGCGAAGCATCAACGGCGTTTTTTAATTGTTCAATTGATAAAGTTTGTGAATTTGCACGAGTTGGGTCTTTAGCAATATAATCCGCTACACGTTTTTGTAAGGTAAATAAATCACTAAAGCGTTCAATTTTCCGATTTATATCCATTACATCTTCAAGTGATAAAATCGCTAAATTTAAATTATTTTTAATGCTACTATCAAAAGAATTTGATGAATTTTTAGCTTTAATGTGAAGATCAGAGGTTCCAAAATTAGCTGAATTAGCAGTAGTTGATACGTCTTTAAGCTTATTTAAAGCTAAATCCTTTTGATATGCAATCTCAAGTTTAGTTAAATAAGCGTTAATATCATCAGTATCAACATTTACTTTTTGAGCATCAGTTTTATCTCTTGCGTATGCTTCTTTAGCTGGAGCAAAGTAAGTATTAAAATCATAACTTGGATTTGAAGTTATAAGAGCATCTGCATCAGCTTGCAATGCAACTTGCTTAGCATCAACAGAAGTAATTGCTTGATTAAACAAATTGAACAAGTTGGCTTTTTTATCTTTATAAAGTTTAATTTTAGTAACAAATTCAGCTTTTTTAGCTTGAATTTGTTCAATGGTTAAATCATTATTAAAAATAATTGCATTGCTCTCTTGGAAAATTAAATTAATTTCATTTTTAAGTGGAGCATAAATTTTTCAATCTTTATTTTGATCTAAAACATCTTTTAATTGTTGATAAACATCTAAAAACTCTTTTTTAGCTACTATAATCTCTTTAGCTTTATTTAAAGTTTGGATTTTAGCAACAATTTGTTCATTACTATCTGAAGATAATAATTCATTATTTAATAATAAATTAGAAATATAATCAGCTAAAGCTTGTGTTGGAGCTTGGTTATATAAATTATATGAATTTAACAATTCTCCTGAAACATTAGCTAAATTAAGTAATAACTCCATTTTATTTGCTGCTTCAGTTGCTTTTTGGAAGTTTAATTGCGATTTTTGAACCGTTGCATAATTATTGACTTTTACTAACGAACGAGCATAATTTTCATTTGCTCCACCAGCAGTGGTATTTTTAGTAGCTTGAATAAGTTGATTTAATTTTTCAACTTTCTCTTGCTCATAAGCAAGCAAAATTTCATCTCCTCGTTGAAGTAGTTGTAATTTTGCATTTTCAAAAGCTTCTAAGTTTGGAATATTACTTGGATTGTTTAATCTTTTTATTAAATCATCAATATTTTTAATTTCTTCATTTGCACGTTTTATTGAAGTATTTGTTTTATCACCAGTAAAAGGTGCTGAAGTTTTTTCTCCAATAATTGCAAGTAAACGCTTTTTATTTATTTCCGCTTCAAATAAATAAGGGGTAATGCTAATGAGATCATCAGCTTTAGCAATAGAAGCATTTGAATTTTGTTGATTTGAAACATCTTTAGCTTCTTGGAGTAAATCGTTGTAATTTTTTAACAGTGCTTGAGCTCCTGGAGAAGATAAATCATTTTGATAATTAGCCGCAATTTCGTTTTTAAGTTGAGCAATTTTTTGTTCAAGTAAAATTTTAGTATCTGCTTCATTTAACTCTTTAAGTGCCTTTTGTAACGCTTTTTGAGCATCAATAATTTGATCTGGAGTTGCATCTGGATTGTTAAAAAGTGGTTCAAGAGCAGCACGAGCTTTTTCAACAGAATCAATATAAGGTTTAAGTACTAATGAATTTAATCCTTTTTGCTTTTCTAATAAAGTTGTTTGAGCTTGTTTATCAAGTAATGAAAGTTTTCTAAAATCATTTCCAGTATCACTTAAGTTTTTTAATTTTTTAGAAATAGTTTCAATATCTTCTTCTAATTTTGCATTTCCACTTCCGGAATTAATTTCGCTACGCATTTGGTCAAGTTTGCTTTTATATTCGTTATATAAATCAATCCGTTTTTGTTCTTTATCTGTTGGAAGATAATTGTCATTATTATCCGAAAAAACAACTTTTAAATAATTGAAAGTAAAATTAGAATCATTTTCAGCTTGAGTTTGCTTGTTTGCATTAACTAAGTTTTGTAACTTAATATCATATATTTTAATTTGCTTTACTAAATTTGCACTTGGAATAGGATTAAAATCTTTTGTCATTGGAAGAGATTCTTCATTTAATTTTTCAGCTTCATCAATAACAGCACTATTAACTAAATCATGTAAATTATTAACTGTTTTTATTTTTTGGTCCATTAATTCAATTAAGATTTTTAAATCCTCTTTCAGTAAAGTTCTTAAAGTTTCATTTAAAGTATTTTTAACTGAATTTAAAAATGATACTGTTACTGAATTTGAATAAGTTTTAGTGACTTGATTGTGTAATTCTAACAACTTAGTTTTAATACCTTCACTAGTAAAGCTTAAATTATTAACTTCATTAATTTGGGTTTCTAAAAGTTTTAATTCATTATTTAAGTAAGTTAAATCTTCAAGTTCTTTAACTTGATTTTTGTAATAATTAAATAACTCATTGGCTAAGCTTTTAGCTGGTAAATTTTTATTAATAATTGTATCAATTTGTGATTTAACATGAGTTGCTTTAGTTGGAGTAACGATGTTATTTGTTTTAGCGTTGTTAACTTTTGTTTTAAGGTCACTAATAATTTCGTTAGCAAATTTTAAAGCATAAAATTCACTAAATAAGTTTGCTTTAGCACTAATTAACTCTTTTTTATTGCTTAAAGCAAGTACTTGAGTAATTAATTGTGAAACCATTTCTTTGTTAAATCTAAGCGAAGAATCAAATTTATCCACATAAGTATTTAACTCAGAAATAACTTGCTTAATTTCAGCAACAGTTTTTTGAGTATCAGAAATTTGTTGATAAAAGGTAACTACACTATTGTGAATTTGGTTAATATCAGCCTTAGAAAGAGCAATATTTAAATTAATTTGAGTTGAACTAATGAACTTTTTAACATTTTCTTTTTCAGCTTGAGAGTAAGCTGCATTATTTTCATAAGGTTTTATTAGTTTTAAATATTGCTGAATTTCGTTAATTTCACTTTGAGAATTTTGTAAAACTTCTTGAAGTTTTGAGACTTCTTTTGTAGTATCTTGAGAAGCAATTTGTACTTCATTAAGTCGAATATTATCACTAATAATACGCGAATAAAGTGGAGTTAAGGAGCTTGAAACATCTTTTTTAAGTCCTTCAAAAGGTAATGAATCAAGCTGAGCAGATGTTCCTTCTAAAAGTTTAATAAATGGAGCTAAAATTTGATTTTGTAAAACTACCAGTTTGGAAATTTCTTGAGAAACATTTTTTAAATATTCTTGTTTTTGTTTACTGGTTGCAGAATAAAGATCTTCAAGAAATTTAATTGACTGATCTTTTTTAAGTTGAGTTAGTTGATTTTTTAAATCAAGTTCTCTAATCCGACCTTCTTGATTGGCAAGAATTTTATTTCAAAAAACACTCGGTTCTTCATCTTGAGCTTGAACTTTATCAAGATTTTGAATGTAAAAATCAAATGCACTTGCTTGAGCTTGATCTAAAGCCACTAATTTTGCTTCTAAATTCATCTTTTTGCTAGTTCATGAATCTTTTGCTTGATTATAAGCTTGAAAAACTTTGTCTTTTTCATTTTGGGGAGCATCAATATATGGAGCATATAGTTTAAATAGATTTTCTCCTTCAAGGAAATTTCCAAATACTGTTGAATTATTTACTGATTCATTTGAATGAATTAGAAATAAAGTTGCACCCAAACCAATAACAGCAGGAACTGCTAAAGTTGATGATAAAACAAAAGCTTTAGCTAATTTTGTATTTTTAATTTTAAGCATGATTTCTCCTTATCTTAGTGTAGTTTGAATTTGATATCAAATTTTTCAACAACATTCATAAAATCTTGATATCCAACTCCACCTTTTCCTGAATTAGCTGTATCTTTTTCAACATTTGCATCAGCGGCTCATAATGAAGAACCTCTTAAATTATCAAAAGTTAAACTTGCAAGATCTCTAATTCGAATTTTACTCATTACATAATCTCAAAATTGCGGTTCATTAGCTGTTGGTGCTCCGGCAGCTTTTCCAGCTGTAGTACGCTTATAAATATCAACATGCCTAAGAACATCAGCGCTTCCAAGCGAAATATTTTGCACCGTAGATGAAGGGTCTTTATCAAAGCGATTTAAAATCTGCCAGGTAATAACCATAAGTCCAGCTTCTCTAGTGCTTCCGGTAGTGCTAAAGACAGGAATTCCGATAACTATTGGTAAAAATAATAAGTTTTTACCTTGATCGACGTTTTGTTGATATTGGTATTGATAATCAGTTGTATAGTGATGAGTATTTCGATCATTTGAAGAAAGTAAACCATCTAAATAATTATTTCCATTTTGATGCTGTAATCCAGTATCTGAAGTAAAGTTTGGATTTAAGGTTTTTCAGAAAATAGTACTTCCAGCTTGACTTCAACCTTTATAAGGTCCTGATAATTTAACTTTAACTCTAAAATTAGGTGAAGAATTGGTAGTATTTGAAGCAGGTGCATCAATTGGATCATTAACTCCTTCAGTAAAGTAATATTTATTATCTCTAATTAATTTTAATGTTGAATATTTGTTAAATACACCAAATAAACGTACTGGAGCTTGCAAGTTGTTTCATCCAGCTTGATCAGCAGTAAATAAAGTTTCATTTAGTTTATTAGTATCTTGAATATTTTCTTTATGAATAATAAATTGATCTAAAGTTTTAAAGTTAATTCCGACATTTTCAAACTTGATTCCAAAGTTAGTTACAGTTCCAAAAGCACTATCATTATTATTTAATGAAGTTGGCTTAGTAAATCTAAAGTATAAATTTACAAATCCACGTTTTATAGACGGATCAGCAGTTAAACGACTACGTACATACTCAGAATTTGGAGCTGTATCTTTGTAAAGGAACACCTCAACATTACTTGTATTAAAGAAATTATTTGTTCCTTTAAGAATGTTAAATTTATCAAATAAATCCCCTAGCATTCCGCCACCATTAGCATTAATTTGCGGATTAATTTTTTTAGCTGAATGCATAGTTCCATCAATTTCAATGTTTTCTTCAGTGATTTGTGGATCTTCAAGTTTTTGTTTAAAGCTTTCTAGCGAAGTATCGTCCTTAGGAGCAATATCTTCATAATTTAATGTTCCATTTTCTGATTTGGTTAAATAATCAAAGAATAAGTTAGTATTATTTATATCTTTAGTTCAATCAAATAACTGTAATGCAAATGAAAAGCCACGACTTATAGCACTATAAATATCAATATCACTAGCATTTTTTGGTAAATTAGCGAGTGTATTTTCACTTTCAATTGAAGGATTTGCAATTTTTGCATATTCATTTTTAACGGCACTAAATTTATCATCTGCAGCAGGTAAATTAGGAGCTAGTTGAGTTTGTGAAGCAATAAATTGTAAAATATTGGCAATATTTGCTCTACCAGCAAATCCAGTGACTCCTTCAATAAATTTATGAAGAACTTTTTGTAAGGTATCATTATCATTTGCACTTGTTCCAAAAACAATTTGATCTAGTTTTTCTTTGGCTTTAGCTATTGCTACAACAATTTCTTTATATTTATTAAAATAATCAGTTCTTTGAGTTGTTATATTAGTTGGGGTTCCGTTAGCAAAGGAAACACTTCCTTCACTTGTTTCGTTTCGAATATCATTTGAAGAATTATTACTAATATTTACAAGATCATTTAAATAATCAGTAATTTTAGTAGTTAAACCAGCAGTTTCGGAGTTTGTATTTTTTAAAGCAAAACGAACATTATGATCTTGTTGAGAATCAGTAAGTTCATTTTTAATTCTTGTAAAGTTACTAATTCCTAGTAAAATCGAAGGAATCGATTTAATTGAAATAAGATTTTGATAATAATTAAAGAATTCATTAGCCACATTAGTAAGCTTGTTAATAATATCATCTGCGTTATTTTGAGCAAGGAATGTTTTAATATTTGCATCAGATTCATTTGCTTTTTGAGCATAACTTTGAGCGTTAGTATGTAAAGCATCAGCTGCGTTAGGGTTAGCTGCGTTATTAAAATTATCAAGTTCTGCTTGAGTTATTCCAGTGACTTTAAGAACAAATTCTTTAGAAGCTCCATTAGTATTTGCGGCATTTAAAAAAGTGTAAAACTCATTGAATTTATCTTTGTATGAGTTATAACGATTAGCTTCTCATTTAAATAAGGCTAACTGTTGGTCGGTAAATTTAGTTTGAGCTGTTGCTAAAGTATCGTTAAAAGTTTCTAGTTTTTGTGCTGTAGAAATATCAACATTTTTAATTGAGTTTATTGCTATATTCTCGTAATCTTGTAATTTCGGATTGCTATTTGGATTTGGATAGTTATTAGCTAAATATTTATCAAGCTGTAAGTGTAATGCTAAAGCTACTTTTGCTTTATCACTTTCAGCTTTTAAAATCTCATCTAAAGCTCCATTATTTGAATTATAAAGTTCTGAAGCAAGTCTTAATTTAGTTTCTTCGTTGTGATTATTATCATTAAGAGCAACTGTAGCTTCATTTATTTTTGTTTCTAAAGCAGTATATAAATTCTTAATATTTTGTGGTTCATAATTTGAATTTGAGGCAATTTTCGCTTTATATGAAGTTAAATATTCTTGAGCTTTATGAATATTTGCTTGGAGAATTTTTGAATTAATAAACCCAATATTAAATGAACTATTTGAAGAACCAGTAATATATTTTTCAAGTAAATTAGCATAATTTTCTTTAGTTTCAAGTGAATTATTAGCATTTAACTCATTAAATGGGGTATTTAAAATAGCTGTAAGCGGAGCTTTTGCTTGAGCGGTTAAATAATCATTATTTGATGGAGTGGTAGTTAAATTATCAAGCTCATTTTGCTTGGTTGCTACTTGGGTTGCAAAATTTAATCTTGCAATATATGTGTCTAAAAGGAAAATATTATTATCTAAAAGCGAAGAATCTTTTTGAGTGTAATAATATCCAGTTGCTTTGGTTATTTCAGCATCTAATTTAGCTATTGATCCAGTAACATTAACATTATTTGCGATATTAGTCATTGCATTAACTGTGTTTTTGGCAGTTGTTGCTTGAGCTACTAATTCAGCTAATTTTTTGTATTTTTCAAAGAAAACATCAATTTCAATTGCATTTCGGATTGCTTCATCAATTGTTGCTACATTATTAGCGTTTTTAATTTGCTCAGCTTGGGTGTGGAAAAAGTCATCTGCTTTTTCTTTTAATGCTGTAAATTGCGAATCAACATTAGTGGTATTAGTGGTAAATAACTGCTCAACTTCAGTAACTTTAATCCCCTTATCGTTAGCATTATTTTTATAAAGTGTCTCTAAGGCATTTTTACGAGCTAAATATAAATCATAAGCATTTTGAAACTCATTAACTAAAGTAGGAATAAGTTCAGTTTCAAGTTCGGTAGCAGTTTTATTATTATCCGGAATGCTTTTTAAAATCGCATCAGCAAGTTCTTTAGCATCACTCTCAAATCCATAATTAGCTCGCATTCCGGTTTTATATTCAAAATTATTGTAATTATTAGTACTATCATTTAGAACTTGATTTTGAATGTTTAATTTATCTTTTTGGAGATTAATTAATTTTTCAAGCGAATTGAGTGTATTTTCAACATTAAATATTTTTCCTTGAGTTACTGGAGTTTGGTTTAACAAATCAATTAAATGATCAAAATACCCTTCCATTTTTGACTTACCATCTTGTGGAGTTCCATGCGTTCCAGTTCCTGTTGCATATCCATGAGTTGAAGTTGTAGCATCAGGAATATTTGCTTTATCACTTTGAACTTTTGCATAAACGACATTGAATTTATTAAATAGAGCGATTTTATCTTCAAGTTCTTTTTCTTTAGAAATTAATTCTACTGGAGCAATGGTTAAATATGAGTCTTTATAAGCACTATAAGTATCTGAAATTGAATTAATTAACGCCTGTTTTCCAGTATCGCTAGCAGGAATGTTAGAATTTGCGGCAACTAAATCTTGAGCTACTTTAGTTTTAATTGCTAGATTTTTAAGATTTTCTTCTTTAAATTCAATTTCACTTAAAGCATTATCAATAGCTACTAAATCTGCTTTTTGAGTGACTGCACTTGTTTGACTTAATAATTGCTGTAATTTTGCATCGATTTGATCTTTTAATCCTGAATCAACACTAGCTAAAGCATCAAGTTTTGCGTCAATAGCAGTTTTATATTTTTGGATTTTATCACTTTCAGAAGCTTTTGCATCCTCAAGGGAAACTACATCAAAATATAAATCTCTAAGTTCATTTCGAAGTGAAATAATACTTTCAGAACTTTTGCTATATAAAGTAGCTTCATCAGCATTTTGATATTGCGAAACTTGTTGTAATTTGTTAAATAAAGCATTATTTGGATGAGTATTCATTAATATTTGAATATTTTTTTGGTTTGGATTACTTTTTGAAGTAGTATCAAAATAATCAAAAATAATTTTAAATTGTCCAATTAATGAAGTAAGTGAAGAAACTTTTTGGTAATCTCTACGAATTTTAAGTAAATCAGCTGGTAAATTATAAGAATTAACAGTATTTTTCAGTGCGTCTTTTCACGAAATTAAAATTCCTTTTCATGAGTTGCTGTAATTATTTTGAATCTCAGTTGAATAATTATCAAAAACATTAATTTTGCTAGTTAATTCTTCAGCACTTTGAATAAAACTATCTTTTGTATATGCTAGTGGGAGTTCATCTAATTTTGCGAGCAATTGAGCTGTTAAAGTGGTCTTTTTACCGCTGTTATCAATAATATCTTTTAAATTCTCAAACTCAGCAAAAACATTATCTGTGTGAGTTGAATTTCTTAATCCATCAGCAGTTTTACTAGCGTTATAATCATTTTGTAAGGAGCTTTTAAGAGTAAGGGCATCATTTCATGCTGTATCAATAGCATTTTTAATTTGCTGCTCTTTTTGAGTGGCAAAATCAATATCATCTCTAAGAGTTGCTAAATTAGCATTTGTAGCGTAAAACTGTGCAATTTTAACTTTATAATCAGCTATTTTGGTTTCAAAAACTCTAATTGCATCATCAAAAATAGCACGATTACGTTCATTTGCTCCATATACTGCTTCTAAAGTTTTGATATTATTTTCAGCTTGAAGACGAGTTGGGGTTTTAGATAGTTCAGCTCCTAAAATTCGAGTTTTAAAATCAATTACACTAATACTATCTCCAAAATGAATTAAAGTATTATTTGGTTCATTTGCAGTACCACTATTTGGTTTATCTAAAAGAGCTTTGCGTAATGTTTCATAAGCAATTGGATTATTAGTTTGATTAAGTGTTTGTAATTTATCCGCACTAGCTTTAAGACTTTTAGCTAATTTTAAATAGTTTTTAATGTTATTTTCAAGTTCATCTACTTGAGCTTGGGTTTTGTTATTATCATTTATTAAATTTTGTGTTACTGTATTAATACTTTCAATTGAAGCGTTAATTTCTGTGTAAGGACTTTGCGAAATATTGGCTCCAGTAACTTTATTATCTTGAATTTCTTGATTAGTTTTTCTTAAAAGGGCCACCGAAATAGCCAAGGCTAATTCTTGATGTTTTTGCTCTAAATCATTTGCTTTTTGAGCAATTTGGCTTTTATCAAAATTAGGATTAAATAAAGTGTTTAAGAAAGTATCAACTTCAGTATTTAAATTTTTAGCACTATTAAATTGATTTTCAGGTTTGAAAGTTCCATAATCATTATTTTGTGTTTCATTAATTAAGTTTTTAAGAGCATTATTTTTAACTTCTAAATCTTTTGCATCTTCAACTACATCCATTAATTTAGCAATTTCACTATTGATATTATCTCTTTGTTCGTTAGTTAAATTTGTATCTGTAAGTTGTTGCTGATAAGTAGATAGTTTATCTAAAATTTTCTTTTGCATTGGAGTTGGAACTCCATTTAATGAATATGGTGCAAAAATTTGGTTAATTAAATTAAAATTGTCTTTTAAAGCTTGAGTACTTTGGTATTCAGCTTGCTTTTCTTTATAAGCAGCAATTGCATTATCCATTTGGCTAATTAAATTAGCAACATCAACATTACTTGAAGCATTATCTAAAGCTTCCAAAGCAGCTACTTTAACTTGATTAATTCTAAGAGCTTCTTTTTCTAAGAAAGTTTGCTCCGCTTTTTTCCCTGATGAAGAAGCTATTGTTATTTCTCCAGAGGCAATTTTTGCTTCTAATTGTTTAAATGCTTGAGCATTTTTAGCGAGATTATCTAATCCTTTAGCTATTTGTAAAAATTTATCTTTTTTCTGATCATCAGTTAAATTAGGGTTTTGAGCAGTAATTTGAGCTTGTTTTCTTAATTCTAAAGCTTGTTCTTGTAGCTTTTTCCCAAATGCTGAGGTAATTTCTCCACTATCAGTGACAAAAATTGCATTAATTGCTTCTTTAGTTTGAGTAAATTTATCTAAAGTGTCTTGCAACCCTTCGCTAATATTAGCTTTTTGGAGTTCTTGTTGATATTGATCAATTAAAAATTGTAAATCTTCCCTAATAGCAGTAGAATCTGAAGGAATTAATAATATAGCTTTAGAATTTAAAAACCTTAATTTATCTTTAATTTTTGCATCAAGATTATTTTCTTCTTCAACTAAAGGTTTGGAAATGTTATATCAATTTCTAAGTTCGATTCGATTAATTTCTCTAAGTTCATTTGACTTAGTTCGTAAAGTTTCGTTTAACTCTTTAACTGAAACATTGCCATTTAACACTGTTGTTACTTGATTTAACATTTGAGTTAAATCACTTTTATTAACATTTTTTCCTTTGTTAATCGAATTTAAAATTTGTTCGCTTAATTTTTTAAGAGAATTTTTAAATACACTTCCAAGTAAGACATTATCGTAAATATTGTTATAAAGATTATTTAATTTTTCTAAATATTGATTAATACTTTCAAAACTACTTTCTAAAATATCACTTAATTGTGTTTGGAAGTTTTGAGCATCTTCTGGACTTAAATTTCGCTCAGCAACATAAGTGATAGTTTGATCTTTAATAGTTGTAGCTAAATTATCAATATTTTTAATAGCAGTAGTTAAATTAGTTGCTTGAGCAATGCTATTTAAAAGATCTCCTTCACTTTCAGAAGGATTTTCTTGGATTTTTTTAACTTGCTGATTAACTAATTTTTTAACATTATTATCAAAAGAGGACGCTTTTAAGACACTTAATACTTGTGATAAGTTTACAAGTAATTTATTTTTATCGGGAGTTTCATCAATTAAAGTTTTTAGTTCATTATTGACTAAATCATTTAAATATTCAATTTCTTTAGCTTTAGTCACTGCTAAAGTTGGAGCTGAATTTAATGCAATACTTTTATAATTATCAATTCGGTTTAAAGAGTTATCTTTTAAATGATTATTAAGATCTAAAATATTAATCTCATTACGTACCCGAATGACATTTTCTAAGAAATTATTTAAAATTTTAGTTTCTTCAACTTTGCTTTTTGCAAGTTTATTAATCATTTTATCGTATACTTGTTCATATTCGACAATAGCATCACGTGAATATTGTGGTTGAGCTAGTAAAGATAAAATTTGATCAATGGTTGAAAGTAGTACACTTTTTTCTTGAGTACTAAATAAATTTGGAGTGTTTTTAACAAGTTGTTCGTGGTTGGTTCAAATTTTAGTTTCAAGTTCAAGAGAAAATTGATTTTGCTTTTCAATAAGAGGATCAACAATCTCATAAAACTTTTGCAAAGCAGCTGCTTTATTTTCGGGATTTTTTAAAGCACTCAGAACTTGATTTTTTGCTGAGCTAACTGCATCTTGGAAATCAACATCCTTAACTAAAGAATAGTATTCTTCAATAAGATTCTTTTCTTCGTCCGAGTCTTTAGCAATATTAAGCAGTGCCTTAGGCCTAGAGTGCCTTAGTTCATTTCTTTGTTCAATCATTTTTGAAATACTTGAATTTGGATTTAATAGTAATCGTTTAGCAAAATCCACTTCTAAAGAAAGCTTTTTAATTTGTTCATTTTTTAAATCTTCTTGTGAAAGATTGCTTAAAAGATTTTGAGTTTTAATTACTTGATTTTGAAGTTCCATAAAAAAGTAACTTTGTTCACGAGAAACTGGTTGCGATTTATGCAATGATAATAAAGTACCCACAGACACAAGAGCTGCGGCTGCTGTTACACCACTAGCAATCGCTAATGTAGCGATTGCTTTTTTTGGATTTTTCATAATACACCTCAAAAATTATTTATATAATGATTTAATTAGCACTTTTTAGTGCTTAAATATTAAAAATATTATTTTTATAATGATACCACATTTAATATAAAATGGTGTTATATCTGCCCTAAAAACCTTGTTTAAATTAGTTTTTTATATTTTTTACAAAAAAAAAAAAAAAAACAGTCATTATTATTTGAAATTAATAGACTTAAAATTACAATAAATAAAATGATTTTTAATTAAAAAAGTAAAAAAATTATCATAGAGTTATAGAAGATGTATATTATTTGAAATAATGATGTTGTATTGATTAAAATCAAGAAATTAAAATAGCAAGTAACTTTCTTATTTTTGATTAATATAAGATATTTTTGTTCATTTAATTTTCAATATCAATAATTTCAGGTTTAAGATAAAGTTTAGGTCTTATTTTATCTAAATTATTAATAGATTTAGTAAAATCTTTAAGATTTTTATCAACACTTTGGAATTTATACCAATGATTTCTTTATTATCATTAACTCCTAATAAAATAAGATGTCCGCCGATGCGATTATTAAAAGCACACACCGTATCATAAACATCTTTACCAATTTGATTGTAAGTACTTTTAAATTCCATATCAATTTTTTCACCATTTTTAATAAGCTCTATTAATTCTTCTTTAGTTATGATATTTTCTTCTTTGGCTGTTTATTTTAATTTAGTTACTCTAGCTTTCTTATTTGCATACTAAAAACTAAAGAAAAAAACAAAAAATGGAAAAATTTAAAATTTTCCATTTTTTAATTAGTAAAAAATTTTATTAACGATTTCTAATTTTAAATCAAAATTTATTAATTGAAGCAGAATAAAGGGGACTGCGAGCTGAATCTTTAACAAGTAAAATATTTGACATTCTGCTTGTAAAAGGATTGGAACTATCTACTCCTCTAAGTTCAGTACTTCTAGAATCGCTAGAATTGCTTCTATATATTGGACTTTGTCCACCATTTAAAGGGAAAATAGGAGCAGTTCCTAGTGATTCATCTTGAGTTAATGGTAAATTATGTGAAGTAATATCATATGAATTACCTAAAAAGAATTGTCGAGGATTAGCGGCTGTAATTGCTATAATCCGAGCTAAATCTTTTGGTGTGGGAATATAATTAGGAATAACTTTGTAATTATTAGCTATTTGTTGCAAGAAATCTTTATCAGTTTTTCGACCTGCACTATTAAATTGTTGTGCAAATTGTTCTATTTTATTACCGAAGGAATTTGGATTAGGTAATAAAACAGTATTTTCTAATCACGAATTATAAAAATAAACTTTTCTTAAAACTGGATCATAATCAATGTTAAAGTTATAAAGATATAAGTTAATTCCGGTAGGAAGCTGATTTTGTTCAATATTTCAATAATCTGCACGTCCACCGTAAACAAAATAATCTCCACCTTTAATTTTTGAATCGTATGCTTGGGGGGTAAAATCGTTACCCTGTCCGTTACCCTGTGTGACTAATCCTGTTAAGTATCCACCTTGAATTTGCAAGAATGCAAATCCTTTTTCATTATCAACTGGATAAATCCGTAAGTATTCATCTTGTTTAATAGTACTCAATGAAGTGTTAAATGTAACAGCGATATTATCTTGATTTTGGAAATCAAAGGAATATTTGCTTCGTTTGTTTTTTAAATCATTATTTAAAAAGGCACTAATACGATTCGAAAGTCCTCCTCCAAGCGAATCAACATTATCTAAATCAGGATTGTGAGATCCATTAGTATAAATTTCACTACTATATTCAGTTGCTTTTTCTTTTAAAACTCCATCAGCATTAGTTTCTGTATAAACAGAATTTCCTAAATCAAAAATAGCTTCTTTCATTTTGTTATACACTTTAGTAATAACTTCATTTCGAATTTGTTCATAGTTAGCTGCTTGTTTATTAGCTACTGTAGCAATATTTCAACCCGCTTCATCAACATCTAAAGCTTCGACTTTAGCTTTATATCCAAACTTTGAATCAACTCCAGTTGCTGGAGTAAAGAAAACACTAGAAGTTCCATCTGGAATTTGGGCTATATCTAAAGTTTTAAAGGTTAAAATAACATCTCTTTCGGTTTTTAGTTCACCGATATTGGTTACATTAGATTTATATTCATAAACAAGTTTAGCTTTTAATGAACGACGATCAACTTCGGCTTTATTTGGTTCATCAACATTTTCAAATCAATTATTTGGATCAATTTTTTTAAGGTAAACTTTAAAAGTTACCGGTGAAAAAATTGATTTAACATCACTATTATTATGAATATCTTTTTTAGTGAAAGCAAATTGATTAAACATCTCTAAAAAGTTATCATTATTATCAATACGGACTAAATCTGCACTTGTTGGGTTTGCAGTGGCATTTAGGTTAGCAATTTCGTTGAATCTATCGATAAATTGTTTGCGAGTAAATCCATCTGCAGCAGTAATTACTTTATATTTTTTGTTAAATTGACTTTGAGCAATAATGCTATTTTCAGTTGCTGGAAGAGGGTTAGTTTGGTTAGGGTTTGTATCAAGCTGAGTAAGAAGCATATTTTTATGGTTTTGATCTAAAATTCAATCTTTCAATTCATATAAATGACTTAAAATCTCAAACATCTCATTTGCGTTATTAGAATTTTGATTTAAATTAGCAAAATTAAACCCTGAAGTAGGAATTTGAGTTACAGCAATTACTTTTTGATTTAAAGATGCTCTAAACATTGAAAAAGCATCTTTAATTTGCTGAGTATATTGATTATTTTCATCATAAGAAACAGTATATAAATCAGCAAAAATATCTCTAAGTGGATTTTGATCTAAAATAGCTCTAGTAGTGGTGCGAACATTATTTTGAAATGCTACATATTTTTGGTTTAAATCATCCAATTGAGTTGCAAAAGTTGATAGCGAAGTAGAATCATCTTTGTCTTTAATGGCATTATAAAGAGCATTTAAACTTTCAAATTCACTTTTAAGCACATTATATTGGGCTTCTAAACTTTCGATATTATTGTATTTAAAGTGATTATCAGTTTTTCCATTTATTGCACGTTTTAAGGGGTCTAAAGTATCAAATAATTTTACATAAAATCCAGGTTTATTATTAGCTGAAACACTTGCAGGTTTAGGATTGAATTTTTGCAAATAATTTTGCTTAATAGCACTAACAAAATTATTAATTACTTGTGGTGCATTAGCATTAATAGCTTCAATCATAGTATTAATTTTAGTAGTGTAATTATCAACAGTAGTTAAATTTTGACTTAAAGCAGTAGTTACTAGAGCATCCAGATTTAAAAATGGTGCATATTGAGCTTGAGAAATTCCCGATCCGTTTCTAACGGTGACATTAGTTGGGTTAAAGTCATTAAAATAATCAATATAAGTATTTTTAATTTTTAAAACTTCATTTTTAGCTTTATCATATAAATCAAAAATTTGATCATCAAAAACTGATTTTGCATTTTGAAGAACAATATTTACTTCTGAATAAGTTAAATTAGCTTTATTATTTTTAGCTTCAGTGACCTTAGTAATTGCTAAATCTAAGAAATTAGGAACATATGGGTCTGCAGAGTTATTTTTATTAAAGTTATTATCCACATAATCTTTAAGTTGATTATCCAATACTAATTGACGATCAAGCTGATCGCGTTTGGCACTAATAAGTGCTTCAATTTCATTATTAACTTGATTATAAAGTTGAATTTTAGTAGCTTCATCATTATTAGTTACTTTATTGACATTAATTGGACCATTGACATTTGCTAAAGTATTAGTAATTTGTTCAAGCTTACTTTTTACTTCAGTATCATCAATATTATCATCTTTTAAATCTAAGTAAGCTTGCGCTTCAGTGTAAGCTTTTTTAAGATTGATCGCATTTTCTAAAACGTACTTAATTAAAGTGTTTTTAGCACTTGCAGGCTCACTTGCTTGAACTTCATTAGGTTCTCTAAAATAAGTTCTAAAGAGTTCTTGAGGAGTTTTAGTGTTATTATCATAAGCATTTTTAAACTCAGTTAATTTTCCTTGAATAACTGCTTTTTCATCAACACTTAAACTTTTATCATTTTGGAATAAATTATTAACAATTTGATATTTTGATAATAAAGTTAATCTGAAAAATTGGTCTTCAAGATCTTGGGTAATTTTTGCAATTGATTCATCTCCGCTAGCAGACATTTTAGTAGTGTCGTTATAATAACCTTCAGCTTTGGTAATTAAAGCTTGAGCTGCTTGTTTAGCTTGAGTAACGGTATTATCATTAGAAATAATTTGACTATTTAACACACTTAATTCATAAGCTTTAGTTGCAAGAGTTTTTAAATCATTAAATTTAGTTGTAATAATGTCAACTTGAGCTTTAATTTTATTTAATTCTCCAGTTTCATCTGGGGTAATAGTAAAGCTAGTTTGAGCGTTGTTTTGAGTTTCTAAAGTAGCTATAAATGTGAGTAAAGAATCTTTAAAAGTGTTATGAACTAATGGAGTAAAGGTTTGGTTTTTGATTGCTCGAATTTTAACATCAGTAGCTTTACGATAAATGTTTTTAGTTTCAATTTCTGCTTGTTTTTGAGTAATTTCACGAACGATTTTTTCACTTAAAGTATTATATTCTTGATCAGTTTTAGTGCTTTGTGAAGCTAAATCAAATAAATCACTAACGTTATATTCATTTCCTTGAGTTTTCCCTAAAGAAGCATTAGCTTGAGCATTAGCAGTTGGAATACTATCTCACACAAGTTGAAGTAGTGATTTAATGTCAGTGGTATTTGTTGCTTGGGAAGCATTAACTCACTCAGTTACTTTTGCTAATACAGTATTATCAATGTCGATAATAGTTTTAAAAGAGGTGGCTTTTTGTACTAAAGTGGCTATTTTATCGGTTGCTTCTTGAGAAAAATCATCATTTTGTGCGGTTGTTTCAAAAGAAGTTAGGTAATTATTTAGTTCATTTAGTTTATCAATCCCGCTTTGATTGTCAATATTTCTTAAATTAAATTCTGTAGCGTTAGTAATTTCACGAATTTCTTTTAATTTAGAAACAAGTAAATTTGCTTGAACAAGTTTTGCGGTAGTAAAAGTGATTTTGTTTTTTAAATCATTATATATTGGATTATTATCTTCATTACTATCACGTAAATAAACACTTTGAGCTACGTTAATAAATCCTCTAAGTTTTGCTGAATAATAATTAATAATTGGCGAATCATCATTATCTAAGGCATTATTAAGCTCTTCTTCGGCATTAAATTGTGCTTGAGCTAATTGTGCAAAAGCAGTTACTTCTCTTTTTGCTTTTTGAACTTTTGCTAGTAGCTCATTTAAATTATTTTGATCAGGAGAAATTATTGTTTCTCTTTTAATAGTATCAACAAAAGTATCAAGCTTCTCTTTAGCAACTTGATCGTAATTATTTCCCAATCCATCATTAGTGAGTTTTACTAGTCCATATTGCCCTTTGGTTAAATCAGTGTTTTCTAAAGCTAAAATAATTTGATCTCTAAGTGTTTCAATATCAAGTTTTTCTTTATTAAAAACACCAAGTAATTCATCGTGTTTAGAAACTAAATCATCATAATTAGTATCAGAAGAAGGAATGGTACTATTAAAAGTTTCGGTTAAAAAAGATGTTGAAAGAATTTGTAAATCACTACGAGGTCCATCATTTTGAACTTGATCAATGTGAGATGCTACTCGCTTTTCAAGTTCAAATAAATCAAAAAAGCGTGCAATCTTACCAACAAGATTTTCCGATTCTTCCAAAGTTAAATTCGGATTATTGAGTTTATTTTTAATAAAATTGTCAAAACTTGTTCGTGCAACTTTTGCTTTATTATGTAAATCAGTATTTCCAAAATCTGCTGCAGTTGCAAAAGTTTCTAAATCTTTAAGTTTATTTAGAGCTAAATCTTTTTGGTATGCAGTTTTAAGTTTTGCTTCGTAAGCATTAATATCACTAGTATCAACATTTTCTCGTTGAAGTTCACTTTTATCGGTATTAAAATTAGTTTTGGCCACTTGATAATAAGTATCAAAGCTATATGTTGGATTGCTTTGTTTGATTTTAGCAACATCCGCATCTAAAAGGGCTAATTGTTTTTCAATTTTACTTACCGCTTGATTAAAATCTTCTAATAACCTTGCTTTAGTTCGAGTAAAAGTATTAATATTTGCACTTAATTCAACTTTTTTAGCACGAATTTGTTCAACAGTTAAATCATTATCAAAAATAATTGAATTAGTTTGTTCTTTAATTGATGAAATTTGACGATTTAATTGAGCATAAATTTTTCAATTACTATCGCTAGATAAAATTGAAGCAAGAGAATTGTATTCATCTAAATATTCTTTTTTAGCCGCAATAACTTCTTTTGCTTTAGTTAAAGTAGTAGTTTTATTCTCAATTTCTTCTAAAGTATCAGTAGCTAATAATTGATTATTTAATAATAAATTATTAATATAACCAGCTAAAGATGTGGTTGGATCTTGATTGTAAAGGTTATAAAAATCAAGCAATTGTGAACTAATGCTAGCTAAAGGAAGTAGTTTTTCTAATTTTTCTGATGCTTCGGTTGCTTTTTCCAAAATTAATTCTGATTTTTTAACAGTAGCATAATCATTAAGATGCTCTAATTGTTCTTTATAACGAGTGTTTGCTTCAGTAGTTTGATTTTTTGCTGTTACTTGAATTGCTTGATTAAGATTTTGGATTTTATCTTGCTCATAAGCAAGTAAAATTTCATTTCCCCGAAGTAAAAGTTGAGTTTTTTCATTTTCAAATGCTTCTAAATTAGGAATATTATTTAAATCATTTAACCTTGCAACTACTTCATCAGCATTTTTAATTTGTGCATGTCCTGCGTTAATTGCATCTTTAGTTTTAATTCCGCTATATTGAGTAGAATTTTTCTCTCCAATAATTGTAAGTAAACGTTTTTTGTCTGCTTCTAAATCAAACAAAACAGGGGTAATTTTAATTAGTTCATTAGCTACATCAATTGTTTTGTTACTTTTTTCAGGATTTGAAACATCTTTAGCATCTTCAATAAGCTGTTTTAAGTGTTTATTTAACGCTTCGGAACCTGGTGTATTAATTCCGTTAGGGAATTTTTCTTCAATTACATTTTTTAAATCATTAATTTTTTGATTAATAATAATTTTTGTATCAGCTTCATTTAACTCTTTAAGAGCTTGATTAAGTTGATTAATTAAATCTTGAATTTGATTATTGGTTGCATTTGGATTTTCAAAAAGTCCCTGTAATTGTGAACGAACTTTTTCAACTGCATCAATATAAGGTTTAAGTGCAGCGGAGTTTTCGCTTTGTAATTTTCGATTAATAGTTTCTTGAGCTTGTTTATCTAAATTTGAAAGTTCTCTAAATTTTCCGGCTGTATTGGTTAAATTTTTTAATTTAGCAGTTATTTCTTCCAATTTTTTTTCAATTTCTGGATTTCCATTCCCTCTATTAATTGCGTCTCTAAATTCGTCAAGACGTTTTTTGAGATCGTTATATAAATCATTTCTCTTTTGCTCATTTGGAGTTAGAACGTAATTATCATTATTATCCGAAAAAACGGTTTTTAAATAATCATAAGTAAAATCAGAAGTTCCTTCAGTTAGAGTTTGATGATAAGCATTAATTAAATTTTGTAATTTTAAATCATATTGCTTAATTTGCTTAATAATTGTAGCTGTAGGAGTTGGATCAAAATCAACTGTCATTGGGAGAGAAACTTCATTGAGTTTTTTTGCTTCAACTAAAACTGCTTCATTGGCTTTATTATCTAAGTTTCTAAGCAATTTCATTTGCTCATCCATTTGGTCAATAAGTTGTTTTAAATCATCTTTTAAAATTAGTCGTAATGATTCGTTAAGCTTATGGTTAATTGGTGCTAAAAATGTTGAAGTAACATTATTTGAATAGGTTTTAATTATTTGATTTTCTAAATCATTTAATTTTTTTATAACATCATCATTGGTAAAATTTAGTTCCTTAATTACTTTACTTTGATTTTGAATGAGTTTTAATTCATTATTTAAGTATTTTAATGCATCTAATTCTTTACTTTCGGAGTTATAGTAGGCAAAAAATTCATTTGCTAATTCTTTGTTTGGGATTTTTTTAGATAAAATTAAGTCAATTTGCGAATTAGCAATAACTGCTTTACTTTCAGAAATTAAATCATCTTTTTGTGCATTAGTAATTTTTTCTTTAAGTTCAAGTAATAATTCATCGACAAATTTAAGTGAATAAAATTCACTAAAAAGATTCGCTTTAGCACTAATTAAAGCATTTTTATCACTAATATTAAGAGTTGTGTTAATTAATTGAACAATTTTTTGTTTATTAAAATCAAGTGAATTTGAAAATTCATTAACATATTGAGTTAATCCACGAATAACATCTTTAATTTCGCTAATGCTTCTTTGTTGGTCTGAAATTTGTTGATAAAAGGTCACTAAATTATTACGAATTGAATTAATATCAGCTTTAGTTAAAGCAATATTTAAATTAATTTTTGTTGATTCAAGAAATTTTTTGACATTATTTTTTTGTGTGTCGCTATATGTGACACTTTCAGTGTATGGTTGAATTAGTTTTAAATACTGATTAATTTCGTTTATTTCCACTTGTGAAGAATCTAAAACTTCTTGCAATTTATCCACTTCTTTATTTGTATCTTGCGAAGCAATTTGAACTTCATTTAACCGGATATTACTGCTAATAATTCTGGAATATAGGGGTCTTAAGGAACTAACAACATCTTTTTTAAGTCCATCAAATAAAATATTATCTACTTTAGTTGATGTTCCTTGTAATAAGTTAATAAATGGATCTAAAATTTGATTTTGATTAACCACTAATTTAGAAATTTCATTTGAAAGCATTTTAAGATATTGTTCTTTTTGTTCATTTGTTGCAGTATAAAGAACATCAAAGAATTTTAGTGACTGATCTTCTTTAAGTTGAGTAAGCTGATCTTTAAGATCTAATTCACGAATACGACCTTCTTGGTTATTTAGAATTTTATTTCAAAATAATGTGGGTTCTTGCTCATCAAAATTAGTTTTGTCTAAATGATTAATATAAAAATCAAAGGCTTGAGCTTGAGCTTTATCTAAAGAAGCTAATTTTTCCTGGAGAGACTTATCTTTGCTTTTTCAATCTTCTTTAGCTTGATTGTAGCTTTGGGCAATTGCCTCTTTTTCTTGATCTGAAACCTCAAAATATGGAGAATAAATTTTAAAAAGATTTTCTCCTTGCAGTAAATTTCCATATACAGTGTTAGTGTTAACTACTTCATTTGAGTGAATTGCAAATAATGTCACACCTAAGCCTACTGCAAGCGGAGCAGTAGCTATTGAAGTAATAATAAATGATTTTTTAGCTGTTTTTTTAAGCATGATATGTCTCCATTAATGTAATTTGAATTGGATTTCAAAACGACCATCAGTTCCAATGGCATTTGCAAATTCTGCTGTTCCAATTCCTTGATCAAATGAATTTTGTGTATCAGTAGTAATAAGTGGGTCATGTTCTCATAAGCCTGAAGATTGTAAATTTATAAATGTTAGTCCAACTAAGTCGCGATATTTAATTTTGCTCATAATATGGTCATAAAAATTAGTCGTACTTTGAGTTTGAGTTGCAATACTTCCTGCTGAAGTGCGTTTAAAAATAAACTCTTTACTTAAAACAGCATCATTTCCAAGTGAGAAAGTTTCGTTTTGACTTGATGTATCTGTTGAGAAACGGTTAAATATTTGTCAAGAAAGCACTAATAAGGCGTCTTCTCCAGCTGTATTTCTTACTGGAATTCCGATAACAAGTGGTAAAAAAACTAATGTTTTACCTACATCATCATTTGAATTATTATTTGTCCCATCTTTAACTTTATATAGATATCTTTGTTCGTATTGATTTGAGTTTCGATCCGCATTTGAAATAACTGAACTAAGATAAGGATCGTTTTGTTTATATTTAATATCTGAAACAGTTCCAACAAGTGGATTTAAAGTTTTTCAAAAGATTGCGTTTCCTACTTGTCTATAACCTTTATAAGTTCTATTGGTTCCGAATTTGACTTTAACTCTAAAATCAGGTCCTGATGTAAATTGTTGAGTTGTTGGATCTGTATCAGGACCAAAAAGATCACTATTAACATTTTCCGTAAAGTAGTTTTTTGAATTTCCTTGTTCACGAGCTTTAAGAGTTGAATATTTTGTAAAAGCTGCCGATAAATAATAAGGAGCTTGCAAATTATTTCATCCAACATCATCTAAAGTAAAAATTGGTTGCGTTAAAGCTTGTGAATTTGTAATATTTTTTTCACTAATAACAAAACGATCTAAGGTTTTAAAGTTAATTCCTACATTTTCAAACTTAACTCCAAAATCCTCAACATCTCCAAAAGCATTATTAGCATCATTTAAACTTGCTGGCTTTTTAAATTTAAAGTATAAATTAACAAATCCCCGTTTAATTGAAGTGTCATTGGTATCTTTTTGAACAACATATGGAACATTTGCGTTATCTGATTTGTAAATATACACTTCAACATTATCTTTATTAAAAGTAATTCCATTTCCTTTTAGAGCATTAAATTTTTCAAATAAACCACCAATAAAAGAATCAACTTGAGTAAAACTAAAAGCTGAATCAATTCTTCTGGCTTTATAATCAATTCCATCAATTCTAAGAGTACTTTCAGGAATATTATTACCAGTGAGATATTCAACAAATCCTCTAATTTGAGTTCGATCTTTTGCAATAATATTTTGATAATTGAAAATTCCATTAGTTACTTGAGATAAATAATCAAAAAATAAATCTCTATTACTTGGGGTATTCATTCACTCATGTAAAGCTAATGCCCTTGAAAAAGCTTTTGTAATAGCGTTATAAATATCAAAATCGCTTGAACGATTTTTAGTTAGATTATCTAATAATTTTTCATTTTCAATAGCGGGGGTTGCTAGTTTTTGATACTCATCTTTAACTAATTTAAATTTATCATTATTCCCACTTTGGTTAAGTTGACTTGCATCAGCAATAAATTTTAAAAAATTCTCAATATTAGCTCGACCAACAAATCCAGTGTCTCCTAAAATATACTTATGCAAAATATCTTTTAAATTAGCACTATCATTGGCATTTTCTCCATAGACTAAACTATCAAGTCTTTGTTTAACTTTAGCAATTGAAACAACAATAGATTTAAAATCGTCAAAATAATTTTTTCTTAAATTATTAACGTTAGTTAGGTTAGTAACACTACTGAAATTATCTTGAGATTCATCAACATCAGCACGTAATTTGTCGTTTAATTGTGGATCGATATTATTTAAACCACTGTTAATAGGTTGAATTTTTCCTACCACTGTATCTCTTTGGTTTATTTGTTGTAAAGTATAACCTGCTGTTCCTTTATCTTGATCTACTTGTAATTGTTCATTAATTTTTTCATATTCACTTTTAGCAAGTAAAACATTTGGAACTGAAGTAATTAAAATTAGATTTTGAAAATCACTTAAAAATTCACTTCCAATTTCATGAAGTTCTTTAACGATATTATTTGAATTAATTCCTTTTAAAAACTCCCTAATTTGATCATCATCCTTAGTTACTTCTAAGGCATAATTTAAAACTCTTTGATAAATGCTATTGCTATTACTTGGATCAAGTAAATTTGCTCCAGCAACACTTAATTTATTTAATATTGAATCTAAAGTTCCTTGAGTTATTCCTGTTACTTTTAAAATAAATTCTTTATCAACTCCATTGTTAGTATCGCTAAAAAAGTTAGTATATACCTGAATTTTGGATCTAAAAGAATTATAACGATTAGCTTCTCATTTAAATACATCTAAAGATTGTTGCTCGTATTTATCAATAGCATTTTGATATTTAGTATTTAATTCTTCAAGTTTTTGCGGAGTGCTAATGTCAGTGGTTTCAATGTCAGTAAGAGCTACTTGATCATAATCTTGTAATTTTGGAGTTACATTTCCATTAACATAAGCTCCAACCATAAATTTACTTAATTCTAAGTTTTTATTGTATTGTGCTTTGATTTTTGCATCAATAGCTTTAAAGATTTTATCTAAAGCTCCATCATTAGAGTTAAATAATTCTGAAGTAACTCTAACTTTAGCCACTTCATTGTGATTAGCTGCTTTTAAAATAGTTGTTGCTTCAGTAATTTTACTTTCAAGAGCATTGTATAAAGCTTGGATGCTTTGTGGTTCATAATTAGCATTATTGGCTAATTTAGCTTTATAAGAATTTAAATATTGCTGAGCTTTATAAATAGTTGCTTGCAATTCTTTAGAATTTAAAAAGGCCACGTTAAATGATTGTGGAGATGAACTAGTAATATAAGTTTCTAATAATCGTTCGTAATTTTGTTGAGTTTCAAGCGATGGAGTTGCTTTTAAATCAGTAAATGGTTTATTAATAATGCTTTCAAGCGGAATTTTAGCATCAGCACTTAAAAACTCAGCAGTTCCTTCAGCAGTATTAAATGAAGTTAAATTATTAAGTAAATTAGCTACTTGAGTAGCAAGTTTTAAACGTGCAATATATGTGTTTAAAAAGAAAATATTATTATCTAGCATTACTACATCTTTTTGAGTGTAGTAATAGCTTTTTCCTTTATTTATTTCTTCATTAATTTTTTGGAGCGATTCAGTGACATTTGGATTTGCTTGAATATTAGCATTAACTAAAGCTTTTGCTGCATTAGCTTTTGCAATTAACTCAGCAATTTGTTTATATTTATCAAAGAAAACATCACTTTCGCTAACAGTTTGAATTGAATTATCAATGGTAGTAGTATCATTGGCATTTTGGATTTTTTCAGCTTCAGTATGGAAAAAATCATTCATTTTAGCTTTTAAATCATCATACATAGAATCAATTTGATTATTTACAGTGATTTTTTCAATTTGTTTAACTTTAATACCTTTATCTGCATCAACATTACCATTTTTATAAATAAGATCTAAACCATTTTTACGAGCTAAATATAAATGATATTGATTGTCAAATTCACTTACAAGTTGTGGATATAAAGTATTTTCAATATCTAAAGCACTCTTAGAATTATCAGGAATGCTTTTTAAAATTGCGTCAGCAAGTTTTTTAGCATCAGTATCAAATCCATAATTGGCATTAGTTCCAGTTTTATATTCAACGCTACTGTATTCGCTATCATTAACTACTTGTGTTTGAGTGTTAATTTTATCTGCTTGAAGGGTAATTAATTTACTTAAAGTATTTAAAATTGCTCTTACTGAGATAATTTTATCTTGAGTTACTGGGGTAGTGTTAAGCATTGTGAGTAAATTATCATAATACCCATTCATTTTATTTAGTCCATCATTACCAGTTCCTTGAGCTCCAGTTCCATCTGGATAGCTCATTGGAACTGATTGTTTATCTTGTTGAACTTGATTGTAAACTTGTTCAAAGTCATTAAATAAAATTCCTAAATTTTCTAGTTGTTGTTTTTTAGAAACAAGTTCTTGTTCAGTTAATGTTAAATAAGAATTTTTATAAGAATTGTAGGTATTTTCAATTGCATGAATAATAGATATTTTACCTGTTTGATCTGGAGTTGTATTATTGTCTCAGTTTCGAATTAAATCTTCAGAGGTTTGAGTTTGTGTTGCTAAATCTAACAGAGCTTTTTGTTTAATTTTTATATCACTAAGTTGATTATGAAAATTTACCAATTCATTTTTAGAAGTAGCATTGGTAGTGCTATCAATTAATTCATTTAGTTTATTTTCAATTTGTGTTTGTAAGGTAATGTCAATACTAGGCGAAATAAGAATTTTTTGACTAATGATTCCTCTATAAAGACGAATTTGTTCTACTTGAACTTCTTTAGCACCTTGAAAATCAGCAACATCTAAATAAGTATTACGAAGTTCATTTCTTAATAAAATAATTGTTTGTCGTGTCTTATTATATAAGGTTGCATCATCAGCAGTTGTATAAGTGTTTGTATTTTGTAATTTAGCAAATAAAGCATTATTTGGATTTTCTCTTTGTAATGTTGCAAAAGTTCTTTCTCCAGCTCTAGATTTAGTAGAATTTAAATATCTAAAAATAGTATCAAATTGATCGGCTAATTGATTAAGAGCAAAAACTTTCGAATAATCATTTTGAATTTTTAAAATATCATCAACTGAAGAATAACTTTTAATAGTTGTTTTAAGTACTTCAATTCATTTATTAATAGCATTTTTTCAATTATTTGCATAGGTATTTTTTACTTCGGGAGAATAATTATCAAATAATTGAGTTATCCGATTAGTGATTCGGTCTGCTAATTGAATAAATAAATCTTTAGCATACCCTAACGGTACTTCTTTGAGTTTATCTAGAAGTTGAGGAGTTAAAGTGATAAATTTATTATTTGCATCCTTTTTATCTTTAAGAGTCTCAAAAGCAGCAAAAGCTTCATCAGTAAAAGTGACTGTTGTTAAATTATCATTTTGTTTACGAGCATCAAATTGTGCTTGGGTTTGATTTTTAAGTGCAAGAGCATCATTTCAAGCTTTTTCAATAGCATTTTTAGTGTTTGTTTGAGTGGTGTGATAAAAATCAATATCATCTCTAAGGGTTGCTAAATTATTTCGAGAAACATAAAATTGTTTTAATAAATCAGTATAAGTATTAATTTTGGTATTTCATGCAGCAATCGCTTCATCAAAAATAGCACGATTTTGCTCATTTTGTCCATAAACCATTTTTAAAGTGTTAATATTATTTTCAACTTGTACCCGAGTATCAGTTTTAGCAAGTTCAGCATTTAAAATTCGAGTTTTAAAATTGATAATGCTAATGCTATCACCAAAATTAATTAGCGAATTGCTTGGTTCATCAACTCCTCCACCATTGGGTTTATTTGTAATTGAATCTAACAGCGCTTGATATGCAAGTGGATTGGTGCTTTGACTTAAAGAGGCAAGTTTATCAGCACTTGCTTTAAGTGATCTTGCTAAATTTGCATATCCTTTTAAACTATCATTTAATGAATTTACTTGTGCTGCCGTTTTACTGGTATTACTAATTAAGTCGTTAACTTTAATATTAAGAGATTCAATTGAAGTATTAATGACATTATATGGAGCTTGTGAAACTAAAGATGCATTAGTAATTTTATTAGCTTGAATTTCACTGTTGGTTTTTCGAAGCATTGCAACTGCAATTGCAAGCTCTAAAGTTTTACTTTGAACTTGAACAAGTTTGATTTTTTCTTCTATTTCAGCACGATTAAAAGGTGCGTTAAAAGCATCAATTAGGTATTGATCAATTTCTTTGGTTAAGTTTTTAGCATTAGTGTAATCTTGCTCAGGTTTAAAGGATGCAAAATCCAAAATTTCAGTATCCTTGATTAATTCTTTTAAAGCATTGTTAGCAACTTCTAATTCTTTAAAGTTTCCAACCACTTCAACTAAATGAGCAATTTTTTCGTTAACTTTGTCTCGTTCTTCATTTGATAATGTAGGATTAGTTAGTTCTTTTTGATAATCTTTTAATTTATTGGTTAAATTTTCTTGAGTTGGAGTTTTGCTTCCTGCGGGTGCATAAGGAGCAAAAGTATCTTCAATTTCTTTAAATTTATCCTCTAAAGCTTTAGTTGATTGATAAACTGATTGTTTTTCCTTATAATCACTAATTGCGTTTTTTAATTTATCAACAATTTCATTAACATCTTTTGAAGTTGGAGCATTATTTAAAGCCTCGAACCCTTCATTTTGCAACTGTTTAATTGCTAAAGCTTCTTTTTCTAAGGAAGCTTGCTCAGAAGTTTTTCCTTTTGAAGATTCTAATGCTATATCTCCATTAGCAATTTCTTGTTCTAAATCTTTGTAATTTTGTGCATTATTGAAGATATTATCAAGTTTGTTTTGAATTTGAGCAAGGAGTTGTTTTTTAGTTTCTTCATCTAAATCAGGATTAGGGTCTAGTTCAATGATTTTAGCTTGTTTTTTAAGTTCATCAATATGTTCAAGTAATTTTTTCCCAAATGGTGATTTTAAAATTTCCTCTGGGCCACCAAAAACTTTTTCAATATGCTCTTTGGTTTGAAAGTGTTTAAGCAATGTTTTTTGTAATTCATCACTAATGTTAGCACGTTGAAGTTGCTTTTTATATTCGCCAATTAAAAATTGTAAATCATCTCTAATAGCGGCAGAGCTATCTTCAATTAATGGTTTAGTTTTGGTATTTAATTCAATAAGGCGATCTTTAATTTCTTCACTTACAATACTATCTTTAGTTAAAAACGAAACAGTAGCTTTATATAAGTTTTTTAACTCAATACGATTAATTTCCCGAAGACCATTACTTAAAGTTCGTAGACCATCATTTAGATCTTTTAGCGAAGTTCCATTATTAACTAAAGAATTAATTTTATCTAAAATTGTAGTTAAAGCATTTTTATCAACTCCAAATCCTTTATATAATGATTCCTCAACTTGCAGTTTAAGTTTTGTTAACGAATCTTTAAAAACACCGCTTAATAAACTATTGTCATAAATTTTATTATATAAAGCATTTAAATTTATTAAATATTCGTTAATGTCTTTATGTTCAGCTAAAATAATTGCATTTAATTGATCATTAAAACCTTTAGCGTCTGTCTCACTAATGTCTTTTATATTAAGATATTTGTTGATTTTATCTTTAATGTCACTAATTAGTTTTTCAATATTTTCAATAGCGGTTTTTAAGTTATTAGCTTGTGAAATATAATTTAAAACATTTTCTGGGTGTTCATTAACATCTTTTTGAATTAAATCAACTTGTTTATTGATAAGAGCTTTGATTTTCTCATCAACATTTAAAGCGTTTAAAGCTTGTAAATTTTGACTTAATAAAGTTAAATTCTTGTTTTGATTTATATCTTCACTAGTAATAGTTGCTAGTTGATTATTAACTAATTTATTTAAGTAATCAATCTCATGAGCTTTATCAACTGCTAAAGTTGGAATTGGAGCTAAAGCCATTTCTTTGTAATTATCAATACGCTTAAAAAAGTCCTTTTTGACATCTTCTTTGATTTTTAAAAGACCAATTTCATTTCTTACCCGAATAACATTTTTTAAGAAATTATGTAAATTTTTGCTCTCTTGGGCTTTATTGATGCTTAGTTTTTTGACAATTTCATCATAAACTTTATTATATTCAAGAATTGCATCTCTTGAATATTGAGGTTCAGCAAGTAAATTTAAAATTTGTTCAATACTTGAAATTAAGGCGCTTTTTTCTTGAGCTGTTAATGAAACTGAATTATCTTTTGATAGTTTATCATAATCAGTTCAAATCTTAGTTTCAAGTGAAAATGAAAACTCATTTTGTCGAACAATTAGTGGATCAACAACATTATAAAAAGCATTTAAGGATGCAATATTATTTGAAGTATTAAGTGAACTAACAACAGTATTTTTAGCATTTTCAATGACTTTTTGAAAGTCAACATCTTTGACTAATGAGTAATACTGTTCAATTAATTTTTTAGATTCATCTGGTTTATTAGCAATAGTAGTTACACTTAGTAGTGCTTTAGGCGCTAAGTGCTTTAGTTTGTTTCTTTGCTCTAACATCAATGCAACGCTTGAATTTTCGTTTGAAAGAAGTTGATTGGCGTGATCAATTTCACTAAAAAGGTTTTTGATTTCGTTGGTATTATTTTTTGAATTTTCAGAAATAGAAAATGATTTTAGTTGTTCTTGAGTTTTTTGAACTTCATTTTTTAATTCTAAAAAGAAATAAGTTTGATTATGTGGAACTTTATAATTGCTATGAAGTGATAATGCTAGTCCAGCCGATACTAAAGCAGAAGCAGCAGTCACTCCAGCAGTAATTCCTAAACCAATGATTGCTTTCCTTTGGTTTTTCATGTTAATCTCCCAAAATTTAATTTTTATTTACTATATTTGTTATTAAAATATACACTATATATATATATATATATATATAGAAAAACATAAAAAATTTCCCCAATAAAAATTTCTTTATAACTTTTCTATATCTATTAGTGAAAATTACTTTCTTTATTTTTTCTAATATCCACATTTATAGTATGTATATGGATTTTCTAAAATTTTAAAAATTAAATGATTATTTTAAGAAAAACTGGAAAAATTTCCACAAATTTATTATTCTTGGATTTTAAAAATTAATTTTTAAAGGTCAATAAATTTAAAATTCCTAATTAAGTAATAAGTAATTTTTACTATTAATTATTAATATATGTAAATTTTTAATTTATATTAAATAATTTTACAACTTTCTGAATAATCCCAAATTAATAAGCTCTTTATAAAAATTAATAAATTTAAACTTATATAAATTTACGTTCTATAAACTGTTTTAATTGAGATTTTTATAGTAATTTTCTTTTTTATTATATTTTTAAGATTTTGATTATTAAATAAGTAGACAAAACTTATGAGAAAAATAATTTTTGCTTTTTAATTTTTATATTTTACCCTTTCAGCAAAGATTGTTAAAACTCAAATTATCAAAAGGAATATATATGAATAAAAGAAAATTAACATTAACTTTATCTACAGCACTTCCTATAACTTTTGTATTAGGGGTTGCTCTTGGAGCTATTCCAACTGGAGTTGTACTTCAAAAACAAAATAACGCCTTAAAAGCACAAAATAATTCGTTACTTGTGCAAATTAAGCAACTTCGTGAGCAAAATAAATTAGATCAAGATAATCAAAAATCTTTAAATGCTCAAAATCAAAGATTGCAAATTATGATTAAAGATTTGCAAGAAACTAACTTATCTAATAAGGATTTTTCAGCTTCTTTGGATGCTCTTGCAAATGAATTAAACAGCGGAAAAAATACTGAAGAAATTATTAAAAATGTTGGATATAAGCAACTTAAAACACCACTATTGAGTTTTAAAAATTCATTAAAAGAAAAAATCAATATGCTCAGCGATTCGCTTAATGATCAATTGCAAAACAATAATGTTTTAAAACAAGATACTAAAAACATTATCAAAGATTCAATCAACAAAGGAAAAGATCTACTAAAATCAATAAATGAAAACACTTTTAGCGATATTGAAAGCACTAAAGAATCTCTGGAAAAAATTATTAAATCACAAAATATTTTCCTTATACAAATTACTAATGCTTTAGAATTAATGAGTTCTCAATTAAATAAAAATTTAGAGCAAGTCAAAGAAAATACTCAAAACATCAAAACTCGTAACAAACAAATTCGTTCATTAATTGAGCAAGGAAATTCAACTCTTAATTTCTATTTAGAAAAAATCGTTGAACTTAAAAATGCTCTAATTAACTTTAAAAATTCAAATTTTGATAACTTACAAAATCTCCCGAGTATTAAATCAATTAAAGATTCAATAGCCCAAGTTTCTAGTTTCTTTGATACTAAACAAGTAATTATTTCTGAGCTACTAAAAACTTCACAAAATAAACTTGCTTCAATAAATTTAGAAAATGATTTTGAGTCTCCTTTATCGACATACAATCTTGAAAATGTTAATCAAATCTTTGAGCAAATTTTGTCTAAATACGAACAAATTAGAAATAATATTATTAAGCTTTATAATGATGAAAACACTAAACAATCAAATGAATTATTTACTCAAAATCAGTTAGTAAAAAACCTTCAATCTCAAAAACAACAAACCGATGAGCAAATTGCTACTTTATCACAAAGTAAAAGTGAGCTTGAAGCTAATATTGCCGCAATTAAAAATGATTTAATGACTAATTTAGGAACAATGTTAGATAACCAAATTAGCTCACTAAGTGGAATTGAAGACACCATTAGAAGCTCTAGTGTAAATGAAGCAGAAAGTTTAGCAAATCGCTTAAAAACTCGAATTAATGCTCTGATGGATTTAAAAAATAAATACACTGCTGAAAACTACACGCAAACTTTTGCTCCAACAGTACAACAAGCACTTTCTTCGGCTCAAGAAGTAATCGAAGAGTACAAAAAGAATATTTTAGACCCGCTTAAAGCCGAATATCAAAAAACTTTAGCTAATTTAAATTCTACTAAAGAGCAACTTTCTTCAACTCAATTTCAACTTAATGTAAAGCATCAAGAACTTGCTACTGTTCAAAGTAATTTAACAAGCATTCAAAACGAATTATCGCAAAGTAAAAATTTTTTAGAAACTACTAAAGCAAGCTTAAAAAGTGCTCAATCTGAACTTAAACAAATTAATTCTGAAGTTTCTAATAATAAAAATCAAGTTAAAAGTGCTTATGATGCTATTAAATCAGTTTTAGATAACCTTAAAACAAAAGCACGAACTTTCTTAGCTGAAGTAGATCAAAATCTTGATGTTTCACTTCTTAATAATGCTCTTAGAGAAGAAGTACCAGCTTTTAACTCCAAAAATTCACTTGGACAAATGCAACTAAGTGTTAAAAAAGTAATTGATCTTTCAGAAAAATTAAATAATGCTTTTGTTTTAGCTGTTGAGCAAAATTATGTCTTAAAAGCACAAAATCAGCAACAAAACATCAATTCATTACAAAAATCTAAAGATCAATTAGAAAATAATATCAAAACACTAAACCAAACAAAATACTTATTTACTAATAATTTAAGTACTGATGTTGCTTCTGTAAGCAGAGAATATCAATTAAGAAAAACTGCCGCAATTAAAATTAAAGATAGTGCTCAAGCTAAAGGCTTAAATGTAGCAAATATGAATACTTTATTATCTTTAAATGAACTATCAAATCCTGGGAGTAATTTTGAAAAACAAATTGATTTTGTTAAAAAATATAGTCAAAGAATAGCTGATTTAACCAATGAAAGTGTTAAGTTACAAAATTTAATTATTGATAAGAGCAAAACTGAACTTAATTTTTCAAGTGAAAACTTAAAGCAAAAAAATAGAAAAATTGAGCAATTAAAACAACAAATTAAAAATGATGTTTCAAAAGATTTAATTAAATCCTTAGAAAAGCAAAAAAATCAATATTTAAAACAATATCAAGAAGAAGCTCAAAAACTAAAAGATTTAACAACTAAATATACTAAATTTAAAAATATAATTTTAAATTCTAATATCTATAAAAACGCTAGAAAAAAAGTTAGTGACTCTGAAGGTGAACATTTTGGTTCAAATACTCCAGCAACAGGATACACGGATTTTGTAAATGACAAAGAAGAATACGGAAAATACTTTAACCAATTTAATTCAGGTGAAGTACCTCAACGAGTTTTTGTTATTAATAAAATTAATGTTTTACCAGTTAATAAATATGGCTTTGAATTTAAATTTAAAATTTATTATATCGACGATAAAGAACAAGATGAATTTGAAAAAGTCAAAGAAAAAGAAATTACAATTTCTGCAGATGATTTTAAATTCAAAAAAGAGCGTGTGTTTAAATTGTCTAATCGAGTTAACCAAGTTGAAGGTGGTTCACAAGTTTCTGAGGAACTTGTTGTTATAAAGCGTATTGATAACGGAAAATTTGAATTCACCAATGTTTTAGGAACTTCATTTAGATCGCATTCTCAGGGATTAGAGACTTTTGATCCATATTCTTCAAAAGCCTTCTATAATATACCTGTGTATGCACAAAATCCAATGATTAATGTTCAAGAAGTTAAATAAAAGTAAAAATAAATATTTTCTTATTGCATAAAACTAATCTGGTAGCAAATTAATTTATGCTTTATTCAAAAAACAATATTAATATAAAATCTTTCTAAAAATGTTTAAAATTTTAAAAAATTTAAACATTAAATAAATGTATAATTTTAATACAATCAAGCTGGTAAAGGGGTAGTTTTAAATGAGACAAAAAAAGAAAATCGAAAAACTTCCGAAATTAACTTATAAAATGTTTATGGAAAACGTCAAACGACAAGATGCAGCCTTTGAAAAACATCCAGCCAAAGAAGTTTACGCTAAAGTATTAAATGAATTAGCTAAAATGTAGACAGAATTCTTAAGCAAAGTATAATCTTTGCTTTTTTCTTAAAATTAGGATAAAAGTAATATGAACATAAGATGAAAAAATTTAGTTATTTGTTTAGATGAAAAGGCTTTAAAAAAGCAAAAGAGTTTCTATTTAAATGGCCAATTTGAAACAAGAAAAATAAAATTATATGATGCAAGTAATTTTAAAACTTTATATTTTGTCTTAAACGAAAAAGCTATAATTCAAATGAGTTTTGCATACATTGAGACAGAAATTATAAAAACACTTATTAAAAAGGTTGTTGAAAAATCTTTTAAATTTGCTGAAAAATTATCTACCGAAGAAATTGATGAAAGAAGAATAGAGGAATTTAACGCAAAAATAAATTTATTATTTGAAAATTACATTAAGTACAAAGAAGAACCCGAAAATCAAAATACAATTGATTTACTAGTACATATAGTCTCTCGCTTAGTTGGACAGCATATTTTATTAAACGGTAATAAAAGAGCTATTTTTTCATTTATGGTTATTTTCTTGAGATATTTTTGTGGGCTTTATTTAAAATGAAGTGATGAAAAATATTTATATAGCTACGGATACGAAATTCAAAAATTTAACTGAAATCAATATACAAAAACATTTGAAGATTGAGTAATAAATGCTAAAGAAAAAGATATTGAAGAAAAAATTAAAAAATTTATCTTAGAAAATAGCATAATTTCTATTAACGAAGAAGTTTAAAAAACACCATGATTTAGATATCATGGTGTTTTTTGAGTTTTTTTAATTACCTAAAAGATAATTTAATAGTAAAGTAAATATATCTAATCTTTTGCTTAAGAAAAATATTAAAGCTGTTTTAATTTTTGTTAAATATTTTTTTAATGTTATTAGTGAAAAACTAGGTGTTTTTAGACCTTTTAAAAAAGATAATTTATCAAAAATTTTCTGAAGTGGTGAGCGTCTAAAAAATTCATTAACAGTATATGTTTTGGTATTTTTTTGACGAATAGTTTGAGAATTTTTACCTTTAGAATTTGGTTTATCAACTGTTAAATTAATAGTAACTTTTAAATTATCATCATAATTTTTTGAATCAACATAATTTAAGATATTAGCTATTTCTTTGATAAATTCTTCTTTAGATCCTCTTCCTTTTTTTGGTTTGTTAACTTGATCTAAATAAAGATTTAATACAAGATGATTATCACTTTCTTCCTTAATATTTTGGCTTTTGATAAAATCATGCTTTTCTTTTTCAGAATTTAATGTTTCTTTATTTAAAAAATCATTAAGTTCCTTTTCTTCATCTTCTAATTGTTTTGGTGGAATATTTGGATTATTTAAAAGAGGTGGATTGGTAATAGTATTTTTATTTAAAATTCCTGAATCTTGTGATGATTGTTGAGATTCTGGTAATTTTTGTTTTTTAGCATCAGCTGCTGGTTTATAGTAATTAAAATAGTAAAAAATACCAGCTCCTCCACCAATTACAGGCACTACTGTTAGCAATGATCCTACTAATCATTTCCTTTTCATAAAAATTTCCTTTCTATTTTTACTTCAAAAAATAGAAAAGGAAATGTTAATTTTAAATGTAAAAATAAAATGTTATATAAATTAATTTTAAAGTAATTTTTTATTTTGTAAAGTAAAAAGTTCAAAAAGTTAAGAAATTTGCTTAACTTTTTAAGTTAGTATATAGTTCATTGGTTTTTTCTCAAATATTAAATAATTTTTGAAAATTTGAATTTTCATCAAAAAATCCTACTAATTTGCTTGATGGATAAGAATCAGCAAATTGATTAGTTATTTGATGTGAAGCGTTTTTATACTGTTCAAAAGTTCCATTAATTATTTTTAAAATATTTGATATTTGTAAGTTATTAATTTCTTTTTCGTGAACATTTAAATAAGCAATTAAATTACTAATTTGTTGTAATGCAGTTGAATTTTTAACATCTCCAACAATCACACTTCATTCTTTAACAACATTACCAATTGCGTGAGTGTGTTCAACAACTGATTTTCCATCAACTTGAATTTTTTTACCAAGTTGAGCATAATTAATAGTTTTGAAATTTGGGTTATACCATTTGTTTTTATACTCTTCTTGAGCTTCTGATAGTTTATTTTTCGAAAATCATTCATCATAAAGTGGTGAATTTTTAGGATCAGCAGCAAAAAAACCTAAGTATTTCTTAAAGTTCAAAAAAATATTAGTTTCAACATTAAAAACTCTATCTAAAGCAAGTAAATTCAACTCTTCATTAATAGCATTAAATCTAAAAAAGGCATCATTATAAGATTTGATTTCATTTTCTTGAAGGTTTAACTGTTTAAAAAACTGTTCTGAAATTTCTTTTTTAAGCTTAAAATTAACGTTTTGGTTTTTTATTAAATTATTAAATTCACTTAGAGCATTGACAAATTGTTGAGCTTTAGCTTGAATATTTTTATAATAAAAGGCAAAATTTTCGCTTTCTTGAGGATTTTTATTTTCAAAAAAGTTATTAATAGCATCAAAATAGCGATTATATTCTTGCAAATTACCTTGAGCTTGAATCTTAATATTGGCTAAATTATCATTACTTGCATTATCAAAATCACTAGTGCATGCAATATTAAAAGATACAGAACCAACAATAATTGTGGGAATTAGTCAAAATTTAAACTTATTTTTCATTTTGTTCTCCTTTGATACGAACTAGGTTTTTTAAATTCTTAATTTCTTTTAAAGTTAATTTACGATAATGTCCAACTGGTAGTTTTTCAACGGTAATTCCTGCATATTCAACTCTTTTTAAATTAATAACAAGTTTATTGACACTTTCAAAAATTTTCTTAACATGATGATAAGTTCCAGCATGCAAAATAACAAAATAACTTTTAGTATCAGCTTGAATAATTTGTTGTTTAGAAAGAGTTTTATTAATCATTAAAGGTCGATTGAGTCTTTTGAATTCCTCTTTACTAAGCGGTTCATTTAGTCTTGCTCGATAAACTCGCAAAATTTCAAAACTAGGATGAGTTAATTTATTAGATAAATCTCCATCATTTGTAAGTAAAAGAACTCCAGTAGTGTCATAATCTAATCTTCCAACAGGAAATATTTTATAAGGAGTATCAATTAAATCAGTCACAATGGTGCGATTAAAATTATCTTTAAGAGTACATACTGTTTTTGGAGGCTTATTTAAAACAAAATAAACATGTTCTTCAGGAGCAATTGGTTTTTTATCAACTAAAATTTCATCTTTAAAAGTTGCTTTATCTCCAAGTTGAGCCACTTTTCCATTAATTGTCACTCTTCCTGCTTTGATAAAACTTTCAGCTTCTCGACGAGAAGCTATTCCTGCTTGAGAAAGTAATTTTTGAATTCTTTGTAAATTTACTGACATTTTATTTAAGGTACTTTCTGTATATTTCCTGTTGTCTTTGAGAAAATTTTACTCCTTTTTGAATGTTATATTCATAAACATACTGAATAACTTTTTCAAATGTTGCATCCAAATCTTCAAAAGCAAGTTGACGAAGTTTTTGAATTCCTGGAAAGCGTCTTCCTGGAGAAATTTTATCGCTAATAAAAATAATTTTATCTAAATTACTTATTTTACGTTCATTAGTTCCATCATCTAAAGTTGTATGCACTAAAATTGCATGTAAAATGTCATGATCTTTTAATTTATAAGCATGCTTAACTCAAGTATATCCACACACTTGATGCAATTCATGTTTTAAAACATTTGCATATTGTGGTTCGTATTGAGCTAAAAAAGCTCGTGATTGATCTTCGTCTCATTCTTTAGCAATGTCATGTAAAATTCCGGCTACATATGCTTTTTTTGCACTAATGTTAAATTTTTTAGCCATTTCAGCTGCAAAGTTCCCAGTACTAATGCAGTGTTTTGCACGTAAAGCACTCAACATTGAATGAATAATTTTTTCTAAATAAAGTCCGTTTTCTTGAATATAATCCATAATCACATCTTCAACACTATCTAAGTATCCTTTTTTAAATTCTGTGGATGAAAAATCTCACAATGGATTTTTCAAAATAATGGCTTGATATTTTTTAGCATTAATTTTATTAATGTTTTTGCTTCTGCGTAAAACCACAATTTTAGATAGCTGAGCAATTTTTTGAATATCTTTTCATTTATCTAATTTAGGTAAATGATCACTTCCGATAATTAAAAATAACTGGTCTTGAGGAAATTTTTTAGCAAAATATTTAACCGTGTCAATAGTATAACTAGTTCCTCCTCGCTTAATTTCAAAATCACTCACAAACATTTTTTCTTCAGTTACTAGCCTTAACATATTAACACGATGTAAAGCATTATTATTTTTTGATTTTGTTTTAAAAGGGGAATTATTTGCCGGTACAAAATAAAGTTCATCTAATTGAAGTTCTTCGATGACATATCTAGCAGCTGCAATATGACCTTTATGAATCGGGTCAAAACTACCACCATAAATTGCGATTTTTTTCATTTTCGGTTCTCCTTATCTTTTTTTGAATGTAAATCCTTCTAAATCAAATTTATTAGTTTTATTTTCTAAACTCTTAAGTTCATTATACTCTTTCATAGTATATAAAATTGGTTTATTTAATTTTCGATTAACTTGAGAAATAAGTTGATTTAACTTAGTAAAATTTTTATTGCTAGCAATTTCGAATAAATTAAAGTTTTTTTCTTGCTCAAATTCAAAGATTAAATTATTAATCCTAATTCCAATTCCAATAATTTTTGTCTCTGAAAAATGTGCTAAATATAATTCTTTAGCTTTAGTAAAAATAAAATTAAAATCATTGGTAAATTGAGAAAGTTTTTGTTGCTTATTTTGTCATTTTTTATTTTGATGGCGCACCACTAAAGTTAGTACATTTCCAACTAACATTTGTCGCTTGCAGCGTAAAATCACCAGTGAAACAACTTTTTGTAAATTTTCTAAAATTTGTTCATAATCTAAATTTTTACTAGTAAAAGTGATTTCGTTACCAATGCCTTTAGGAAGTGAGTTTTTTAAAACAATTCGATCATAATGATTAGGATTTAAATTAGCGATTCATTGACGATATATAATTCCAAAAACACTTTTTAATTGATAATGATTAAGATCTTCTTTAACTAAATCTTTAATATAATTTATTCCTAATTTCCTTAATTTTTGTGCAGATGCTTTTCCAATTCCATAATAATTTTCAATCTCTAAATTAAAAAAATTACTTTGATAATTATCTTTAGTGGTCATTCCAATTCCAAAGGGTTTGGAAATATTAGTGGTCATTTTAGCAAAAAAGCAATTATATGATATCCCAATTGTTACTGGAATATCAAAAAGCTCTAAAATTTCATTTTGCATTTTTTGAGCTAATTTATAAGCCTGCTCAAAACTAAAAACTAAATCAGTGACATCTAAATAGCATTCATCAATTGATACAACGCTAATTAATGAAGAATAATTTTTGCTTAAATGTTTAAAAATATTTGTGGAAATAGTTGTAAAAATATCAAAGTGACCTTCAACAAAAATGGTTTTAGGCTCAATTTTTAATATTTCATAATTAATCATGCCTGTTTTAACACCTTTTGCCCGAAGTTCATAACTCACTGAAGTTACAAGAAATTCAGGACCATTTTTTCCAACTGCAACCGGTTTTCCTTTTAATTCCGGTCTAATTGAGCGCAACGCACTAACAAAATAAGAATCAAAATCAATATGAAAAATAAAAGATTTTTGCATTAGTTTTTTAAAATCTTTTCAGCAGTTAGCAGTGCACAAGTGGTTCGATTTAAGTGTGTTTTAACATTGTAAAAGACTCATAAATCCCCTAGTAAATTAATTTGCTCATTTGAAAGTTCTTCTTGCATAATAAATTTTTGATAAATCAAAAGAACTTGCTCAATTTCATCGATGTTTTTGTTTTTTAAAAGGGATAATAAAATATCGCTAGCAGCAATAAAAATCGCACATCCATGTCCATCAAAAGAAGCTTCAATTAGTTTTTTGTCCTTAAATTTTGTGTGTAAAATTAATTTATCTGAACAAGTAGAGCTAAAAAAAACCTCTCCATCATCAACACTTAAAGGTTTTTTATTTTCAGGATCTAGATAATGATTCATAATAATTTCTCGAGCTTTATTAGCATTAAAATCCATAAAAATCACCTCCATTTTTTAGATGATAAATCAATTTATCGATGTCTTCTTTAGTATTGTAAATCCCTAAACTAATGCGTAAATATGAATAATTTGGTTTAATGTTTCTTAAATAATGAGCACAAAAAATTCCTGCAATAGTGTAAATTCCTTTAGATCCTAAATAAGTAGCTACATCTTGAGCATTGATATTTTTTACATTAATTAAGGCAATATAATCACCTTCTTGCGAAAAAACTTCAACGTTGTTTAACTGCTTTAATTGTGCATGCAAGTATTTACTAAGCTCATTTAAAATTACTTGTGTTTGCTTATAACCGATACTATTAAAATAATCCAGTGATTTATCAAACATAAAAAAACCAGCTAAATTTGGAGTCCCAGGCTCAAATTTGTAAATAGTATCTTTAATGGTCCAACTTTGTGCTGAAGAGATTTCATTAACAGATCCTCCACCGAATTTTGTGGGTTTAAGTATTTTTAATAACTTTTCTTGAATTGCTAAAACACCCATTCCAGTTGGCCCGTAAAACTTATTGCAACTAAAAGCAATAACATGAGAATTTTTTAAAGAATTTTTTTGATGCGAAATACTTTGAGCACAATCATTAATCACATAAGCACCAACTTCATTTGCTTTTGCATAAATATTTTCCACATCTAAAGGAACATTAAAAGTATTATTCTCTTGAGCAAAAGCAATAATTTTAGTTTTTAAAGTAATTGAATTAAGTAAATCTTCACTAATAATGACTTTTGCCCCTATTTTGTTAGCAAGTTCAATTCAAGGAACCATATTTGAAGAATGATTATAAGGACTAAGTAAAATTTCATCTTCTTGAGTAAGAATTTGTTCAAACATATTAGCAATTAAATTCAATGACTCAGTAGTTCCGCTGGTAAAAATTACTTCTTGAGGGGTTGCGTCAATTAAATGAGCAACTTTTTGGCGTACTGAATTAATGGTACTATTAACCAAATTCCCTAAAGGGGTATCAGCTGTGCGGGATGAAATGGAGATATTTTGGTAATAATTATTTACTGCATCAATTGCTACTTTAGGTTTAAGTACTAAAGCCGCTGAATCAAAATATGTAATATTTCATGCAGCTGGAAAATCTTTTTTATAATCCATAATTGCCTGTTTCTCCTATAAAATTTTTCTAAGAATTTCCCTTAAAATGACATTGTAATCTTCAATTTGCTTAAACTGATCTAAAAATTTATAATAATGCAAACGTTTAAAATGATTTACACTAGTTTTATCCTTTTTTAAATATGGCTGTTTTTTCAAAAAAACAATTTTAATTTTTTTATGATTAGTTTTATATGCAAGTTGATAAAAAAAGAACACATAAAAATTTTTAATCATCTCTTGTTGATCATTATTAATAAACTCTGGGAAGGACAAATTCAAGTTAAATTTTAAAATAAAATCATCCAAAGTTTCCCATTTATGTCCATCAAATGTGATTTGATCTTCAGGCAGGGTTTTATTAATTAGTCCCATTTGTGTAAATTTGTTAATGGTAAAATTGAGGCGATTTTTTCAAAAATAAAAATACGCTCTTTGCTTACGAATTTTTAAGTATCGCTTAAAAAGTTTAAATAAATTAAGCATTTTCATGAGAGCTTTTAGCTTCCATATTTACCAATAACTTGTAAAAGTTTTGTAAAATAGCATTAACAAATTTATATTGCTTACTATCGTGTTTGTTGATAATTTCGCCATTTTCATCTTTAATTTCAGTAGGTTCAAAAAACAATTTAGCGATTTCAACTGCTTCATTAAAAACAATTCGAGGTTGTAAGTAAAAACACTCACTAGCTCCATTGATAATAATTGCTCGAGTTAGTGGCGAAATTCTGTCTCATGATCAACTTTGGTTGACTAAACTAACTAAACTGGTTTTGAGAAAATTATAATTTTTGGAAATAGATTCAATTTTTTTAATTTGAATTTGATCTAAAAAATCATAATTATCAAACACTTCTACTAAATTAATCGGCTCATTAAAAAGCTCAAATTTATATAAAACTTGAATAATTTCAATACGAGTTCTTCTTCTTGATTTAATTTTTCCCATTAGGTTCCTTAAAAATAGCAAAGTGATAAATCATGCTATATATACTTTTAATATATTACCATTTTTAGACTTTTTTTAATCATAAAGTATTGATTAAAATGATTTTATTTAAAAAAATATTCTGGTAAAATTAAAAAGCATAAATTACAGCAGTTTATTATAATTAGCTCCAATTTTGATATGTTTTAAATTTGATAGTAGGGATGCTGAAACACCAAAATCATTAAAGCAAAATTAACTAATTAGAAATAAACTTTCTCTTTTATGCAGAAAAGAGGAAAATTACATGTCAAGATATACAGGACCTGTGTTTAAAATTTCTCGTCGTTTAGGATTTTCAATTCTAGAAACTGGAAAAGAGTTTGCTAAAGGTAAAAAAAGAACTTACGCCCCAGGTCAACACGGGAACAAAAGAACTAAGCTTTCAGATTATGGATTACACCTTTACGAAAAACAAAAAGTAAAACACACCTTTGGAATTAGTGAAAAACAACTTCGTAAAGCATACCAAAAAGCTATGAAATTAAAAGGAGTTACTGGGACTAACTTACTTCAACTCCTTGAATCAAGATTAGATAATGTTGTTTATCGTGCTGGATTTGCTTCAACTAGAAGACAAGCACGCCAATTAGTTAACCATGGACACTTTACTTTAAATGGTAAAAAAGCTGATATTCCTTCAATGGTAATTCTTCCAGGTGATGTAATTCAATTAAAAGATAAATTAACTAAAAACGAACAAGTTCTTGCCGCTCTTGAAGCTAAGGCTCCAGCAGCATGATTAACTCGTAAAGAATTTAGCGTAACATTAGACCGTTTACCAGAAAGAACCGAAATGCACTCAGAAATTAAAGATGCTTTAATTGTTGAGTTCTATTCAAAATAATAAAGGAGATTGTAGCATATGAAAAAAGATATTCATCCACAATACCACTTTGTTGAAGTTACTTGTTCAACTTGCCAAAAATCTTTCAAATTCGGTTCAGTTAAAAAACAATTTAGCGTTGATGTTTGTTCAGGGTGCCACCCTGTTTACACTGGAAATCGTTCACAAGCTAAAGCTACTGGTAGAATTGATAAATTCAATAAACGTCTTGAAAAAAAGGCTAAATAATTTCCATAAACGCACATTAGTGCGTTTTTTATTAAAAATTTCTTAAATTAAAAAGGAAATAGAAGCAAAAGTTTTTGCTTTTATTTTAGAATTTAAAAAAATTTTTTGAGTTTTGAGCAAAAATCTTATTACTATAATGGGGAAGATGTTTGATTTTTAAATAACATTTATTCAAAACCTCAATTTTATAACTTAATAAAAAAGTCCACAAAGTGGCTAGATGATATAATTTTTATCATTGAAATTTAATTAAACATTCTCAAAATTTAAAAAATAATTATTTTGTTGCGTCAATTAAAAAACTTTAAACTTATTTTTCTTGAAGTATTGTAATTTTTATAAACAGGAAATAAAAATGCAAAAAGCTAAACAAAAAATCCAAGAAATTATAAGCAAAACACCTTGCAAAATCTTTAGTGCAAAAGATTTTGATCATATTGCTAATATAAATGTTGTAAGATCGATTTTGCATAAACTCACAAAAAAGGGTGAAATAAGCAGAATCATGCATGGCTTATATACCAAACCGTATTACATTGACATTGTTGATGAATATTCTTATCCTTCTGTAGATGAAGTTGTTCAAAAGTTAGCACAAAAATTTAATTGAACAATTGCACCAGGCGGTGAGGCAACTCTAAATTACACTGGAGTATCTAATCAAGTTTCCAATGTTTATATCTATGTTTCAGATGGACCATCACGAGAATATATTTATAGAGGTCGAAAAATTTCCTTTAAGCACACAAATAAAAAATATATTAAACAACGTTCATCAAAATTTGCAGTTTTAATCGAAGCAATTCAAAGAATAGGAAAAAGAGATTTAAACGACAAAAGAATTAAAAAGTTAACTTTCTTTGCTCAAAATATTGAAGAAGATTTACTTAAAGATACAAGTAACATAATTTTTTGAATTAGAAATGCTTTATTAAAAATAAAGGAAATTAATGAAATAAATAAATTTTTCAATCTTCCTGAAGAAAAAAGAAAAAGAATTATTTTAAACACAGAAGAGAAGTTAAAAATTTCTCCCTCAATTACCGAAAAAGATTTATGAGTTTGTATTATTTTAAAATATCTTTTTAACGATTTTAAATATAAAGATTACCTTGTATTTAAAGGTGGAACTAGCCTTTCTAAAGCATATAATCTGATTGAACGATTTTCAGAAGATATTGATTTATCACTAGATTGAAGAGTTTTAGGTTATCCAGAAAAAGATCCTTATAAACCTAGAAGCAACACAAAACAAGATAAATATAATGAAGAACTTTATCAAAAAACTTCAAATTTTTTGAAAAATTAAGTTATTCCATTGCTTAAAAAAGATCTATACAAAATCTTAAAAAATAAAAAATTTAAGTTTTTTATCAATAAAGACGAGCCATTGAATATATATTTTGATTATCCAAAAGATTATGATGTAGTTTCTTATATTTTAAGTTTTATTAAACTTGAAATTGGTAAAATTTCCGAATTGATTCCATCCTCTAAAACAATAATTCAACCTTATATATCTCAAGTTTTTCCTGATGTTTTTTCAGAAAAAATAATTGTAAAAATTGTCGATCCGATTAGAACCTTTTATGATAAATTGATAATTTTACACGCAGAAGCAAAAAGAACTAATGGTAATTACAAAAAAAGATATTCACGACATTATTATGATGTTTATAAAATGCTCGAAAGCGACATAAAAAATAAAAGTTTAGAGAATTTTGAATTGTTAAAATCAGTTATTGAATTTAAAAAGAAATTTTACAGAAGTTCTTTTCCTCAGTACGATGAAATTTATCAGGGAAAATTAAAACTTGTTCCTTCAACTGAAGTCATTAATTTTTATAAAGAAGATTATAAAAAATGAAAGAAATGATTTTTGGAGAGATTGTTAGTTTTGATCAAATCCTTAAAAAATTAAAATCCCACGAAAAGGCTTTAAATGAAGCAATTAAATCTTTTGATAAATGAAAAAATAATGAAAATAAATAACCTATTTAAAATATGAAGAAGTAATTTTTAATTAAAACAAAGCAATCTATTTAACATTAAATAGATTGCTTTAGTATTTCTTGAAAATAACTTTGATTGGTTAATCAAGACCATTTTTATTTTTGAAATTTAATTTCAAAGGACATCCTTTAAAATTAAAATTTGCACGTAGTTGATTTTCTAAAAAACGCTGATAGGAAAAATGTAAATACTTCTTATTATTTACAAAAAATGTAAATGTTGGGATTTTTGCAAACTCTTTGCGAACATAATAAATATTTAAACGCCCTCCATTATATGGTTGAGCTTTTTGGATCATTTGAGTTTCTAAGATTAAATTTGAAAGAAGAGAAGGTTTAATATCTCGTTGAAGATTTTCTCTAACTTCAGTTAAAGTTTTAATTAATTTTTCAATTCTTTGATTGTATTTTGCGGAAATAAATACAAACGGAACTCAGGGTACAAAATGAAATTTATTGCGGAGTTTTTTTTCATATTCTGCCATTGTATTAGTTTCTTTTTGGATTAAATCTCATTTGTTAATGACAATAATAATTGGTTTTTCGTTTTCAAGAGCATACCCAATAATTCGTGAATCAAAATGCGAAATTTCTTTTTGTGTTGCGTCAATAACAATTAAAGATAAATCAGCTTCTGAAAGAGAATTCATTGCACGCATTAACGCATAATGATCTACACTTTCGACAAGTTTGCTTTTTTTAGTAATTCCAGCTGTGTCAATGATATTGTATTTTTGTTCATTAATTTCAACAATTGATTTAACACTATCACGAGTTGTTCCAGCTATCTCTGAAACTATTGAACGATTTTCCTTACATAAGTTATTTAAAAGCGAGCTTTTTCCTGCATTTGGTTTACCAATAATAGCTAAATTAAAGAGATCTTCAACTTCTATATCAGTAAAATCAAGCAATTGGACTGCTTTGTCCATAACATTTCCAAGTCCTTCACCATGCAACGCAGAGACTGGAAAAATATCTTCAACTCCAAGTTTATATCAACTATAATCAAATTCTTGATTGCTTTCTAATTTATTCGCAACAGCAAGAATTGGTTTATTGGATTTGCGTAAGATATTCATAATGAATAAATCATCATTAGTAATTTCACTTAATCCATCAAATAAAAATAAAATTACATCCGCTTCTTCAATTGCGATTTTTGCTTGAATTTGGATTTGATCTTGAAAAGGACGATTTTCAATTTCAATTCCTCCGGTATCAATGATTTTAATTTCCTTACCAGTTCAATAAATTTTTTCATATAAACGATCACGAGTTACCCCTGGTTGATCATGTACAATTGATACTTTTTTTCCAATTAAACGATTAAAAAGTGTGCTTTTACCTACATTGGGTTTTCCGATAATTGCAATAGTATTACGCATTTATTTCCTTAATTTTATTATTGACTAAATTAATGATTGATTGAATAACTTCCTCAATTTCCATATAAGTGCAATCAATTAAAATTGAATCTTCGGTTTTATGAAGTGGATCAACTTCACGATTCATATCTTGAGCATCTCGCTGCTTAATTTCGTAAAGCACTTCGTCATAACTTGATTGATAACCCATTTCATGATTTTGTAAATTGCGACGAAATGCTCGCTCTTTTGGATCGGCTCACAAGAAGATTTTCACTTCAGCATGAGGCATAATTTTAAAAGTAGTATCTCTTCCGTCAATAATAAAACCTTTTTCTTTTTTGGTCATTTCTTGGATAAATTCAACTACAAAATCACGAACTTGCTGAATTTTTGCAATAATTGGAGCAGCTAAAGATACATTCTCATTACGAATTATTTTAGTAATATTTTCACCTTTTAAAATTACATCTTCATCAGCAGATAATTTAATCATTCCCTTTTCTAAAGTTGCTAAAACTTCATCTTTATTCTTAAGATTAGCTCCTTGTTTTAAAGCATTATAAGCAATAGCCCGATAAACACTTCCGCTATTGATAAATGTGTATTTTAATCTCTGAGCAATTTCTTTAGATACGGTCGATTTTCCAGCTCCTGCTGGACCATCAATTGCAATATTAACCTTCATAAAATACCCTCCAATTAAATTCGCAATTTATTAATAACAATTAAATTTTGATCATCTTCAGTAACATGATTTTTCTTAGGATTATAATTATCCACTAGATATTTTTTTAATATATCATTAAATTCGCTTAGAGAAAAATTGCTTTTTTCAAACCAAAACAATTCTTTTTGATGTAAAGCTAAGTTGATATGGTTTAATTGTTTTTCAATTAACTTACTTTCTTTTAAAATAAACGATTGATTGATATTAATTGGAACAGAGACTTTAAAATTATTATCGATAATATCAGAATTTTTTAATTTAAATTTTTTGTGTAACCACTTTAAATCTTCCTTCAATTGAACATTTTCATTTAAAGCAAGAGTTTTGAGCATATTAAACTCAATTTCATCTTCATCTAAAAATGCTTGATTTTGTGGTACCTTTTTCATAATTAAAAATTATATCTTAAAGATGAAAAAATCAAATTTAAATATACAAAAATTGAACCTAAAGTTCAATTTTTATGCTTAATTAATTTAAATTAATTTTAACTTCTTGAGAACCGCCATCTTTTTTCTTAACAAAAAGAGTAAGAATTCCAGTTTTCATGTTGTATTGCGCTAGAATATATTTATTTTCTTTTGTTTTTGAATCAACTTGCCCGTTTTTATTAACTAATTGAATAGTATCATAAAATTCTTTTTTAAGATTAAAAATATGATTATCTGCACTATCACTGTATCTTGAAAATCCAAAAGCAAATTCAATAACTTCATGTTTTTCGTTTTTAAGATCATGTTTTTTATAATACTGAACTGACACAATTGGCAATCTTGAAGTTTTTCCAGAATTATTATTTGCATTTTCATTTAAATATTTATTAATCTCTGCAAGTGATTTAGTAATTACAACTTTATATTCTTCAGTTTCTTTAACTGGTAAAAGCGATTCTAAATCAACTAATTGGGTGTGATATGATTCTTCTTTTAAACCTTCGACTAATTTAAAAGTCATTGAGCTTTCTTGCATTTTATCATCACGATATGTAGCATACACAGCAATAACTGCTTTTCCGCTATCTGCATGATCATTAACAAATTTAACCATGTTTTTGTTTGTTAATGTAGTTTTAAAATTTTTGCTACTTAGTAAATCGTAACTAACACTAACATTTGTTGCATTTAAAACTTCTAAATTTGAAAATGAATAGCTCATTTTTAAATCACTTTTAGAAAGTTGTGAAGCATTTTTGCTTTGTTTAACTTTTTGATTAGAAACTTCAAATTTAACATTTTCTAGTAATTTTAAAAGTTCTTGTTGGACTTTTGGAAGCGAAACAACATTTGGATTGTTCACTTTTGCTGCTGGAGCTACAGCATTTTCGCTTGTTTCGCTTGCAGCAGTTGTTACAACTTTTTGTTGATTATTTGGTGTTTTAGCTACTAAAAATGAAGCTGATGCTGTAAAAGGAATTGCAACTCCTAATAACGCCGCTGAAATTTTAATAGTTCTTTTTTTCATTTGATTTCCCTTAATTATGATGAATATTTTACTTAACATAATAAGTATAACAAAAACGACCTAATTTTCACAAAATACTTTAAGTATTTTGCAAAAAAAGTTAATTTTTAGTATCTAATTTTTCAGGTTGTTTTATAATTAAAACTGTTATTAAACATTTACATAGGGCGTTTAATTTAATTTACATTCAAATTAATAATACAAATTTAGGAGTTTTATGAACCCAACAAGAATAATTCCTCTTGGTGGTGTTGAAGAAATTGGTAAATCAACATTACTCATTGAGCAGGATGATAATATTTTTATCATCGATGCGGGAATTAAATTTGCAGATACATACAATACTGGAGTTAAAGGAATTATTCCAGATTATTCTTATTTAAATTTACCAAATAAAAAAATTCAAGGTCTTTTTATCACTCATGGTCATGAAGACCACATCGGAGGGGTTATTTATTTAGTTCAGCAAACTAAATTAAATAAAATTTTTGCTCCTCGAATTGCTATTCAATACTTAAAATTAAAATTTGATGAACACAAAATTCAAAAAGCTGTTCAATTTATCGAAATTCAAAAAGCAGATGTACATCAATTTGAAGGAGGAGTAAGCGTTGATTTTTGAACTGCCCAGCATTCAATTCCGGATGCTTTTGGAGTTCGAATTACCACTCCTCATGGTTCATTAATGTGTACTGGAGATTTTCGTTTTGACTATACTCCAATTGGAAACTTAACTGATTTTGCTCGGCTTAAAGAAATTGGAGATCAAAATCTAACAGCACTATTAAGTGATTCAACAAATGCAATGCGTCCAAATCACTCTCCAAGTGAAAGTGATATTTTAATCGATATTGAAAATCACCTTAAAGAGGCTAAAAGAAAAATTATTGTGACAACTTTTGCCTCAAATTTAACTAGAGTTAAAGTTATTATTGAACTAGCAGCTAAATTAAATAAAAAAGTTATCACTTTTGGCCGTTCAATGATTCAAGGAGTTCGAATTGGGCGTAAATTAGGATATATCAATGTTCCAAATGATGTTTTTGTTGATAAAAAGCAACTTCCCAACACCAAAGATTCAGATTTACTGATTTTAACTACCGGTTCTCAAGGTGAGCAGCTAGCCGCTCTTTCGCGAATGAGTTATGGAAAGCACGCTTCAGTTAAAATAACTAAAGGTGATTTAGTGTTATTTTCTTCAAGTCCCATTCCAGGAAACCGGATGGTTATTGAGCTGCTTATCAATCGTTTATATAAGCTTGGAGCCATTATTAAAGAAAATGGAACTGATGGTTACTTGCACACCTCTGGACATGCTTATAAATGAGAACATGATAAAATTTTTCAACTCACTAAACCTAAATACTTTCTTCCTTATCATGGTGAGTACCGCATGAGCATTGTCCATGGACAAACCGCAATTGAAAATGGCGTTAAACCTGAAAATGTCATCGTGATTGAAAAAGGTGTCATTTATGAGATGAAAGACCAAAAAATCACTAAAACCAATAAAAAAATTAATTACGGTCCCTTATATATTGACGGAAATTCTATTTTAAGTGTTACTGGAAAAATGCTTAGTGAACGTCAACAACTTAAAGATAGTGGGTTTTTAAATATTACTTTTTTAATTGATAAAAAGAAAAATCAAATTTTAACTCGACCACAAATCATTACTCGAGGAAGTTTTTTTGTTAAAAATTCCAAAGATTTAGTTGAGGAGGCAAAGCGAATAGCACATGGAGCGATTTTATTCATTATCAAAAACAACTCCAATTGAACCACCGAAGATCTTCACCAAATTGTTATTGAGCGTTTAACAGGATTATTTTACAAAGAAAAACGTCGTAATCCTATTATTGTTCCAACTATTATTTATACTGATTCAAAAAGCAATTCGGAACTTAATAAACTTAAAATTAAGTTTTTATCTTCAAAGGAAAAACGCAATTTATCCAAACCAGCTGAAGAAAAACCAAACAACACACCAGAAGAATTAACTAAATCAAAGAAAACTCAAGCTAAACTTAAAAAACAACTCAATCAATTCAAAAAGATGCTTTTTGAAAGTGTTGATGAACAACTTGATATTGATGAAGAAGATGAAAAATAATTTTTTAAAACTTAAAAAAATTAATCATCTAAAGCAATTGCACTTACAAAAAATAAACTTGATTTAGCTGTTCCTCCATCATAGCTATATGGACTTTCTGATGAACCACCTAAGCTAGTACCAGTTGAAGCATAAAGATATTTCCCTGCTTTGGTTTTAATGCTTGCTTTAGTTAACACATTAATATACCCATCTTCATAAGAAACTTCAAAAAATGATCCTGAATCATCATTATCCCCTTCATAGGTGCTAGTGGTATTTTCATAATAATAACCCGTTGTTACTAAATCGATAAGATTAGAAGATACTGAATTAAACTTTACTTTAAGATCTTGAAGTTTGTTATAGAGCTTTTTGACAGAATTTTGAATTGTTAAAATAAAATTTTCCATTTTTTTAGTGTTTTTGTTAAAATAATAAACCTGAATTCTTTGTGCTGGTTTAATTTTAAACCTTTGAGTATATGAATCAGTATCTACAAACGAATTATGAAACTGATTTGAACTAATTGCTTCTCGTTTTTGAAAATGAAATTCTCTTAAATAATCTTGATTTAAATTAGTATTTGTAACGGTTTTATTTGCGTTTAAACCTGATTTATTAATTTTTTCTTGTAGCTCCTTAATTGTTTGATCAGATTGAGCAAGTTGCTCTTTTTGTTGGTCAATTTTACTTTGTAATTGCAATTGATCAAGAGTGAGTTTATCAATTCAGGCTTTGTTTTGATTAATGGTTAATTTGTAAGAACTAATATCATCTTCTTGGCCGGTAATTACAAGGTTTTGGTTATGAACTTGTTTTTCTAAAACTTTCTTATGTAAGCGAATCATTTCCTCAAATAAATTCAAATAGTGTGCTAAATATTCTTTTGATAAGTTATTCATTTGAATAAAGTTTTGCGGATCTTTAGGAGCAAAACTTTTACTAATTAGCAATCTTAAATTATCAACATTTAGTTTTTGTTTAATTGCCTCATCAATAATAGTATTAGCAGTATTTTTTAATTGATTGTATTTAAGGACATAACGATCAATTGTTGCAGACATTTCAGAAAGTGAGCTATTTTTTTCAACTTTTAATTGAGCCAATGAATCTCTGGTTTGTTCTAATTGCTTAGTTATTTGCATAAATTCATTTTCTTTATTAACAAGATCGGCTTTAGCTTTTTTAAGTTGTGCATTTACAACATTAATTTCATCACTTTTTGAATTTAGTAGATTTTTTGCTTCGATTAAAGCTTTGTTACTTTCATCTAATTGTCTTTTAGTGATTTTATATTCTTCTTTGAGCTTGTTTAAAATATTGTCTTTATACTCTTGAATTACTTGATCAGCAGTTTTTAGAGCAGATTCAACAAATGGTTCATATCGATTGATAAACTCATCACTTGAATATTCATTTCTTAGTGCTTCTAAATTAATAATTTGCTCATTTAAACGTTGAGAAAGTTGTTGTTTTTGGGTAGCATCTGAGCTCTGAATAGCTAAATCAATATTTCGTAATGATGTAATAATGCTATTTAAAGAATTTTTAAAAGAAGTAGTTAAACTTTCTTTGAGTTTTTTTAAACTAGCTAATGCTTTGGTTTTTTGGCGATTAGCTTCATTTATTTGATTATTTAATTGTTCTTTTTCTTTAGAAATTTTATCAATTTGCTCATCTTTTTCCGCAATTGATCTAAGAGATTCTTCGTAAAAGTTTAAGTAAATATTAATAGCTAAATTACTATAATTTGAGCTTAATTGAGTAAAATATTTTACTTTTGAAGCAAAAACATCAGTATCTAAAATAACCAAATTCGAATAATCGTTATTTTCATTAGCTTTTTTTAGTGATTCATGTGTTAATTTAATCTGTTCTTGCAAAAATTGTTGATATTCTGCAAGTGATTTAGATAATTGTTCTAAATTACCCTTGAAGTTATCACTTGTACTTTTTGAGCCTAAATTCAGTGATTTTTCTAATAATAAATCAGTGTATTTTTTCAAGACTGTGATGGTTTCGTTTAAATTAATTGTTGTTTGAATGCTTTTTGAAATACTTTCTTTAAGCTTTTTAGATGTATCTGAAATTTTAGAATTTAATTCATTAATGCTATTTTTATTTTGATTTATTAAAGTATTTAAATTCTCAATTAATTCTAGATTAAAATCATGATATCTTTTTTGATAAGTATTAAGAAATTGCGAATTTTCGCTAAAATTATTGGTATTAGATAAATCTAATTCGTTAATATTTTTAACTAATTCATTTAATTGAGTAATTTTGGTATTTAAAAAGGCGTTTTGAAATTTTTCAGAATTTAGTTCTGATAAATTCTTAAGTTTATCAAGCAATACATTTACACTCACAATTAATGAGTTTTTTAGTTTATTTAAGTGCGTTTGTAAATATTTTTGATACTCTTGATTTTTACTAATTTGCAACGAAGATTCTTCGGTGGTATTAATTAATTTATTTAACAATTCATTTGTTTCTCCATTTTGAGAATCATTAGCTGCATTAACAATTTTTAGCACTCCCTCAAGTGCTGATATTTGATTTTTAAGTTGAGTATTTTCAGCTTGCATATCTGATATTTGTATTTTTAGTAATTTGATTTCGGAATTTAAAGATACAATCGTATGTTCTTTATCTTTTAATTGTGAGTTTTTGTATCTTAAAATTCCAAGAGCAGTTCCTAAAATACTACCACCAAAAACACTTGTTACTCCACTTGCTAACAACACATTTTTTAAAATTTTTTTATTTTTAAGCATAATTCTCCTTACAAACATAAAATAATATTTATTGACATTTTTTTGAAAATAAAATTTTTTAAGCTTTTTTCCACAAAAATTAGCTTTTTTATAATTGTTGTTCGGAGCTTTTAAAGTATAATAATCCTATGAAAAAATTAGGGATTATTATTGATTCTTTTGCATGTTTAACCGAAGAGCAAGCAAAAGAATTAGAATATCATTTATTACCCTTACAAGTTGAAATTAACGGTGAATTAGTAAAGGAAAACACTATAAATAATGTTAATTTGCTTGAGCAAATTGCAAGCTCAAAATCTTGTAAAACTTCATTACCAAATTTAGCTTTAATTCAAGAAACAGTTAGTTATTGTTCTCAAAATTATGATGATAGTATTTTCATTGGTGTTAGTGAGCATTTATCTTCAACCCCTAAATATATCAACACATTAGCTCAAGAATATAAAAATATTCATGTTATTAAAAATAACTTAGTTGGTTCACAAATTAGATTATTAATTAAAATTGCTCAAAAAGTTTATCAAAAAACTCAAAATATTTCAGAGGTTAAAAATAAGCTCGAAAAATTTATTTCGCAATGTTCTACATACATTTTACCAGCTAATTTGGATCACTTAATTAAAGGCGGACGACTAAAAGGATTTAAAAAAATATTACTAAACACTATAAAAATGTTTCCGCTTTTAAAATACGATCTTGACGGAACTGTTTCACTCGCGACACTAAAGCGTACTCAAAAAGGAGCTTTAGATAAATTAGTTGAAAAAGTCACTGAAGAAGCTAAAAATCTCAAAAATCCTTCATTTCAAATTATTTGAGGAATTGATCAATCAATTAATCAAAAACTTGCAAAAGCAACTGAAAAATTGCCTATTTTCAATAAAGAAATAACTCCAGCTGCTATTGCAATTCACACAGGTCCTGACGCTATTTGTTTAACATCGATGCCAAGCCCAGAGGAGAATTAACAATGGAATTTCAAATCAAAAATCTTATTTCAGAAAAAAGTATTTTTCTTGATATTGTTGCTAAAGATCATGATGAATCGCTTTTAAAAGTTTCGCAATTACTTGAAAAAAATGGATTTGTTTTAGATGCTCAAAAATTTTATGAAGCACTTTTATACCGCGAAAATTCAATGCCTACTGCTTTAAATGGAGGAATTGCACTTCCGCACGGAGTTTCTTCAACAGTTGTTAAACCTTTTATTTCAATTGCTCGAATTAAAGAAGGGGTTGATTGGCACGCTGAAGATAAACAAGATGTAAAATTATTATTAATTTTAGGAACCTCAAGGCAAGAACGCGACTATCAAATTGATGTACTACAAAATATTAGTTTATGATCTTTAGATAATGAATTAATTAGATTGCTTCAAAACGAGACTGATCCAAAAGTCATTAAGCAAACTCTTGATCAAAGACAAATAGATATTTAAAAATGATATGAACCCCTTAATTTTGGATTTTAATGTCCAACTTTTGGGGTTCATATCATTTGTATGATTTATATTTTTTACGCTTACAATTTCCACCAATTAAATTTAGTAAATTCATGAGCCATTTTACTTTTTTATAATTTACCAAATATCCACTATTTTTGGACTCTAAAGTAATACGAAGATATCCATATCTGCCTCTATGTTCATTATATATTAACAAAAATACCGAGTTAAAACTGCAAAAATTAAAAAGAACAATTAAATTGTCTCTTTGTTTTGTTTAACTAATTTTAGTATAACTAAATATATTGAAATTTTTGACTTAAAATCTAAAAAATTAAGTTTCAAAAAATGAAATTATAAATTTCTTTTGATAATTACTTTAAAATTGTTTTTTCTGTTATTCAGTAACTTCCTTATCTTTATATAATGATTTGTTATGTATCAAAAAGTCATTAGCTTCTTTAAAATTTAATTGACCTTTAATTTCAACCTTAGAGTTCTTCGGAACCAAAAGACCTTGATATAAAATTCTTGGTTTTTCAATGAAAGGATCTTCTCATTCATTGTCTAGAAAATTAGAACTAAAATTCAGTTCGTTATCATTAATAATAGCTAAATTGATTTTTGATGAACTAGAATTTGGTAATTTAACAAATCTATATTGTTTATTAAATGACGTATTTTCTTTTTGGATTGTTCGTTGCACTACAAGATTATTTTCTTCTAGTAATTCTGATAAGTTTTTACCATTTAAATAATTTTTTTCAAAATCATTAACAACTTTTATATAACTTAAAGCACTATCTTTTTCTGAATCATTTGTTTGAAAGGGAGACATAATATATGTAATAAAATCTTTAAAGTTTTTGATAACTTTAATTCCAGAATCTGAGTCCAAATTTAAAGGTTCTTTACTTATATAAGCACCGGCTTTATTTTTTAAAATTAAATTTTTTGTATTAAAAATTCCTTGTTTTCTTTGTATATTATCAATCCAATCCAAAATTCATTTTCTTGGATAATATCAATTAAAAAAGTCTTTTTCTTTATAATTATAGTGGTTGTATAATTCGCTTAATAATTTAATATTTTCATCCTTAGTTGTTTTTTTAAAATTTAGCATTTTTTCCTTAGGGAATACAAGAATATTAAAAACCTTTCTTGCAGGTAAAAGACTTGTTGGCAGAATACTTAAATAATCTTGGTCAATTTCATTTGGTCTTATTATTTTAACATTTATATAATCTTTATCTTCTTCTTTTAGAATATAATCAACAAAAACAGATGAATGGTAAAAAATTGATTGTGAAATTCAAATGTTATTTTTTGCTAGGACCTCATTAAGATTTTGACCATTCAAAAAATCATTTTCAAAGATTCTTTGAATTTCTTCGTCTGAAAGAGTTTTAGGAATTTCTAGTTCTTTATATAATGAGTTAATTTTATTAGTAATATAATGAGAAAAATCTTTTACCGAAGTTATTGTCACTTGAGAATCTTCTAAAAAGTCAGAAAAATATTTATTTTTTTTATCTTCATCTTCAATAATACTAAATTGATCAAATAAAATACTATTATTAACTTTTATTCCTTGTTCTTGTTGTTTGAGTCTAATTAAATTTGCAAAATAAGGCACTTTATATTCTACGGTTTCTAAATAATTTTTTTTATTTAATAATTCTAGTGTTGAACAAGATGAAGTTATTATTGGTAGTAAAGATACACAAGAACCAAACAAAATATTTCTAAATAATTTAATTGTTAACGACATATGTAAATGCTCCTATATCTGGAACTGAATTATTAAATAAAGCTGATTTATATTTTTTAACAATAATTCTATATTCACCATTTTCAGGGACTTTATATTCTAATAATTCGTCATTTAAATTTACTGAAGTTGAACTTTCGACATTCACTCAACCTGATATGAACCCCTTAATTTTGGATTTTATTGTCCAATTTTATTGTTTCATATCATATCTTATCATTTTTTATTCTGTTTTTTGTGGATAAAAGCATTATCCACGATATGAACTTTTGGTTAAAAATTCAAGATTAACTGGGTTGTTTCGAAGCTCTTTTAAAACATAATTGTAAAATTGCAGGCTTTTTTCACGGGCTTCACTAGTAAAAACTCTGAGTCCATCTTGACGTTCTTTAACATTAATTTTATAAAAGACATTAATTTTTTCTTTTAAATGTTCAGGAATTCAAGTACTAATTAAGACAATTTTAGCTCTAGTATTTTCCATAATATCTAGCATTCATTTGTGTTTTAATGAAACAGAATTAACAATTAAAAGATCATCAGGTGTTAAAATTTTACTTAATCCAATTTGTTCATATTTTCCTGGAAGATGAATGGCAAATTTATTCATTCTGAGCAGTTGAATTGAAAAGTCCATATTCATTCAAGTTGAACCTGAAATTCCAATGAATAAAATTTTATTGCATTGATCAATAAATTTAGCTACTTCTTGAGCTGCTGTAACTTTAGTTTTTTTAGTTTTTTCTTGATCATTTTCAATTAAAAAATTGTGAATATATAAGATTTCTCTAACATTATTTAACCTAATTTTTTTGGCAAAGAAAGTGAATGAACTTGGAGATACTCCAATTTCAGTGCAAAATTTATAAGCTTGTGGAATTAAAATTCCTTGCTTGTGTCTAGTTAAAATTTCATCAGCAATATAACTATTTATATCATCGGTAGAGTTTTTTAAATAAAGTAAATTAGAAATAAATTCTGCTTCTTTGGAAGTGTGCCGTTTTTTACTTTTGACCATATTTATCACCCAAATAATATATACAAAAAGTAAGGTTTTTAACTTGAGCAAAAAATGCTTATAGTTTAATAAACCTTACTAAAAGTATTATTTTTTATTAAGTCCCTCTCATTTTCAATTTCTTACTTCTGGCATATCAATTCCATGTTCAGCGATAAATCTTTTGTGTGCGTTAATTCTGGTTTTCATACGGCTAACAAAATTTACTGCTTGAGATTTTAAAGCTGCCTTAGCACCAGTAATAGCCATGTGGAAGCGATCCATTTCAGACATTAAACGAATATCAAATGAAGTGGTAATATCTCCATTTTCTCTATACCCGTGTGGATGTAAGTTTCGATTTTTTCTTAAAAAGAAAATATCTCTAAGTAATCCTTCAAAGCCATGGAAAGCAAAAACAACTGGTTTGTCCTTAGTAAAGACTGAATCAAATTCTGAATCCGAAAGACCTCGTGGATCAACACTTGGATGTCTTAATTTTAATAAATCAAGTACATACACAAAGCGAATTTTTAATTGAGGAAATGATTCGTGTAAATATGAAATAGCAGCAAGAGCTTCTAAATTTGGTTCTGTTCCTGAAGCTGCAAACACTAAGTCGGGTTCTTCGTTTCTTTTAGTTGTGGAAGCTCAATCAATAACTTTATATCCATTTTTAAGCATTTGTTCAACTTCAGAAATTGAATATCACTGCTCTCTTGGTTGTTTTGATGCAACAATTAAATTAATTACATCCCTTTGTTTAAACGAGTGTTCAAGCACTCCTAAAAGTGAGTTAGAATCAGCCGGAAGATACTCTCTAATTAATTCAGGTTTTTTATCAGCTAAGTGACCTAAAATACCAGGATCTTGGTGAGTGTATCCGTTATGATCTTGCTGAAATGCTGTTGAAGTAGCAATTACGTTTAATGAAGGATAATCCTTTCTTCAGCTAACTTTTTTAGTTTTTGCCACTCATTTCATGTGTTGGGTAAGCATTGAATCAACAACTCTTAAAAATGATTCATAACTTGCAAAAAATCCATGTCTCCCAGTTAGAACATACCCTTCAAGCATTCCTTCAGCTTGATGTTCTGAAAGTTGTGAATCAAGAATTCTTCCAGCAGGAGAAAGCGATTCATCAAGCTCAGGATCAATTTGTTCCATTCATTGGCGATTAGTTACTTTTAAAACATCATATAAACGATTTGATTTAGTTTCATCTGGTCCAAAAACCCTGAAATTTTGTGGGTTTTGTCTAATAACTTCAGCTAAATAAGCACTTGCAGTAACCATATCTTGAGCTTTAATTTCTCCAGGTTTGAAATTAAGAGCAAATTTACTTCAATCTGGTAATTTTAAAGGTTGTGGATCAACTCCACCATTAGCAATTGGGTGCATTGCCATTCTCTTGTTTCCTTGAGGGGCAATTTCGGCAAATTCAGCTTTAAAAGAACCATCACCATTAAATAATTCATGTGGCTTATATGAGAGCAATCACTCTTTTAACATAGGTAAATATTTTGGTTCTTCAGCACTAACAGCCAAAGGAACTTGATGAGCTCTAAAACTTCCTTCAATAGTTAAATCATTAATTTTATTTGGTGCGGTTCATCCTTTTGGAGTGCGAACTACTAAAGCAGGTCAAAGTGGACGAGTTGCACTTTCAGCACTTCCTCTGCGAGCTTTATTTTGGATTTTTAAGATTTTTTCAATGGCTTTATCAAATTTTGAAGCCATTAATGAATGGATTTTTTCTTCATCTCCGACATTACCTTCAACAAAAATTGCTTCTCAACCAAAACCAGCAAGAAGTTGAGCAATTTCTTTGTTACTTTTGCGAGCTAAAATAGTTGGATTTGAAATTTTTGCTCCATTAAGGTGCAAAATTGGCAACACAGCTCCATCATTAACTGGATTAATGAAACTTGAAGCATATCATCCAGCCATAAGTGGACCAGTTTCAGCTTCTCCATCTCCTATAACAGTTGCAGCAATAATATTTGGATTATCTAAAATAGCTCCAACAGCATGGCTAATTGAATATCCTAATTCTCCACCTTCATGAATTGAACCTGGAGTTTCAGGTGCTGCATGTGAAGCAGTTCCACCTGGAAAGCTAAAGTGTTTAAATAATTTTTGCATTCCTTTTAAATCTTTGGTAATTTCAGGAAATAATTCTGTGTATGAACCATCCAAATATGAATTTGAAATCATCACCTGTCCACCATGTCCTGGACCTTCAATGTAAAACATCTCTAAATCATATTTATTAATTAAACGATTTAAATGTGCATAAATTAAGTTTTGTCCTGGAATTGTTCCTCAGTGTCCAATTGGGTATAACTTAAGATCTTCAGCTTTTAATTCGTCAATGAGAAGGGGATTATTTTTTAAGTACATTTGACCTAAGCTTAAGTAATTAGCAGCTCTTCATCAAGCATGAACTTTATGTAAATATCTTTTTTTATTGTAAAATCTTCTGCTCATAGAACCTTTCTTTTTTTATTTTTGGGTATAAATATTTAAAATATATTTAAATTATAGCAGAAGAAAAAAACTATAAAGGCGTATTATAAACAAAAAATTAAATTTTTCAAGTTTTTTACCAAAATAAAAAATAACAATTGGAAAAATTGTTATTTAAGATTATAAAAAGGGGTTTTTAATTCAACAAAAGCAACTTGAAGGCGAGGAAATTCCTTGCTAAGTATTTCCTTTAAATGTCAAGCAAAAACTTGTTCATCTAGATGTGGAATTTCAAGAACTTTTGCATTAATTTCCTTAAAATTAATTCAATCGCTTCATTTAAAATCACTGCTAATAATTAAATCATACCCTTTAAAATGCAGTTCATTAATTGTTCCAATATAACCACTTCCACTTAAAAAAGCAACTCTACTCAAGGGTTTGTGAAAACTTTCTTTGTCAAAATTTGTTCGAAAATGACTTAGTTTCAATTTTGTGGTAATTTGATTAACTAGCTCTTGAAAAGAAATTTTAACACTAGCACTAGCACTATAAGTTTGTGAGCCATATTCAAAGTAATTTTCTAACCCTAAATATCTGAGAATTTGATAAGAAGTTCCATATAAATCACAATCATAATTAGTATGTATTGAGTAAACAAAAATTTTGTGTTTTTTGAGTTGCTTAAGTATTGAGATTTTATAAGGAGCCTTAATTGCTTCAAGTTCTTTAGTTTTTTCAAATAAAAATGGATGGTGAGTAATAATTAAATTGCTACTAGTTTCAATTGCTTTTTGTAAAACTTTATTTGTTAAATCTAAAGCTAAAATCACTCCCTTTAATTTAGTTGCTTGATTAAATTTAACCGAAAAACCGCTTGGATCTCATTCCTCTTTATTTGAATTAGGATACTTTGAGTTTAAATAGTTAATAAAATCTTTAATTTTCATTTTTCTAGTTTTTGAGGAAATCTTTAAGATTTTTCCCGTGTTTTGAGTTTGATTTAATTTTTCGTAAGATTTTATTTTCAATTTGACGAATTCTTTCTTTTGAAACTCCATTGCGTTCTCTAGCTAATTCTTCTAAAGAATGAATTCGATAGCTTTTCCCACTTGGTGTTTTTCCAACTCCATAGCGTTTACAAATGAGTTCTTTTTCGTCAAATTCTAAAGTTTCGTCAATAATTTGTTGCAACACTTCAGCAAGCTCTTCTTGAGCTACATAATCAATTGGATTAACAACATTTTCATCTTTAACAAAGTCGCTAAAACTTGAATCATTTTCTTTTCCTACTTGTTTATCAAGTGAAATTGGATCAATATTAATTTTACGAATATAACGAACTTTATCTGGAGTATATCCTTGACCAAATTTTTGTGCAATTTGTTCATCACTAGGTTCAGTCCCTAATTCTTGTTGTAATTCACGTTCAATTTTAGAGATTTTGTTAATAGTTTCGACCATGTGTACTGGAATTCTGATGGTACGGGCCTGATCAGCTACAGCTCGAGTAATTGCTTGACGAATTCATCAAGTTGCGTATGTAGAAAACTTAAATCCTTTATGAACGTTATATTTTTGAACTGCTTTTAAAATTCCTGCATTTCCTTCAGAAATTAAATCAATAAACGAAAGGCCACGATTTTTGTACTTTTTAGCATTATTAATAACTAAACGCAAGTTGCTTTGAATAAGTTTATCACGTGCTTTTTTTCCTCTAAATCCGCCTTTTTCAATTAAATTAGCTAAGCGTTTTTCTTCTTCAGGAGTTAAAAGTTCTCCATATTTTCCAATTCAACGCATGTATCATTTGACAATATCATTAGTTTCTGTTAATTTATTATGAAGTGATTTGCGTTTTTTGGATAAATCATCTTCATTAAAATCAATTTCAGCATCAAAATCACTTAAACTTAAGCTACTTAAATCAATTTCTTCATCATCAATATTATCAGCATCATAATCATTGTCAAGATCTTCGTTTTCAAGTTCATCATCATCTTCTTCATCATCAAGAATGTCATCAGAAGAACCAAAATCATCATCTAAATTTTCTAAATCTAAAAACTCTTCATCATCTAAAATTCCATCAAAATCTTCATCATCATCAAGAATGTCACTATCAAAATCAATTTTGTCATCTAAATCATCAATTCCTTCAAATGGTAAATCTGATTTTTTTGATTTTGTTTTTTTCTTAGTTGACTTTTTTGTTTGTTTTTTAGGGGTTTTATCGCTTTTAATTTCTGCTTTAATATCATTTAAAGAGGCAAAATCTTCATCTCCAAAATCTACTTGATCTTTAATGTATTTCTTCTCTCTTAATAAATCAAATAGTTCATCTGAGCTATCTTCATCAATGAAAATATTCTTTTTAAGCAAAAAATCAAAAACTTCTTCTTGAGTGAAGTTTTTCTTTTTTTTGTTTTTAAGTTCATTATCTAATGCTTTTAATACTGTTTTAAATTTTTCCATAATACTCCAGATTATTTTTGGGACGCTTTTATTTTAGTTAGAAAATCTAAAATAAAAGCAGGTACGTTTCCGTTATTACTATTTCTTTTGACTAAGTTAGTTAACTCTTTAGAAAGCTTTAGTTCTAATTTTTTAGTTAACATTTTTACATAAAAATTATGCGAAAATGTTTCAGGGGAAATTGAATTAATTGATTCTTGATGGGTATTTAAATATTCTTTTATCTCTTTAGTAACTTCTTCAGGATTTAAATTTCGATAAAAAAAGACAATTTGCTCTTTTATTTTATTTATAAACTGCTCTTTAATATCTTCTTGATTTGAAACATCATTTAGTTGATAATTTAAATTCAAAGCTAAAATTTCTTTAAAAGTTTGTTCTAAATTTGGTTCATTATCATTTTGAAAATACATAAAATTAGCAAAAATTGAAAACTTATTTAAAACTTTATTAATTTGTCTTTGATTATATAAATTCACATCATGATTAATTAAATCACGCAAGTGATAATTAACTAAACATGCAAGCAATACTTCCATTTTAACATTTCCATATATTATTGATTTTTCAAGGGAAAAAGAATTTTTTTTAGGTTCTTTAATATTAACATGATCTTGAATATTTGTATTTTGGATAAATGAATCATTATTATATAAAGGAATTTGGATATTAAATTCTTTTTTAAAACGTTCTTGAATAATTTTTTGAGTGTTTGCTGATGAACGGGCAAATAGTGTTGTTAAATTTTGTTTAAATAAGTCAAAATTTACTGAATTTACATCAAAACTAATTTCGCTAATACGGTATTGTTTTTTAAGGTTTTCATAAACGATATGTTCCCCTTTTTTTCTTGAATTTTCAAGGATATCTAATAAAACTTCTTTTCCGTGAGCATGGAAAATTTCATCAGGATCTTTGTTAAAATCATTTATTACTACTTCAACATCAAAGCGATTTTCAATTAGTTTTAAAAGTGATTTATATGTTGCACTTTGTCCAGCATTATCATTATCTAAAAACAAAATAATTTTTAAATCTTTTAATAAACGTAAATGATCTTTGGTTAAAGCAGTTCCCATTAAAGCAATTGTATTATGAGCACCAGCTTGATCTAATGCAATAACATCCATAAATCCTTCAACAATAATGACTTGTCTTTTTTCTAAAGCAGTTTCTTTAGCATTGTGAAAATTATAAAGAATTTGAGACTTTTTAAAAAGTTGTGATTCAGGAGAATTTAAATACTTAGCATAATTTTTATCATTATTTAATGATCGACCACTAAAGCCAACAATTTCTCCATATTGATTTTTAATTCCAAAAGTGACTCGATTTTTAAAAATTAAATTTAAATCATCATTAATTAATCCTACTTTATTTAAATCTAAATCCGAATATAAATTATTAGTTTTTAAAATCTCTGCGTAATTTGTGAGCGGAGCAAAACCTAAATCAAATTTTTGGATAATCTCAGAATGATTAATTTTACGTAAATCTAAAAATTTTTGGGCTAATTCATTTGTAACATTGAGCTTAAAAAAGGAATTGGCAATATCAAGAAGATCATAAATTTTTTGTTTTTGTGGATCTCTGGATACTTGCTCAACTTTTTTAAACTGCTCAAAGTTAATCGGTAAATTAGCTTCATGAGCAAGAAATTCTAGTGCTTGCATATATGGAATTTTTTTAAACTCTTTAACAAAATGAATTACATTTCCTGAGTGTCCACAAGAAAAGCACTTATAAATATTTTTACTCTCTGAAACAGTTAAACTTGGAGAAGTATCAGCATGAAAAGGACAAACTCCAACGTAGTTATTTCCTTTTTTAGTTAAGGGAATAAATTGGGAAATAACATTAACAATATTTGAAGATCTAATAATTAAATCGATAGTATCACTTGAAATGTTTTTCATTATTAGACCTCCGTTTGTTTATAAATAATCTTTTAATTGAGTAATTAAAACTCTAATTTGCTCCATTGTATCACGGTTTCTAAGAGTGATCATTTGATCATTTAAAGTCTCATAATCAACAGTTAAGCATCAATATGTTCCAATAGCATCTTGTCGACGGTATCTTTTTCCAATTGAACCACTTTCATCATAAGTTGTTGAAATACCTCAGCTAATTAATTGTTGATAAATATTTTTTGCTTCTTGATCAAGTTTTTTAACCAAAGGTAAAACTGCAACTTGATAGGGTGCAATTTGCTTATTTAATTTTAAAACAACTCGAGAATCATTTTCAAGTTGTTCAACTTCATAAGCATCACTTAAAACTGCAAGCATTAAACGATCAAGTCCAATTGAAGGTTCAATTACATAAGGAATAATTTTTAAATTGCTTTGTGGATCTAAATATTCAAGCGATTCTCCACTAGCTTGCATATGCGATTTTAAATCAAAATCACCTCTATTTGCAACCCCGAGCAATTCACCTCAACCAAAAGGAAAATTAAACTCAATATCACTAGTAGCACTTGAATAATGAGCCAATTCTTCGCTTTCATGTGGGCGAATTCGAACCGAAGTTTCCTTAATTCCTAATAATTTCACAAAATCATAAGCTTTTTGAACATAATAATTAAATCACTGAGTTGCTTGTTCAGGATGAGTAAAAAATTCTAGCTCCATTTGCTCAAATTCGCGAGTACGAAAAATAAAATTTCCTGGAGTTACTTCATTACGAAAGCTTTTCCCAACTTGTCCAATTCCAAAGGGAAGCTTTGCTCGCATGCTTCGTTGAACATTTTTAAAATTCACAAAAATTCCTTGAGCTGTTTCTGGGCGTAGATATACTTTTGCTTTGGAATTCGCAATAACACCTTGAGAAGTTTCAAACATTAAGTTAAACTGACGAATTTCTGATCAAGTCGCTAAAGATCCTTCATATGTGGGCAAATTTTCTTGCAAAAATTGTTCCATTTGCTCAAAAGTCATTTTTTCAGGAACTAAATTAGGATTAATTTCGCTAATTAACTTATCAGCACGGTAACGTTTTCCGTTTTGTTTATTTTCAATTAATGGGTCACTAAAATTTGAAACATGTCCAGATGTAACTCATACTTGAGGATTCATTAAAATCTTACTATCAATTAAAAAGTTATTTGGCTCTTTGAAAATAAATTCTTGCTTTCAAAGTTTTGCTAAATTATCCTTAAGTAAAGATCCAATTGGTCCATAATCTCAGGTATTTGCTAAACCTCCGTAAATCTCACTTCCTTGATATACAAAACCGGTGGTTTTTAGGTGGTTTACCAAATCTTGCATCTTGTCTTTAAGCATAACTTATATTTTACCATTTTTAGTAAAAATACAGTGGCTAAAAAGGAACAAAAAACACCTTAAAATGATATGAACCCCTAAAGTTGGACAATAAAATCCAAAATTAAGGGGTTCATTTTTATGAAATTAAGTTACGAAGACAAAATCAAAATATATCAATTACGTAAAAAAGAATTTACTGAAAAATCTTTAACAATAAAATTTAGAGTAAATCGTGCAATTATAAATTATATTGTCGCACTGATAAATCTTCACGGGATTGAAATTGTTAAAAAGACTAAAAATCAATATTATTCTCCACAACTAAAATTAGAAATGATTAATCAAGTTCTTCTTAGAGGACATTCTACAAGAGAAATTTCACTTCAATGTGGATTACCTAATTGAGGGATTCTTTCAAATTGAATTATTCAATACAAGAAAAATGGGTATACTATTGTTGAAAAGAAAAAAGGAAGGCCATCAAAAATGGGACGTAAACCAAAGAAAACTTGAGAAAAATTAACACCACTTGAACGACTTGAAAAAGAGAACGAATATCTTAGAACTGAGGTGATTTTCCTAAAAAAGTTAAAAGGGATCCCGTTGGATCAAAAAGACTTACAGAATATAAAAGCCAAAAAGTTAAAGAAATGGTCGACGAAGGATTCTCATTAAAAATTTTATTAAAAATTGCTCAACTATCACGTTCAACTTATTATTATCATCTTAAAAAAATCAATTCAGCTGATAAAAATAAAAATTTTAAAGACGAAATTATATCTATATATAATGAACATAGAGGCAGTTATGGATATCGTCGTATTACTTTAGAACTCAAAAATCGTGGATATTTGGTAAATCATAAAAAAGTAAAAAGACTTATGAATTTGCTAAATTTAATTGGCGGAAATCGTAAGCGTAAAAAATATAAATCATACAAAGGCGAAGTGGGCAAAAAAGCTCCAAACCTTATTAATCGAGATTTTTATTCTAAAAAACCATTGCAAAAATGTTACACTGACATTACTGAATTTGCTTTACCTAGTCATTCTCAAAAACTTTATTTGTCAGCTATTTTAGATGGTTATAATAGCGAAATTATCAGTTTTACTATATCTCGCTCCCCAAATTTATTGCAAGTTGAAAAAATGCTTAAAAAGGCTTTCACAAAAGCTAAATATAGTGGAACAATTTTACACAGTGATCAAGGTTGACAATATCAACATAATAGTTATCACAAATTTTTAAATTCTAAAGAGATAAAAGCTTCAATGTCCCGAAAAGGTAATAGTCCAGATAATGGGATGATGGAATCATTTTTTGGAGTTTTAAAAACAGAAATGTTTTATGGCAAGGAACATACTTTTAAATCGCTTGAACAATTAGAAAAAGCTATTATCAATTACATTGATTACTACAATAACAAAAGAATTAAAGTTAGATTAAAAGGACTTAGCCCTGTCCAATACAGAACTAAGTTCCTTCAATAATTTTTTGTCTAACTTTTGGGGTTCATATCAAAATTTGGTGTTTTTTGGATATTATTGTGATGCCACAAGTGCAAGAATAAGTAAGATAACAAATAATGAAACGTATCCTAAAACCATTAAAGCAAGACCAAATTTGTTAATTGATCTTACTTGAGCTCCAGGTCCTTTTTTACCTTCTTTAAAGGTTTCTAAAAGTACAAGTCATTTATCATGTTCATAACTTTCATGCACAAGTACTGCATGTTTATAATCTTCTTTTGAAACAAAGGCAACTTGCATATCTTTAAATTCAACAAATGAAAGTGATTGTTGTAAAGTAAGAGTTGTTTTTTCATCAAAATCATGAACATAAATTGCGTTTTCTAAAGAATATTCAACATCTTTATTTGGTTTAAGGTTTGCAAGTAAAACATCAATTTCTTTATTAATGATTTCAGAAGCAATTTTAAACATTAATTTAGTGTTTCTTGATTGGTCAATTAATTTTTCTTCTAAATCTAGAGCGTATGTAATGACAGGAACATAGTTAGCTTTAATTTCGTAAAATTCATGCTCAGAAATTTGTTGTACTTCTTTAATTTGATCATTAATTAATTGTAATTTGTGAGCATATAGAGCCAAAACTTCAACTTGTCTTCTTAATTCAAGGGTTTCAATGTGTGCAAATCTAACAGTTTTTTGCATTCCATCGCATTGAGCTTCTTTGTAAATGATTTTTTCAACTTCAACAGGGACTTCTTTAATGATTTCTTTAACCACAACTTTTTCTGTTTCAACTACTGGAGTTTCGACAGTTTCACTACGTTGTTTTAAATCTTGGATTTCTCTAAGTAATTGTGATTTATCTGATTTTTCATCGTTTAATCTAAGCATCAATGCTTCAATTTCGTGTGAATATCTATCGCTTTTTCTTGAAATTTCAAGTAATAATTCTTCAATTTGTTTACGTAATGATTCAATTTCTAAGTCTTTTTTAGATTTTTTAGGAGCTACAAAATCATCATCTTTAGGAAAGTAGGGTTCAATGTTTTCCATATCTTTATAAACTGGTTTAAAATCAGTTAAATATCTAAGTTGAGCAACAGCAGTTCGTTTATCTCTAAGACCTGATGTTGTAAAAATATTTAATTCATCAGCGGTTTTTTCATAATCTAATCCACCGTCAAATTTATCTACATTAAGCTCATATTCAAAATCATTTCCTACTTTTTCTGCTAAAACAAGTCCACCTCAAATTTTTTCTTCAGTTTGGAATCAAGTAGCACATTCCAATTCTTTAGCTAAAAATCAATTCATTGCATCTTTACGAGTTTTAAAAAGTGCAAGTGGTTGTGATACTTTAGGGTGTTTTAATGCTCAAGGGTATTCTCTATTATTTGTTGGTTTATATAAACATTGTAAACGTTTCATATATTAAATCTCCTTTACACTCCTTGAATGTTTAGTAGTGTATCTTTTGTTAAATTGGTTAAATAAGTATAAGTAAATTATAAATTATTTTTTAATTTTCGTGCCTAATTATATAGAGAAAAATTTTAACTTTTAAGCAGATTTTTTATGTCAATAAACAAAAAAGATGCTTAAAAAGAATTTTAAAATGCTCCCGAAAAACAAAATATAATTAAGATATGAACAAACGAAATTACTTAATTGGAAAAGGGCGAGTTATTAAAGTAACTGATTTAATAATTAAAGTTTCAACTGCAAAAGGTGAAATTTACACAATTAAAGCAGATCAAATTACCAATCATCCAAATGTAAAAATTAAAAATATCTTTAAGGTAAATGATTTTATTAATTTTTACATTACTTTTTATAATCATAAAACTAAAAATGGAACTGGTTCATTTATAATGAATCACCCTAATTATTGTGTTAATCCGTTTAGTTTTGCTTTGGAGGAAACTAAAAATGGATTTGATAATTTATTAAATTATACTTTAGAGGATATTAATGGAAATACCTAAACTTAGGCGTTCTAATGTTACTTTTGTAAGCAAAAATAAAGAAAGTATTAATTTTGCTAACAATGAACTATATCAAAAAATTTTAAAACAAATCAATTCGTTAAAATTTGAAAATTCTGAGTATTTATCTTTCTCAGATATTGCTGAAAACTTTCATATTTCGGGAGTAGAAAAAATAATTAAATTGGTTAATTATTTTTATAACAAAGAATATAACTCTTTGGTTATTTTTACAAATACTCAAGTAGAGCTAGAATTTTTAGCTATCAAAAATTTTGTTTTAAGTGCTTTTGATCCATATGAGGAATATAAAATTAAGTGCATTTTTATTAACTCTAGCGATGTAGGTAGCTTGCTAATTGAAAAACTTAAGTATTTACAGAGTCTCAAAGATAATAAAAGTGCTTTTATTTTTACTGATTATTTTGGAAATAGCAATCAAATTAATAATTATTTTCAAATTACAAGAAGCTTTTTAAGTAAAAATATTGATGAAAAGATTCTTAAAAATAATCTTTTTTATATTGGAAAATTTAAATTATCTTTAAATGATTTTTATACTCAATTAAATGAGAAAAATATTTTCTTTACAGCTGATGATATTCACGATAAATTTGTTGCTTTTTCAGATTTAACGCTCTTTTTAATTGCAACTCAAGGAATAAATATTAAAAAATTTGTTCGTGGATATTGTAAAATTTTAAAACGCTTTATTGGAAATAATTGACAAACTAATGATGCATTTAAATTTGCTTCTTTTGTTCATTTTGGTCAATTTAAAACTATTACTTTTATTTCAAATTTTAAAGAAACTGAAATTTTTTCGAAGCTTTTTGCTTATGAGTTTAATACTATTAATTTAGGTTTAAACTGTTGATTTGACTATTTAAATTTTACTGATGATTGTGCTTTTATTGCTCAATGTATTATTAATGGAAATATCAATAATACTAAGGCACTAATAAATTTTGAAATTAGTTATCCTAATTATGATTTCCAATTTACTTCTGATATTAATAATATTGATAATTTAAGTGATTTTGATTTATTAACTTTAAACGATATTCAAAAAACATCACAAAAAACACTTTTTAACTACAGCGAATCGATGAATCCAGATATTTTTTGAATGAATTTACAAATTGAAAATACCAAAGAAGAATCATGTGCTATGGTTATTGCATTTTTATATTGAAGCAAAATCTTTTTAAGTTTAATTAATAACCAAAGTCCTTTCAAAAATTAACTTTTTATTTTAAATACAAAAAACAGAAAAATTCTTAAAAATTTTTCTGTTTTTAAATTTTAAAAATGTACATTTTTGAGAATCTTTAAACAAAGATTAATTATTGTTTTTCTGAAGTAGTTGAGGTAGCATCAAAATCATCGAAATTAAAAGATGATCAAGGAAGTTGTGGGAATAGATGGTCAAATCCAGCTACAGAATTTGGGTCTCCAAGTTCTTTTTGTTCTTTCTCTTTTTTTTCTATTTCAGCTTTAACTTTATCAAAATTTGAAGGAATAGCTCCAAATCCTGGGAAATATGCTGCAGAAAAGTTTGGAATTGAATTATCTGCTGTTTTTTTAGGAGCAGGGGTCGAAGGAATTAAACTAATTATGCCTGAAAAAGATTTTAAATTAGATTTTTCAGGAGCTGGAGTTGGTTGTTCATCAGGTTTAGGAGTAGGATTTTCTGGATTTGTTGCAGGTGGATTTCCTTCTCCTTCTTTTGGACCTTCTGAATCTGAAAGACTTTCCTTAATAGTTTTATCGCTAGTAACTTTTACATCTTCATTTAGCTGATTTTCTTTAGCTGATAAAGAACTTCCATATCCATAGCTTAAACCACTTGAGCATGATGCTGCCATTCCAAAAACACCAAGAGGTGTTAATAAAATAAGTAATTTTTTAAATAATGCATTCTTTTTCATATATTTAAATATTATACAGATTTTTTATATTTTTATTGATTATAGTTAAATAAAAAAATTAATTAATATAACTAAATTAAAGTATAAAAATGTAATAATAAAGCAATACTAAAACAAAAAAATCATCAATAATTTTGATGATTTTGAATTTTATTAAATATTATTTTGGAGTACTTGGTCTTTGATTTAAATTAATAGTTAAAGTTTCACTTTTTCCTTCTTTAAGAGTAACTGTTAAAGTTAAAATTCCGCTACTTAAATCGTATGTCGCTGGAATTAATTCAGTTTGTTTGTCCATTTCGTATTGAATTTTTTCTGCATATTCTTTTTTTAGAAAGAAAATTTTATTTTTATTTCCGTTTGAGCCATAGCCAGCAAATCCAAATCCTCAATCATCGTTTTTGTTTTTAAACCCTTTGTAATGTTGAACTTTTTCGATTGGTAAACGTTTTTTAGAATTAGAAGGATTATTCTTTCCTTTTTTACCTTTTTTAGGTTTATTAACATTATTGTATTCTGTTTCTAAGAATTTTTTTAGTTCTTCTATACTACTTGTTAAGGCAACTTCATAATTGGAATTTTGTTCTTGGGTTTGGTTTAAATTATCAGATGTATCTGCAGATTTTGTTTTTGGAGTTTTTGAAGCAGGACTATCTCCTTCAGAATCTGTGTGTTGATCTTGACTTGGAGGAGTCAATGGTGTTCTTTGAGCTGAAGAATCTTCATTTTGAACAGTAACAGAAGTTGATTTATTTTCTACACTATTTGAAGTTTTTGCTCTTGGAGATTCAGAATTTCCTTCAGATTCACTTTGTGGTTGAGAAACTAAAGTTGTTTGATCTGGATGCTCACCACTTTGTGAAGATGGTGTTTCTGAATCTGATGAATTTTGAACAATTGTTTTACCAGATTCAGGTTTAGAACTACCTTCTTGAGTTTTAGTTGATTCTTCTTCGGTATTTTGCTGATCTGTTTGAGTTTCTAATGGTGCTTTAGCAACTTCATTAGTTTGATGTTGATTATCTCCTAATTGATTTTCTGAATGTTCTTGTTCTAAAGTGCTAGATTGAGAATCTCCTTTTTGTGGCAAAGCTTGAGGGGTGTCTTGAGCTTGAATGCTTTGTTGTCTAGTTGAAGCACTTTGACCATCTTTTGATGTTTGTTGAGTATCATCTTGTGTATGTGATTGAGCAGAAGCTTCCTGTTTTGGAGCTTTAGTTGATTCATCTTGTTTCTTTTGTTTTTGCTCACTTTCTCCAAGAGTTACTGTTTCTGTTTTAGATTTATTATTATCTTTATCAGTTTGGTGCTGTTCTGTGCTTGATTCCTGTTGAGAAATACCACTTTGCTGTTGATTATCTTTAGCTGATGGAGAAACATGAGCAGATTCTTCTTTATCACTATTCTCATCTTGAGATTCTGAATTTTGTGTAATAGTGTCTAAATTACTTTGATCAGATTGATCTGAATTGTTTGTAATTTCATTTTTTTGATCTTGTTTTTTAGTTTCTTCACCACTCTTATCAGATTGATCTTCTTGATCAGGATTATTTTCTGATTTTTCTCCAGAAGTTTCTTCTTGCTTTGGATCATCTGATGTCTCTTTCGAAGTTTGTTGTGAACTACCAGTATTTTTATTATCTTCTATTTGTGGTTGTGGGTTTTCATTACCTTCAGGTGATTGAGTAGAAGATTCATTTTCTTTTGATTGCTGTGGATCTTGCTGTGGATCTTGCTGTGGATCTTGCTGTGGATCTTGCTGTGGATCTATATTTTGACCCGATAAAGATTCTTTATTGGGTTCAGATGATGAAGATGTACCTGAAGGATTATTAACTTCAGAATTTTTTGGTGGTTGTTGATTAGTTTTATTTTCTAGTTGGTGGATATCAGGGTTGGTGGATTTAATATTTTCACATGAAGCTGAAGTTGATACTAAAGCAACAGGTGAACTTAAAATCAATAAATTTTTTAACAATTTATTTCGTTTGATCTTCATAGTTTTATATTATAAAGCATTAGCAAAGATGTTTTTTAAGCCAAAAAAATATTAAAAAGATTGCTTTTAAACTAAATAAATGAATAAAAAATTCTAAAAGCTACTAAAATTGTGCTTATTAATTATTTTGATTTTTGGAATTTTGGTTTTTTAGGTTAAAAATTCATAAAATATTTTTTAATTATTAAAAAATTTTATAATTGCTTGGTTTTTGATTAAAAATATGATAATAAGAGCTAGAAAATAGCTTACAAAAGCATAAAAAAAGTACCTTAGCGGTACTACTACGCTCTCTGAAAACTGAATAGTAATTTCTAAAATAATAATTTATTAAAATGTTTTGAATACATCTTAACTTTTAAACCGATCAATTTATTAGTAATGGTCAGCTGAATGTATTACTACACTTACACTTCCATCCTATCAACCTCATAGTCTATAAGGAATTTCAAGGGAATACTTATCTTTGAGGAGGCTTCCCACTTAGATGCTTTCAGCGGTTATCCTTTCCGTACTTAGCTACCCAGCTATGCTTTTGGCAAAACAACTGGAACACCAGCGGTACGTCCACTCCGGTCCTCTCGTACTAAGAGCAGCTCTCATCAATATTCCAACGCCCACATCAGATAGGGACCGAACTGTCTCACGACGTTCTGAACCCAGCTCGCGTACCGCTTTAATTGGCGAACAGCCAAACCCTTGGAACCAACTCCAGCTCCAGGATGCGATGAGCCGACATCGAGGTGCCAAACCTTGCCGTCGATGTGATCTCTTGGGCAAGATAAGCCTGTTATCCCCAGGGTAACTTTTATCCGTTGAGCGACTGCTGTTCCATAACATACAGCCGGATCACTAAGTCCTGCTTTCGCACCTGCTCGACTTGTAGGTCTCGCAGTCAAGCACACTTCTACCTTTGCGCTCTACATATGGTTTCTGACCATATTGAGTGTACCTTTGAACGCCTCCGTTACCTTTTAGGAGGCGACCGCCCCAGTCAAACTACCCACCACGCACTGTCCCCCTACCTGATAAAGGTAGCAGGTTAGAAACTCAACATACCAAGGGTGGTATTTCAAGGATGACTCCATCAAGGCTAGCGCCTTAATCTCACCGTCTCCCACCTATCCTACACATGTTAGGCCAAGTTCCAATACGAAGTTGTAGTAAAGCTCCATGGGGTCTTTTCGTCTTGATGCGGGTACCCAGCGTTTTCACTGGGACCATAATTTCACCGAGTCTAGTGTTGAGACAGTTGAGAGATCATTGCGCCTTTCGTGCAGGTCAGTATTTAGCCGACAAGGAATTTCGCTACCTTAGGACCGTTATAGTTACGGCCGCCGTTCACCCGGGCTTCACTTCAACGCTTCGCTAATAAGCTAACGCATCCGCTTAACCTTCGGGCACTGGGCAGGCTTCACCCCCTATACTTCACCTTGCGGTTTAGCAGAGAGCTGTGTTTTTGATAAACAGTTGCCCCTCACAATTTACTGTGGCCTATGAATATAGGCACCCCTTCTTGCGAACTTACGGGGTCATTTTGCAGAGTTCCTTAACACTAGTTTTCTCGCTCGCCTTAGAATACTCATCTTGGGAACGTGTGTCCGTTCTTGGTACAGGTACCAATAATGTTATAACGCTTAGAAGCTTTTCTTGGAAGCATGAAATCACACAATTTGACATTAAAGCCTATGCATCGCTTCTCCCAGTTATAGAACACGCATTTAACTATGTTCACCAGTAAAAGCTTACCCCTAAATCCATTAATAGGTAGTGCTATCCTTCTCCGTTACTCCATCACTTATTATTGATAGTACAGGAATATTAACCTGTTGTCCATCGGATACGCTTTTCAGCCTCTCCTTAGGTCCTGACTAACCCTGGGTGGACGAACCTTGCCCAGGAAACCTTTCCCAATAGGCGTTGTAGATTCTCACTACAAATCGTTACTCATACCGGCATTCTCACTTCTAAATGCTCCACCAGTTCTCACGATCTGACTTCACTGCGTTTAGAACGCTCCTCTAACGTACATAAATGTACCCGTGGCTTCGGTATTGTGTTTACTCCCGTTACATTATTGGCGCAGGGTCTCTTGACTAGTGAGCTATTACGCACTCTTTAAAGGATGGCTGCTTCTAAGCCAACCTCCTAGTTGTTTATGAAACCCCACAACCTTTCTGACTTAACACAATTTTGGGACCTTAGCCGACGATCTGGGTTGTTGCCCTCGCGAGCCGGGACGTTAGCACCCCGGTTCCGACTGCATGATAATACACAATGGTATTCGGAGTTTGATTATAGTCAGTACCGCTAGGCGCGGCCATTCCATATTCAGTGCTCTACCACCAAAGTTTAACATCACACGCTAGCCCTAAAGCTATTTCGAGGAGAACCAGCTATCTCCAAGTTCGATTGGAATTTCTCCGCTATTCACAAGTCATCCGGGCACTTTTCAGCGTACTACGGTTCGACCCTCCACTTGGGATTAACCAAGCTTCAGTCTGCTCATGAATAGATCACCTGGTTTCGGGTATATGTCATCATACTAATGTCGCCCTATTTAGACTCGATTTCTCTACGGCTCCGCTTTTTTCCACTTAACCTCGCATGATAACATAACTCGCCGGTCCATACTGCAAGATGTACGCCATCACCCATTAACGGGCTCTGACTAATTGTAAGTAAGTGGTTTCAGAATCTCTTTCACTCCCCTCCCGGGGTTCTTTTCACCTTTCCCTCACGGTACTAGTTCACTATCGGTGTCTGGTTAGTATTTAGCCTTACCGGATGGTCCCGGCTGGTTCAGACAGGGTTTCACGTGCCCCGCCCTACTCAGGATGCTATCAGAAGATTTTGCCATTTCGCATACGGGAGTATCACCCTCTATGCTTTAGTTTCCCAACTAATTTTGCTATAACAAAATTTTGTAACTTCATGTAGATAGTCCTACAACCCCAACATATGTTGGTTTGGGCTGTTCCACTTTCGCTCGCCGCTACTGATGGAATCATTATTTATTTTCTTTTCCTGTTGCTACTAAGATGTTTCAGTTCACAACGTCTCTCGTCTATAGCGACTATAGATTCATCGCTAAGCAGTTAGACTTTCCTCTAACTAGGTTTCCCCATTCGGACATCCCCGTATCGTAGCGTATATCCAGCTCCACGAGGCTTTTCGCAGGTAATCACGTCCTTCATCGACTTCCAGACCCAAGGCATCCACCACAAACTCTTACTTATTTAAAAGTTATGTATTTTCCTATTGTTGATGTATTCAAAGACATTTTAATAAACTATTATTACTAATAATTTATAACTCGGTATCACAAAACAAATTGACTAATTGTTTTATTTGATGTCGTTGTTATATTAATTAAATATCTTTACTATTCAGTTTTCAAAGAACATATTTGAGAGATTAAAGTTCTCTCAAAACTAGATATATATCACTTGGACTATTCAACAAGCTACATAACTGATTTTTAAAATAGTCTTTAAGGTAAATTAAACATCTAATTTAGATGTTTTTATGTACTCCGTAGAAAGGAGGTGATCCATCCCCACGTTCTCGTAGGGATACCTTGTTACGACTTAACCCCAGTCACCAGTCCTGCCTTAGGCGGTTGTTTCCGTAGTTAACAAAACCGACTTCGGGCATTACCAGCTCCCGTGGTTTGACGGGCGGTGTGTACAAGACCCGAGAACGTATTCACCGTAGCGTAGCTGATCTACGATTACTAGCGATTCCGACTTCATGAAGTCGAGTTGCAGACTTCAATCCGAACTGAGAATAGTTTTTTGAGATTTGCTCCATGTTGCCATCTTGCTTCTCTTTGTACTATCCATTGTAGCACGTGTGTTGCCCCACTCGTAAGAGGCATGATGATTTGACGTCGTCCCCACCTTCCTCCCAGTTACCTAGGCAGTCTCCTTAGAACATTTAACTAAGGACAAGGGTTGCGCTCGTTGCAGGACTTAACCGAACATCTCACGACACGAGCTGACGACAACCATGCACCATCTGTCATTCTGTTAACCTCCACTATATCTCTATAGCTTTGCAGAAGATGTCAAGAGTGGGTAAGGTTCTACGCGTATCTTCAAATTAAACCACATGCTCCACCGCTTGTGCGGATCCCCGTCAATTCCTTTAAGTTTCACTCTTGCGAGCATACTACTCAGGCGGATGATTTAATGCGTTAGCTGCGCCGATGGTGTCCATCAGCTAATCATCATCGTTTACGGCGTGGACTACCAGGGTATCTAATCCTGTTTGCTCCCCACGCTTTCGTCTCTCAGTGTCAGTGTATTCCCAGTTAATTGCCTTCGCCATGTTGGTGTTCTTCCTTATATCTACGCATTCCACCGCTTCACAAGGAATTCCATTAACCTCTAAATAACTCTAGTTTATCAGTATCCAACGCGATTTGGGGTTGAGCCCCAAGTTTTGACGCCAGACTTAATAAACAACCTACAGACGCTTTACGCCCAATAATTCCGGATAACGCTTGCAACCTATGTATTACCGCGGCTGCTGGCACATAGTTAGCCGTTGCTTTCTGACAAGGTACCGTCAAGGTAATGTCATTTCCTACACTACTTTTTCTTCCCTTATAACAGCAGTTTACAACCCGAAGGCCGTCCTCCTGCACGCTGTGTCGCTCCATCAAGCTTTCGCTCATTGTGGAAAATTCCCTACTGCTGCCTCCCGTAGGAGTCTGGGCCGTATCTCAGTCCCAGTGTGGCGGTTCAGTCTCTCAACCCCGCTAAACATCATCGCCTTGGTAAGCTTTTACCTTACCAACTAGCTAATGTTCCGCACCCCGATCCTTTAGTGAAGCAAACGCTTCTTTGATATTACCAACATGCGTTGGTAATAAATATCCGGCATTAGCGCTAATTTCTCAGCGTTATTCCAATCTAAAGGGTACGTTAAGTACGTGTTACTCACCCATTCGCCGCTAAGTTTATAAATAAACTCCGCTCGACATGCATGTATTAGGCACACAGCCAGCGTTCATCCTGAGCCAGGATCAAACTCTCGAAAAAATTGACTGTCATGTATTGTTATATATCTAGTTTTCAAAGAACTTTTTGCTATTGTAGCTTTTTAATTATACATAGAAAAATTTTTTTCGAAAATATTTTTTGGATTTTTTTAAAGTGCAAATATTAAATAATTACAGGATCATTATTATTTTAAGAAATTGATTGTTCTTTGACAAATTTGTAATATAATTAGTAAGCAACAACGCCCGAGTGGTGAAATTGGCAGACACGCTAGACTAAGGATCTAGTGGAGCAATCCGTGCAGGTTCAAATCCTGTCTTGGGCACCATTTCAAAATATTCTTGATCATTTAAAAAACGCTTGAGCGTTTTTTTATATAATTTTTATATTACTATGCATAAAAGTGTTGAAGAAATTATTAATAAATATCGAAAATTTAATGTGCTTGATTGGATTGTTTACACCATTGGAGTAATGCTGATTTTAACTATTTTAAGTTTAACCTTGGTTGAATGGCATTATGTTTCAATTACCAATTTAGAAATTTTTTCTAAAGTTAAACAAGTTTTAGATGGGTATAATAACATTTTAACTCCTGAACAAGAAAATTTAATTTATCCAAATGCAGTTAAAGACTTTTGAGGGGGATCAACATATTGATTCACCTTTATGACTAATAGCTATTTAGCTATTTCATTGGCGGTGTACCCCTTTTATAAAGATTCAAAAAAAGCTTAAATTATGTTTTTTGCTGCTATTGTATATATTACAGTAACTTTTTCAATGTATTGACTAAGTGTTGCAGTTAATCCAGAACAATTTACTAAATTAAGTATTTTTTACATTATTAAATCAATTATTTATCATGCAGTTACTCCTCTAATAGGAATGGTACTAATTACTTTAGTACGTCAAGAGCTTAAAATTGATACCATTCACATTTGAGCATTATTTATTTTACCGATTTTATATTATTTCTTTACAATGGCTATTTATTTTATTGGATATAAATATTATGCAGCTTTTAGTAAAGCTGATGAGCCTGAGATAAATCGAGGAATTGTAATTTATTCCCAAGTATCCTTTTATCGTCCGTTAGGGTATGAAGGACAAAACACTTATTTAGTAGTTATTTTTAACCTTATTTTATTTTTGATGGCCTTTTTAATAGCTCCAATTATTGGATTTATCTATCGTCGGGTATTACGAATTAAAACCAGCTCTCAAGATTCGCTTCCAAAACTAGTGTATCGTCGGGTAATAAAATAAATAAAAGAAAAATCGCACTTAATTAAAATGCGATTTTTTAATTTCATTTTTTTCAAATGATATGGCGCGCCCGGCAGGAGTCGAACCCGCAACCTTTAGGGCCGTAACCTAACACTCTGTCCAGTTGAGCTACGGACGCATAACTATGGAGGCACCAACGGGACTCGAACCCGTAATCAGAGTTTTGCAGACTCGTGCCTTGGCCGTTTGGCTATGGTGCCAAAAAGAACCACTTTTTGCTTGCTAGATTATTATACTAGAAATTTAAAATTTTCCACTAAAAAGTTTAAATAAAAAATCAGAATAAATCTGATTTTTTAGCTTGAATTTTGTGAAAATAAACTAATTTTGTGAATTTGCTGCCACTGAGTCTTTATAAGCTTTAAGAGCATTTTGATATGCAGTGTAAGCTTGAGTTCATCTTACTCTTAATGTTTCTGAGTAAAATCAAATTCGGTCAATATCAGTTTTTAAAGTAATAAGGAGATCATATCCTAATTTATCTTTAGGTTGTAATTCTGTAGAAAGTGCAGGCCCAACAACATTAACGTATGCTCTAGCAAGAGTTTCTTGAGCTTTTCTATTGCTATCATCATCTGTATTGATATCTTTATTGTCATATAAAGCTTTAAGAACATATCTTAATACATTGGTTGCTTTTTGAGCTTTAACAACTTTAGGATCGCTAATTCCTGAATTTTCAGCTTCTAAATCAAGGAATTCTTCCGACTGTTGCTCAAAAGTATTTTTATTATTAATTACTACTTGTTTTCTAGCGTTTTGTTGTGAATCTTGCAAGTCTTTTAAGGCTTCATCGTATGCTTTTTTAGTTGCGTTAAACCCATTGGTTGCGTCATTAAAGCTAGTTTCAAAAGCAGTTAATTTTTCAAGTGAATCAGCTGCTTTTAACTGATTATATAATTCTTCCGATTTAGCATACAAGGTTTTAATATCGCTAAGATCTTTAGTTAATTTAGTTTGATCAAAAGGAGCAACAGTAAAGTTTTTACCAAATTCTTCATTTAATTTAGCGGCGTTTGTTTCTCCGTTGCGATCACTTACAAAAGGAAGAAGTTTTTCAGCTAATGTATTTAATGTATCGAGTTTCATAACTGTGTTTGAAAATGTTTGGTACAATTCGTCAAATCTCTTAAGGTTACTAATAATTAAGAAAGCCATTGTTTTTTGTAAACCGTCATTGTCGCCATAATATTCAGAATCGGCTGTAGAGCTTAATAATTCATATATTCCTGCTTCTGATGTAGAAGAAGTTAAGGTTTTAAGTTGATCATAGTAAACATCTAATTGGTGTTTTTTATTAGCAAGATCTTTCATTCCTAAATTAACGAATAAATCATTAAATCTATATTTATCATATTTATTGATATGTGTTGAAACTACAGATGTTAAATCCGATACAGTTTTTTTGTTTTCATATGATGACGAAAGAATATTAATGTTATAATTGAACACTAAATCATAAACTTTTTTAAGAGCTTCCTTATATGCATTTCATTTTTCAGAAAATTTACCCAATTGTGTAGCATTATATTCAGCGGTTGTTTTCACATTAATAGATGAAGCTTGAGAATTAATAAAGGTGTAAAAATCACTAACAGCTTTCATATCATTGTTTTCTTGTTCTACTGAATAATTTTGAGTATTTCTATCGGAATCTTTGTTAATAACTGTTGCAATTAAGCTTCTAAGTGAAGCGACTTTTTTAGTTCCATCTTGATCATTTTTAGTTAATTCTAAATAGAATTTTAGTGATATAATATTTCCTTTTTGATCATCGGTTAACTCACTGTGCTGAGCTTCAAAATCTGCTTGTTCCCTAACTTGATTGTACTGGTGAGCTAGGTCAATTAAGTTAATTATAAAAATTGATTTATCTGTAAATTTTTCGTTAGTATCTAAGCTTTTTTCTTCTTCGTCAGCTACTGTTTTTAATGATTTTGCATCATCTGAAAGATTTTTAAATTCTTCCGATTCTTTTTTAAGAGCTTCAACTTTTGCTTTTGTGCTTGCTAATTTTTCTGAATCAACAACAAAAATTGATGTTTCAGGAGAATCAAATTCTTCAAGTCCTGTAATTGCTTTAAGTGCTTTATTTAATTTTGCTTCTTCAGCAACAAAACGATCAAGTCCGTAATATTGATATTGTTCTTTAGTTAAAACAGCAACATTATTAAGTTTTTTTGATAAATCTGCTACATAAGTTCAAAATTCCATAAATGTATGGACATTTAACAAGTATGTCTCTAAATCTTCAGTTACTGATAAATAATCGCTTAAAAATTCTAAATATGCAAAAATATTACTATTTGGATTAGTGATAACGCTAGCATAACCTGCATATTTTTGAAATCTTTTTAAAACTGCTTTTTGTTCTTCGTCAAGTAAGTTAGTTGCTTGCACTTCATCGCCATCAGCAAGTGTTTTAACTTGCTTATTAGTTTCTCCATTTAAATTAACTGTTGAAGATACCATTTGTGGAGTTGGTGATGGTTTGGTTACTAAAGGTTTACCAGATGGAGGGGTTGGTCCTTCAAAATCGGTGTATTGTGCTGAATTACATGCAGCTGCAATTAAAGGAGCTGCACCTAAAGATAGTGACAATACAAATAGTCTCTTTTTTAATCTCATGTTGAATCTCCAAATTATAAAATGATATTATTGTATATAAATATGTAAGTTTGTTATTTTTATATGCTTTAAATTATAGCACTATTTTTAAAATATTCCCTTAGAGTATGTCAATAAAAGTAAAATTTACTCTTTTAAATCTGATAATGTTCAAAAATATTTTTAATTTTGAAATTAAATGTGAAAAAATTAATTCAGCATACAAAAATTTTAGTTGATAAAACACATATAAATACCTGATAGTTGAATGTAATTTGTTAGAAAGAAAAAATAAATCTCTTAAACAATCTAGTTATTTCAAAAGCAAAAAATAGTAACCTAAAAAATAGATGACGCATAATGATGCAAAGTCTCCTTCAAATCATTCGTGCGTGCACATGAGTATGCTTTAAAGCACGATAAGGGGATGCAAACTCTTCTAAACGAAGACATCTTTTAATCATGCTAATACATAGTATTGGAATTATGCGTCACAGTGACGCACTTTTGTCAGCAAAAATCTGCCATTTTGCAAAAAGCCTAAAAATTGGATAGATAAATATTTTCAGTTGGTAAGAGCGTACATACATCTCTTTAAGCAATCTAATTATACGACTTCAAAACAGAACAATCTAAAAAATTGTTCTTTTTTTCATAAAATTTTGTCTTGCATAAAATAATGGTTTGAGCCCCCTATGGCGTACGCGCGCGTGCACGCCACGCTTTAAAGCAGGAAAAGGTGCTTAAAAAGTGCTTACCGCACAGAGCAAATATAAATTCAATTACTTTAGTAATTGTTTTTGTCATAAAATCAAAATATTTTTTATGCAAAAAATTCAATGTGCATAAAATTGTTATGCAAAACGTAATTTTTAAAAAATCCAATATACTATGTATATTGAAACTGAAAAATCTTTTATTAAAAAAATGCCCACTTTTTATTTATAGATATTTTTTGACAATTAATAGTAAATTCAATGAAATTTCAAAAAATCGTTATTTTTGATTAATTTAATTTTAGAAAATAGCAATTTTAACATTTAAAATTTCCCAAAAATTAATTAAAGAAAAATCAAATTTTCATTATCTTTAAGGTTAGAAATTAAGATTGTTTTAAAAAAATTTATTCCATAAATAGAAAATTTTTTCGTTCCGTGTTTTTTAATTTGATGAGAAATAAATGCTTCTGTGTGAGAACCAATATGATATTTTTCTTCGTACTTTGTAATAAATTCACCGTTATTTTTAAGGTATTTTTTATAATCTTCAAAGAGTTTTTTCTTCTTAATTGATACTTTGTCCCAATTATTTTTGAACTCAATTTCCAGTAAATTTATCGCTTCCTTTGGTTGATTTTTAATTAAAATTTTTTAATAAACGAAATAAAATTTGGTGATATTTTTATCAAATTCGCAGATTACAAAGACCTTCCAAACTATATAAAATCAATCTAAAATATACTCTGTAATGAGTGCTTTAACAAGCTTTTTTGTAAATAGATCTTCGTCTCCACACATCACAATTTACTTAAAATTATTACTAATAGTGAGTAAAATATTCCTTTAATGTTATTTCATGGATACTATTTTTAAACTAACTAAATCAATTTTAACGCACTCTTTTATCAAAAATTTTATTATTTTTTTCTTTTAGTTTATGTAAAAATAAATTATAAAAACGGTTTTGATAAAGTGAAAAATAATACTTAAAATTGGTTTTTAATGTATAAAAATTACTATTTTAAAAATATTTTATTATCAGCGTTTTGATACTATTTTAAATAAAAATAAAATATCAGTACAATTTTATGAAAAAATAAAAGAGCAAATAAATGCCTTTCGAAAATGTTTATTTTATATAATTATTAAATATGATTACCAAAAAAGAACTAAAAATACCTAAAGGTTTTAAATGACATAAACCATTAGTACTTTTTAATGAAGAAACAAAAATTTATTTTCTAGATACTTACAACATTAAAAATACCCGCAAACAATTTCTCTATGAAAAAGAAATTTATGATTATCAACTTAAAAAGCAAGTTTGAGTTGATACCAAACACATTAAAATTATTTCCAATTCAGATTTTAATGAGTTATTTAAAAAAGATGAATACCTAAAAGTTGATGAACTCAATATTGAAGATTACGAAACACTTTCAGATGTATTTAACCAAACTCAAAGTAATGATTCAAAAAACAGAGATAATCAGCAGCAATTCCAAGAAAATGGTTCACCTGAAGATAATCCATTAAAATGAAGATTACAAGCACTTTTGCTTCTCTTTGTATACAAAGATGATGCTTATTATTTAAATCTTTTTGTTGAAAGAATTCCAAAGCCAGATGGTTCTATAGGTATTTGGATTGATACTCTTAATATTATGACAATGAACAAAAAAGATTTTATTTTTACAACTAAAGGAGAATTTGAAACTTTTAAAAGTTTAAAATGAAAGCTAATAGATGTTAAAAAAGCTTTTAAAGGTATTTACCGAAGTCATTTTGAAAATTTATCATTGAAAAAAACTTTCCAAAAAGTATTTTATAATCCTAAAATAAAAAAATGTACTAGTAAGATAATTGTAACTGACTATGATGATGCAGATGCTCCATATTTAGAAGAACCTCTCAGAACTCAGTATCTTAATAATTTAAGTGATAAATTAAAAATAATGATTAATAAAACTAACGAAGAACTTAGAAAGTATCAAAAAGATCCCTTTAACGATTAATAGCTTTTAAGATTAAAAAGCAAGCAACTTTTTTATAGTTGCTTGCTTTATTTTTAAAATTTAATTTTTTAGCTTATAAATTATTTGATTTGGTATTATCTAGACAATTTAAAAAATTAACTTTAACCCATTCAAATTATGCTGTTTTTTATAATAAATTCTTTAATTATTAAATCTAAATTTTCACTTTTACTTTTTTCAACTCATTCAGACATTGTATCTGCATATAATTGCTGAAAACTCTTTTGGATTTCTGGTTCTCAATCATCAAGATGCATGCTTTTTGTTCATTTTAAATAAAGTCCACAAAAATTTCTTAAAAACACAACAACAAAAGAAAAAATAGATCTTTTATTACCATTGATTAAAATATGTTTTTTCACCAAGCAAGAAACAATATAAACAAGTAAATCAAATGTATTTTGCTTACTTTCATCTTGTTCAATATAAGAGATATAGTTATTGTAATTTAACATAACTGAATCAAAAAATAAATCCAATTGTTCTCAATCAAAAGGTTCGTTAGATAAATTTTTAGCATAATCAAATGCTTGTTTTACTGTGTATTTGAATAATTGAGTAAGTGTATAATTATCAGAAGAGAAAAAAACTAATTCAATCAAAGGTTCCTTGCAATTAGCTAAATAATAGGATAATGAATTTTCATTAGTTGAATTTGCTAATTGAATATCACTTGTTTGAAAATTACCACTTAAGTAAAATTCTTTTTGAGTATTTAACGATTTAGGATTTAAATAAATCACAAAATTTCTTAGTATTTCAATATTATTCATATATAAAGTTATTTTTTGCCTAATAATCTGATAACTTCATCATACACTGCTTTGGCAGGATGTTTTTCAAAAGCTTCTTTTTGTCTTTTTGCATTTTCCACAAACATTTCATAAGTTATATAATTAATATTTTTGTCTTTATTTTTATTGTTCATAAAACTCCTTTTATTTAATTTTTTAAACTAATTATTCACTTGTTTAAATAAGCAAATAATTTTTATTTAGAACTTCATTTTGCATATGTTTTAATCGCTTTATTTAGCTTATCTTCGTGAATTTGTAGTGTTTTGATAATTTCATCAAAACTAACAATATCTTCAAAAAACATTTCGTTCATGTTCTTATAATCATTTTTAAAAAAATCAATTGCTTCTTGCGAAGGAACTAGTTTTAATTTAGCTTCATAGATAAGATCATATTTAGCTGTGTTTGTTGGATAATACTTTTTCTTAAACTCAATAACTGAATCAAGTAAATCTAAATTCTGCAAACTTTGTTCTTCTAAATCTGTTTGAAGCATTTTATATAAATCATAATAATGTCTAGCATATCTATCTGGATAAATTTGACTATATCGATTGGCTATTCGGTGTAATATGGTAGCTTTTTCATAAAAAATTCTAATTGGTTCAACAGTTTTAACAAATATTTTTTCTCAAGCAACATTTGGAAAAGTTTCAAAAATATAAGGTTTAATTTCTTTTTGAGAAGCGGGTTCAGGATCAGCTAAACGTCCCATTTCTAGTTTAATAATTTTTAAAATTAAAGATCTAACTGGAAATTTCTTTGGATAATCAAAACAAATAGTATATGGATCGCTTTCTTCAATATAAAGTTTTATTTCTTTATCTTTAAAAATTTTGCCTAAATCATGTTGTAAAATTGGTAAAACTTCTTCTTTTAAAAACTTGAAGTTCTCTTCTTTGATATTTTTATTAAATTTTTTCAATTGTGAATTGCTTTTGCTTTTATTTAGCTCTCCATCAGGGTATCCCAGCACCCTTATATCCATAGATAAATCAATATCTTCTGAAAACCTTTTAATAAGATTATGAGCTTTAGAAAGGCTTGTCCCACCTTTAAAAACCAAATAATCTTTGTATTTAAAATCATTAAAAAGATATTTTAAAACTATACAAACTCATAAATCTTTTTCAAGAATATATTCACCAAGATTTCATTTGCTTACCGCTTGTTCATAAGCTATATTTTGCTCTTGTTCAGATAATGTAAAAAATTTATCGATTGTCATTGATCTCCTTTATTTCTAATAAAACATTTCGAATTCAATTTTCAAAAGTTTTAGTTTCTCTTGCTAAATCTTCTTTAACATTTTGAGCAAAAGATGCTAATTGTCTAATTATTCGCTTATTATTTATGCTTCTTTTTCCTAACCTTTTAATTGCTTCAATTAAAATCGCAAATTCTTCTGAGCGTGATGTAATATATTTTTTATTTCTATGTATAAAAGTAATTTTTCACCCTTGATATTCATAAATTCTTGATGGACCATCGGAAATATACATATATGAATTGGGTATTTGAGTTGACACACCAGTGTAATTTAATGTTACTTCACCGCCAGGAGCAATGGTTCAACCATGCTTTTGTGAAATTTTTTCAGCAACTTTAGATGGAAAAGGATTTCCTGATGCTTTTAAGAATTCACTATATATAGGCTTAACGTACATTCCAGTAATTAATCTTTTAATTTGTTCTTGCTTATTTAATTTAGATAAAATTGAAGCAATTGTATTTTTATTTGCAATATGTTCAAAATCTTTATTAATATAGATTTTACCAGGATTGTTAAACATAATTTCTTTAATTTGTTGTGTTGCACTTTGCATGGTAAACCTCCTTTTATTTAAATTATAACTTTTTCGCTTTTAAACCAAGAAAATTGTACTTTTACGCTAAAAATCCACTTTCTTTATTACTTAGGAAAGTGGATTTGGTTAATAAATTAAAAAATTAAGATTTTATTCTTTAAATTTCTCTTGATTTATAAGGAAATCTCTAATGTTTCTTAAACTTGATGTAACATCCTTGCTTCGTAAAACTTGAAAAATTTCATTATCTGAAATAATAATTTCCCTATTTTTTAATAAATAATTTATTTGTTCAAGCGAAAAATTAAAAGTTTCCATGAATTCTTTTTCACTTAATTCAATTTTTTTATACCCTATTTCATCTTTAGTATAAACTTTTGCTCGTATCATTTTTATCCTTTCTAAAATTTTAAATTCACAAAGAGATTATTAATTTAAATTATTTAAACAACAACTTATTACGATAATATTGATATTGTTTATTTCTAAATGCAATTTCTGCTGGTAAACCTTTTGATAAATCATTAGTAAGTTCTTCAAAGTGATCTAAAATATCAACAATGTATTGCTGAGTTTTGATGCTTGGAATATTTAGTTTTAAATTTAAAATTGCCTTGCTTGACAATAAAGAAACAGTCCCATTGGATGATTGTTCTTTAAAAATATTTTCATTATTTTTAAGAAGGTAGTAAAGATATTTATTCAGTAAGATATTTTCGCTTTTACTTCTTATAACAAAACAATTTAACGCAGCTCAAAACTTATTTCGTTGAAAATTTACATAACCTGCAGAAGCTCCGCATTCTGCTATTGTAACTGCATTTTCATCTTCGTTATACTTATTAAAATATCCAGAAGGAGTGGGACTTAAATTAATTACAGGAAATTCACCTTTTTCAATCATTTCGCTTTTATGAAGTTTTCTACCTTTATTCAAATGCACATAATCACTTAAAAGTGTTTTTTGTCCTTCGGTTAAGGAATTTAAAACTCTGTCAGAATAGATGAAATTAATAACTTTAATTAATCCTTCTATTCAGCTGTCTCTAGATCTAGCTGTCTCTAGATCTAGCTGTCTCTAGATCTAGCTGTCTCTTCGAAAATATTGCTTGTTAGACTTAATAATTTATCACGATAATATGCATATTGCTTGTCTCTAAGTTCAATTTCTGCAGGTAATCCGATATTTAAATCCTGACAAATTTTTTCAAAATTATCTAAAACATCAACAATTTTTTGCTGAATTAGTAAATCAGGAACAAGAATTTTCATATCCGAAATTGTTGAGCTATATATATGAGGAATTGTTCCTGTTGTTTTTAATGAATATATGTAATCTTGTTTGTTTTTTAAAAAATGAAACAAATATTTTTGTAAAATAATTTTTTCATTTGCTTGAATTGTAAAACAATCTTTTGCAAAAATTGGTGTTTTTCAAAAAGATACATATCCCGCTGAGCCAGAAGAAGATACAGTTATAGAGTTTTTATTTCTATTAAATTCATCTGTATATCCTTGTGGTTTAACACCACCAGATACAATTGGAAATCTGGTGCCTTTATCTGGTGCTATATTAGTTTTTCCTTTTTCAAACTCAGCAATATCTTCTAAATTGTAAGTTTTAAAATTAGTTAAATATTCAAAGTGTAGCAATTTATTTCTATAAAAGTTATATTGTTTTTTTCTTGCCTCTAGCTCGGCCTCTAGCTCTTCAGAAAAATTAGTAAATAAATCTAAATTTTTAACTATTTCTTTTTGTGTTTTAATATCTGGTAAAATCAAATCTAAATTTAAAATATGTTCTTTTGCTAGAGATGGAATTCCTGCACCATGGGATTGTTTTTTAAGGTTTAATTCATTATTTTTAAGAAAATAATACAAGTATTTGTTAAGTAAAATTTTTTCATTTTTTGGTTTAACTACATAACAATGAGCACTGGCTCAAAATTCAGTTTTTTGGAAATCTACATAACCGGTTGAACCACCTTGAGCAATTGTAATTGTATTCGCTTCTTGATTATATTCATTAAAATATCCAGTGGGAGAGGTTCCTCCGTTAATTACTGGATATAAACCCTTTTTAAACATTCTATCTTTATTAAGTTGTTTTCCTGTAATTATTTTTATATAATCACCTAGTTTTACATAATTTTCTTTTAGATTCATATTATCTTTCAATTTGAGAATTACTTTTTGTTAAATACCTTATCTAATTCTTCAGTTATTTTGTCAATTTCTTTTCTTAAATGTTCTTGTTTTACAGTAATTTCCTTAATTTGAGCATTTAAAGCTTCAATATTAACTTCTTCTTCATCACTTTGTTTTTGTACATATTGAGATACTGAAAGGTTATAGCGATTTTCAACAATTTGTTCTTTAGCAACTAATTTAGCTAAATTTTCAACATCATTTCGATCAAAATATAACTTACTAATTTCATCAATATTTGCTTGAGAGAGTTTATTTCCTTTTTTGGCTTTTTGCACAATATTACTTGCATCAATAAATAAAACACTATTGTCTTTTTTATTCTTTTTCAGAACTAAAATAGTAGTAGCTATTGAAGTTCCATAAAAAAGATTATCCGGCATTTGAATTAAGGCGTCAATATAGTTTTGATCAATTAAATATTGGCGAATTTTCGCTTCTGCTCCACCACGATAAAATATTCCAGGGAAACAAACAATAGCAGCTACTCCATCATCAGATAGATGATAAAGCGAGTGCATAACAAAAGCTAAATCTGCTTTAGATTTAGGGGCTAAAACTCCAGCATCTTTATAACGATCATCTTGAATTAAAGTTGGGTTAATAACTTTTTTTCAATTTAGTGAATAAGGGGGATTAGATACAATTACATCAAAAGGACCATCGTTTTTATGAAGTGGCTGAGTTAAAGTATTTCCATGTTTGATGTTGAATTTATCATAATCAACTCCATGTAAAAACATATTCATCCGACACAAATTAAAGGTAGTAAGATTAATTTCTTGACCATAAAATCCACCGGTAATATTATTTTTATTTTCTCCAAGAATTTTAATAGCCTTTAAAAGCAGTGAACCTGAACCACAAGTTGGATCGTAAACTTTATTGACTTTGGTTTTATTATTAATAGCAATTTTTGCTAGCAAAGTCGAGACTTCAGGAGGTGTAAAAAACTCTCCCCCACTTTTTCCGGAACTAGAAGCATACATAGTTAGTAAAAACTCATATGCATCTCCAAAAATATCTACTGAACTTTCTCTAGAGTTACCTAAATCAATTTTGGCGATATTTTCTAAAATATTAATAATATTTTTGTTTTTATCTTTAACTTCTTTCCCAAGTTTATTACTATTAAAGTCTAAATCATTAAACAATCCTTCAAAATCACCTTGACTTTTATTCCCATAAGCTGATTTTTCAATTGATTTAAAAATCCGATCTAAATTAGTATTTAGTTCAATGTCATTTTCATTAGCCTTTTTACGTACATTTTCAAATAATTCTGAAGGTTTGATAAAATACCCAATTGCACTAACAATGTCTTCTTTTTGATCTTTGCCACACAATTCATCATCTAAATTAGCATAATCAAAACCTTTCAATTTATTTTTTGCTGCGTCAGTATTAACAAAATTAACTAAATTTTCAGAAATGTAACGATAAAATAAAAATCCTAATACATACATTTTAAAATCTCATCCATCAACACTTCCGCGTAAATCTTCCGCGATTTTTCAAATAGCATTGTGTAATTCACTTCGTTCTAAATCTCTTTTACTATCCATAAAATTCCTTTTTTCATTAAAAACTAGTAAAGTCCTCTAAATTTATTAATTAATTTGTTTAGTTCTTGAGAAACTTTCAACCTATTTTGATTTTTATTTCCGAAAATTGGACCTTTGACTAAATCATTAAATTCTTTTCCATAATCTTTAACTTCACCTTTATCAAAACATCTTTTAAAAAAGATTCTTGTTTCGACAGTATCTTTAACTGGTAATCTAACAATGATTTCTTCGATAATTTGATTTATTTTTTCTTCAATAAATAATCGTCATTCATAATTGTAATCTATTGGAATTTTCTTGTTTTTTTCTTTTAATTTCTTTAAAATTCAATCAATAAACTCATCCAGTAAAGAAATTTTATCTCTTCATTTGTATTGAGATAAAAGAATTTTTTTTATAGATTCTTTAATTTCTTGTTTTTGATTAATTTGATTAAATTGTTCTTCGATAAGTTTAATAATTTCTCTTAATCCGTAATCAGAATTTTGAATTAAATTAATTTCATATTCAAGATCAATTAAATTTCGTTCAGCTAATTTCGCAATAACATTATCTTGATGTTTGTCATAAATTTTTAAGTAATGACTTTTATAATCTTGTCTTAATGTGCTATTAAAAGCTGGATATTCTGGTAAACCAAATTCATCAAAAGTTTTTACAATCACTTCTGTTCGTTCTAAATCGTTGTATGTTCTAATAAAATCTTGTTCTTCTTCTTCGCTGAGGTCTTGTTTTTCAAGAGCTTCTAAAGGAAAAGAATTTTTAAGTTTTTCAACAAGTTTTCGATAACCTAAAACACTTCTTCCTTTGTTTGAATATGGTCCTTCGTAATAAGTTCTAAAATCTCTTAATAAACAAATTTCAGAAGCATTCTTATCGCTAAATAATTTCAGTGCTTTTTCAGTTTGTTCTTTTAAATCTCTAAAAGTAACAATATTTCCATGCGGTTTTAAAGAACTGTATATACGATTAGTTCTTGAAAGAGCTTGAACTAGATTATGATAAGTTAAATCCTTATCAAGTCATAAAGTATTTAAGGTTGGAGCATCAAACCCAGTTAAAAACATACTACATACAATCAAAATATCTATTTCACGGTTTTTAACTTTTTTTGAAACTTCTTTGTAATAATTATCAAACCCCTCTGCATTTAGCTCATAATTGGTTTTAAAAGTATTATTAAAATCATTTATAGCTTCTTGTAAAACGTTTTGTTCATTTACTGATAATCTTTCAGCTTTAAAACCATCTGCTAAATCATAATCTAAAATATTTTCTGATTTATGTGAAGGCTCTTTTGAAAAAATAGTTGCAATTTTTAAATCAATATTTTTTTGAGCAATTTGTTTTTTAAACTCTTGATAATAAAGACCTGCTAACTTTGTAGAATCGCAAGCAAATAATGAGTTAAATCCACTTTTTTGCATTTCTTTTTGCTGTCTATTGGTTATACGATCATAACGATTAAGTGTATATTCAACAATTGACTCAATTCTTCTTGGGTGTTCGAAATTTTTATCAATTTCCTTTACTTTAAATAATTTATTAACTTTAATAGCTGTTTTATTGTATTCGATTTTAAATTTCAAGACATTTTCATCCTTAATGGCATTTAAAATAGTATACGCATGTAGTTTTTCGCCAAAAATACCTCTAGTTGTTCGAAAAGCTTTACCTTGATCTGTATTAGCTTCAAAAATAGGTGTACCAGTAAATCCAAAGAATATGTAATCTTTAAAATATTCTTTAATTTTTTTGTGTGTTTCACCAAATTGCGAACGGTGACACTCATCAAAAATAAATACAGTAGCTTGAGAATTATCTTTTGCTCATTTTTTGTTTTTGTTATTTTTAATATAAAGATTAAGTTTTTGAATGGTTGTTACAATAATTTTTTTAGATGTTTGTGGAGAGAAATCATTTAACTTTTCATCTAAATTCTTGGTACTACTTGTTCCACTCACAGAACCTTTTTGATAGTTTTCAAATTCTCTAATAGTTTGAAAGTCTAAATCCTTACGATCAACAACAAAGACAACTTTTTTTACATTAGGAAATTCAGCAACAAGTAATTGAGAAACCTTAAATGAAGTTAAAGTCTTTCCAGATCCAGTTGAATGTCAAATATATCCACCAGCATCAACTGTTCCAATTAATTTTGGATTATTTAAAGCAACCTTAGTTTGCTTTTGAATTTCTTCACAAGCAGTAATTTGATAAGGTCGCATTACTAGCAGTTTTTTATCTTCAGTTAAAACGCAATATTTAATTAAAATTGATAAAATAGTTCTTTTTCGAAAAAAGTAAGTGGTAAAATCCTCTAAATCATTAATTGGTTCGTTATTTTGATCTGCTCAATTTATGGTAAATTCATACGAATTACTAGTTTTAATTTCTCCGGCTTTAAGGTTGCTATCTTTTTTATCTTTTATTGACAATCATCTTGTAGTATTTGAATAATACTTTGTAAAAGTTCCATTACTAATAACAAATAGTTGTAAATATTCAAATAAACCATCACCACTTGAATATGATTGTTCGTGATATCTTTCAATTTGCTCAAAAGCATCTTTAATATTAACTCCACGTCTTTTCAGTTCAATTTGAACAAGTGGAAGACCATTAACTAAAATAGTTACATCATATCGATTTTTCTTCTCGGAATTAGTATTGTATTGATTAATTACTTGCAAAGAGTTATTAGAAATATCATCATCAATGATTTTGATATTTTTCACTTTTTCTTCACGATCGATTAAATTAACAGCAAAAACTTTAATTTTTTGAAGTTTTTCTGCAGCTCCATAAATATCTTTAGGGGCATTAATAATCACTTCTTTATAAAAACGTTTTCACTCCTTATCTTTAAATTCAAACTTATTAAGCTTTTGAATTTGCTCTCGTAAATTTGCTTTTAATAAATCTTCATTATTAATATCTGGACGATATTCATACCCAAGATTTTCTAATCGTTTAATAAAATCATTTTCTAGTTGCTCTTCACTTTGATATGGTTTTTCTTGTTTTTGAGTTTCTTTAAAATCTTTAACAACAACTCAATTATCATCGTTGTAAGATCCAATCTGTTTCATATCCATATTTAATTTATCACCCTTATAAATTCATAAAATATTACTTATTTTTATTATAAGGTTTCTTAAAAAAAAAAAAAAAAACGTGATTTTTTTTACTTGCAAAAAATGTGATTAAAAAACCAATCAACTCTTTCAAGTTGATTGGTTTTCGTTGTATTTTTAAATGGGTAAAGTTAAATTTGATTTATTCAATGTTGACTTTTTCTTAATGAAATTAATGCTTTTGCAATTAAAATAAATGAGTAAATTGAAAATGAATTATCAATCAAAATAATTACTTTAACGGATTTGTTAAACCCTGTGAAGTGATTAATTGAAAATTATTCTTTTCAATAATTTTTAACAATGTAGTTTCAAGATTTAGTAGTTAAGATTCAATAAATTGTCCATATTATTTGCTCTAACTTTTCTAGCGTCTTTTATTTAAGATTATTTAAAAAGTAACTTATTACGATAGTATTGATATTGTTTATTTCTAAGCATAATTTCTGAAGGTAGACCTTTGGATAAATCGTTGGTAATTTCTTCAAAGTAATCTAAAGTATCAACAATATATTGTTGAGTTTGAATGCTAGGGATGTTAAATTTTAAATTTAAAATCGATTCTCTTGATAATGAAGGAATTCCAGCTCCATAAGATTCTTCTTTAAGAATATTTTCATTATTTTTAAGGAAATAATAAAGATATTTATTAAGTAAAACTTTTTCATCTTTAGGTTTGATTATATAGCAATGTGCACTGGCTCAAAATTTTGTTTTTTGAAAATCTACATAACCTGTAGATCCACCTTGAGCAATTGTAATTGTATTAGATTCCTGATTATAATTATCAAAATATCCAGTAGGTGATGTCCCTCCATTAATTACTGGATATAAGCCTATTTTAGATGTTTTATCTTTGTTTAGTTGTTTGCCTATACTAATTGTGATGTAGTTATTTAAAATTAAATCATCATTTTTAACTATAATGTCTGAATTTGAATCAAAAAATATAAAGTTAGTAAGTTTAATTAATCCTTCTTCTCAGCTGTCTCTAGATCTAGCTGTCTCTAGATCTAGCTGTCTCTTCGAAAATATCGCTTGTTAGACTTAATAATTTATCTCGATAATAAGAATATTGTTTATCTCTAAGTTCAATTTCTGCAGGTAATCCGATATTTAAATCCTGACAAATTTTTTCAAAATTATCTAAAACATCAATAATTTTTTGTTGAATTAACAAATCAGGAACAAGAATTTGAATTTTCGATACTGAAGATGGATATATATTGTGTATTACACCATTTGAGGTTAATGAATAAATATAGTTTTGTTTATTTTTTAAAAAATGAAATAAATATTTTTGAAGAACAATATTTTCATTTGCTTTGATGGTGAAGCAATTTCTAGCAAAAATTGGCGTATCTCAAAAAGCAACATATCCAGAAGAACCTTCTCCTGATGAAGCAATAGTAATATGATTTTTTTCTCTATTATAAACATCAGTATAATATTGCGGTTTTTTAGCGCTTGTTATAACAGGAAATCTGGTACCTTTATCTGGTACTATATTAGCTTTTCCTTTTTCAAACTCAACAATATCTTCTAAATTGTAAGTTTTAAAATTAGTTAAATATTCAAAGTTTAATAGTTTATTTCTATAAAAGTTATATTGTTTTTTTCTTGCCTCTAGCTCGGCCTCTAGCTCTTGCGAAAAATTGGTAAACAAATCTAATGTTTTTACTATTTCTTCTTGTCTTTTAATATCTGGTAAAATCATTTCTAAATTTAAAATATGCTCTTGTGCTAGAGACGGAATTCCTGCACCATGAGACTGTTTTTTAAGGTTTGATTCATTACTTTTAAGAAAATAGTACAAGTATTTGTTGTGTAAAATTTCTTCATTTTTTGTTTTAATCACATAGCAATGTGCACTGGCTCAAAATTTAGTTTTTTGAAAATCTACATAACCTGCAGAAGCTCCTCCTTGGGAAATTGTAATCGTATTTGCTTCATGATTACATTCATTAAAATATCCAGTTGGTGAAACTCCTCCATTAATAACTGGATATTTACCTGTTTCATATGTTTTATCTTTATTAAGTTGTTTTCCTTTAATAATTTTTATATAATTACCTAGTCTTTTTTCTTCCATTAAAAACTCCAAATTTATTATCTAAATTTTATATTAATATTTACAAAAATAGCATAAATTGATTAAAAAGCAACAAATATCATTTAAATATTTGTGTTTAATTACCAAAATAAGTTATTACGATATAGCTCTAGAAATTTTTTGTTTTTTAAATGCACTTTTTCAATAACAAAATTTAAAATCATTTCTGGATAATAAAGATAAATTAAAAATTGATCTTTATTAAGTTTAAGTTTGGATAAATGAATAAACTCGTTTTAACTCCATTGTATAAAAACAATACAAAATCTGTTTTTTGTATATCAAAATGACCGATTGGTAATTGTTATTGTGTTCTTTTCTTCATTATATTTATCATAATAGCCTGTTGTTTTAACTCCACCGCTTATAACTGGATATGTTCTATTTTTCTCCATTTTTTGGTGTTTTTCTATTAAAATTTAAAATACATTTTTTATTATAATATTTCGAAAAACCTGAATAAAAAGCAATCAACCGGCTTTGGTTGATTGCTTTTACTTGTTTTTAAATAGCGTGAAAGCCAAATCTACTTCATTCAAGGATAACTTTTCCTTCATGAGCATGATGTTTATTACTTTCATATAAATATTCAAAATATTTTTTTGTAAAGAAAAATACATATCCAGCATATAAAGTTTTAATGGTTTTATAATTAAAACGAATGAGTAAATTGGGAATAATTTCTCAATCAATATAATCACTTTCATGCATTTGCTCAACTTTGTGAAAGGATAATTGAAAATCATATCCACGGTATTTAAGTAATAAATTAAAAAGTTGAAATTTGTTATCTCCATTAAAAGAAAAGAGGATATTATCATCTTGAAAATCATTCTTTTCAATTAAATCAATTAAAGTTCAAGCGTGTTTTATGGCGTAATTCCTGGATTTAGGAGTTAAGATTCGATAAATGGTAGGGACCATTCAAAATCCATTGTCCATATTGTTTACTCTAACTTTTCTAACGTCTTTCATTTTCTCCTATCTTATTTTATTTTATTTAAAAATTGATATATTCCATCCTCATCATTTGAAGTGGTGATGTAACTAGCATGTTGTTTTACTGCGTCTTTAGATTGGCCCATTGCAACTGAATATTTAGCCACTTTAAACATTGAAATATCATTATCTTCATCACCAAAAACAAGGGTTTTATCTAAATTAATCTCATATAATTGAGCTAGTTTTTTTAACGAATCTCCTTTTGAAATACCAACAGGCATAATGTCAAAAACTTTTGCTTGCGAATTAATCATGTAAATATTGCTTACATTTGTTAACTCTGTAGCTGCTTGTTGGGCATCTTCAAGCCTGCTATCGGATTTAATTACTAAAAACTTCACAATTTCTTCCTTAGTTATTTCAAAATTTAATGCTTTTCACTCAAAGTAAGTATGATACTCAAAGGGAAATTGATTTTCCGGCTTGCGTTTAGCATTAGTGCTACTTATTCAGCTAAATCATTCTGGTAATGTTTCTTTATTGTAAAATCCTAAAATCCCTTTAGTGGTAGTATAAATTAAAAAAGTAACATTATTTTTAATTAAGATATCAAATACTTGCTTTGTGCTTTGGGGGTCAATTGGATTTTTATAAACAATTTTATTCTTATAAAAATCATAAATAAGAGCTCCATTGCAACAAATAACTGGATAGTGTAAATTTAAGCTTAAAAATTCTTCTTTAGCTAAATAAGGTGGTCTCCCAGTGATAATTGACATTTTTTTGTTGAGTTTTTTTAAAGTGGCAATTGCTTCTTTAGAACTAGGTAAAATTTCCTTTTTTGAATTAAGTAATGTTCCATCTAAATCAAAAAAGACATATTCAAAATCACTATTTTTTAATTTGTCCATAATATGCGTTTGGACCATGTTTTCTAAAATGGTGTTTGTCTTGAAGGGTTTGATTTGCTTGTTCTTTGTGCGGATCAATAATTAAAGTATGTAGTGCCATTTTGGCTACTTCTTCTAAGGTTAATGCTAAATTAACTGCATCTTTAGGACTTTTAGTTGATCACACAAAAGGTCCATGTTCTTTAACTAAAGTGGCACTAGTAGATTCAAAACTAAGGTTGTTTTTGGTGTAATGTTCAATAATAACTAATCCCGTATTATGCTCGTATGCTCCATTAATTTCTTCATCGGTAAGTTCACGAGTGCAAGGAACTGAGCCATAAAAATTATCAGCATGCGTTGTTCCAAAACACTTAATTTCTTTTCCAGCTTGAGCAAATCCAACTGCATATGGTGAGTGAGTATGAACAATTCCTTGGATGTTTGCATTTGCTTTATAAAGTAAAGTGTGTGTTGGAGTATCACTTGATGGATTAAGTTTTGAATCAATAACATTATTATCCATATCCACAACAACCATATCTTCAGGAGTCATGCTTTCGTAACTTACTCCTGAAGGTTTAATAACCATTAATTTACGGTCTTTGGTAATTCCTGAAACATTTCCTCAGGTATGAATGGCTAGTTTATATTTATACAAAAGCATATTAGCTTCATAAACTTGTTGTTTTAATTGTTGAATTTCGTCTTTATTCACCTTTAGCTCGCTTTCATTGTTTTAAGTAAAATGCTTTAGCTTCACGAAGTAATTCGATGTTTTGTTCAGCAGTTTCTTCAGGATCATTTTTTGACCACATTTCAATTAAAATTGGAACATCTAATTTATTGCGTTTAATTTCTTTTAGTGATTTTGGAAAATCAACAGTTCCTTTACCTCAAGGGACTTCTTTAAATTTTCTTGGAAGAGTGTCTTTGAAGTGAAAGGCAACAATTTTATCTTTTCCAAGTAAAATTTCGTTGGCAACATCTTCGGTAAATTGGTTTAAATTTCCTAAATCAGGATAAATGTAAAACATTGGCGAATCAATTTCTTTTAAAAAGGCTAAACACTTACTAATAGTTCCAGCAAAATCAACATCCATAGTTTCAAAAGCAAGAGTTACGCTATGTTTTTGAGCTAAAGCAGCTGCTTTTTTCATTCCTTGAAGGAAGTAATTACGAGTTACTTGGTTTGGAACTTCATAATACACATCATAAGCAGCAATTTGAATAATTCGAATACCAAGTTTTTTAGCTAAGATAATGGCTTTTTCCATAATATCTAAAGCCATAGCACGTTTTTTAGGATCACGAGACCCAAAAGGATATCTGCGGTGTGCACTTAAACACATTGAATTAAAGTAAAAGTTTTTTTCAATGAGTAATTTTTTCAGCTCATTAATTTGAGCATTACTTCAAGTTAAGCGTTCTAAACGTTCTGGCGATTCATCAACGCTAAACTCGATAAAATCATATCCTCCGGCTTTAGCAATATCAATTTTAGTAGCTCAATCAAATTTTTTATTAATAGCTTTTTCGTAAATTCCTAAATAACGTTTTTTAAGATGGGTGTTTTTCTTTTTAGTTTTTTTAGCTTCGTTAGTTTGATCAGTATTTTTTGAATTCATCTTTAAATTCCTTTGCAGCTGCTTGAGGGTCAGCAGCATCACGAATTGATCTTCCAGCAATAAAAATATAAATTGGAATATCTTTAAATAACTTAATATCTTCAACTGCAACTCCCCCAGTTACAGTTACTTTAAACCCCATATCAGCTAGTTTTTTAACAGTGTCAATATCTTTTTGACCTCATTTAACTCCTGCAGCTTGAGCATCGCGAGCACGGTGTCATACCACTTGTGGAACTCCAGCTTGTTTTCAGCTTTGGACTTGTTCTCAAGTGAAATTAGTAGTCATTTCTACTTGGAGTTCTTTTCCATTTCCAAAAGTTTGTGAATATTGAACTAAATCTTCCATAGTTGCATTTTCAGCAGCACAAATAGCAGTAGTATAATCAGCTCCACTTTCAAAAAACATTTTGGCAAAGACTTTTCCTGCATCAGCAATTTTTCCGTCAGCAACAATGATTTTATCTGGAAAAGCTTTTTTTAATTCAGCAATTGCTTTTTTTCCTTCTGAAGCTAGTAAAATAGTTCCAACTTCAATTACATCAATATATTTAGCAGCTTTTTGAGCTGAATTAATTGCTTCTTCGATAGTTAAATTATCAAGAGCAATTTGTAATAATGGTAATGCCATCTTTAATTTTTTCTTCCTTTCTTTTTTATATAGTTTTTATTGGATTTTAAAATTCTGGAGCTTCAGCATCAATTTTAGTAATTAAAGCTAAAACTTCTTCTTTACTTGAAGCATTCATAATGGCTTCTACATTGCTTGGATCTCCAAAGATTTTAACAATTTGAGGCAATGCTTCAGAGGTGTGTACTTCTGCACTAGTAGCTGCTAAAGCAACTAATAAACGCACTGGACGCTCATCTTTTTCAAAATAAACTGGCTCTTTTAAAGTCACTAGTGAAAAAGAGTTTTGAAGCACCCCAGCTTCACTTTGAGCATGTGGCATAGCAAAATAATCAGCCACAATGTAGTAAGGTCCGTATTTGTGAGTATTTTCAATTACTGCATCAAAATATCTGCTTTCAACTAATCCTTTGTCAATAAGCGGTTTTACCGAAAGGTGTACAGCTTCTTGTCAATCTTTAGCACTAAGACCTACATTAACAGTGTCATGTTTTTTTAAAATTTCAAGTAAGTTGATTTTTTCCATAATTATAATCCTAATGCTTTTTTAAGAGCTTCTTTGATTTCGTTTTTATCCATTAAGTTGGTAACTCCAACAATTTTAGCTCTTTGATTGTGATCAAATTGGTCTGAAAGATGTTTTGAAGAGATGATAATATCAACTGAATTAGTTAATCCAACTGATTGTCCCATTGAAAGAGCATCCACTTGAGCATCAACTCCAAGTTCTTTCATAATGTTTTGAACTGATAATTTAATAAGCATACTTGTTCCCATTCCATTTCCACAAGCAGCAACGATTTTTAATTGTTTGTTTTCCATGATTTTTGTCCTTTGAATTTTGATTTATTATATTAATTAAATTATAAAATAAAAGATTAGCATTAAGCTAATCTTTTTACCAATTAGCTATTAACTAATGTTGGTTTTAATTTAAGAACTTTTTGTAAGAATGTTGGTTTGGTTTGTGATCCATTATCTACAATCATACCCATTGCAAGCATTGCAAAAATTGCTAATACCACTAAAATTCAAGCAACTACAGTATTGTATGATGAAATTCACATTAATAACCCAAAGAAGATATTTCAGTCAGCCATACCAATAAATCCACTATCTACTGGCGAAATAATTCCAAGCGAGCTAGTAGCATTAGAAATAGCTCTAGTAGCAATTGAAATAATGATAATTTCAATAAATCCAATAATTCCCGGAAGAAGTAAAGCGGCTTTTCAACCACCACTTGCATTAGCATAAACCCCAAGAGAACCAGAGTTAAAGAATAATGTAATAAATAATGGAATTGCAATAAATAAAAAGTTTTGACCAGGGATAAATGATAATGCAATAACAATTCCTACCCCTGCAAATTGACCAATAACCCCAGAAATAAATCCAAAGGTTACTGAGTTAATTGAAAATCCATAAACTGCAGCAACATCAACGGCAACAACTGCCCCAGGAATAATTTTTTCACTAATTCCGTGGAATGATTGTTGTAATTCGGTAATAAACATTCTAACACCGGTAATAATTGCAATTAAAGCAGCAACAATTTTGAGAGAACCACCAAAGATATTAACCACAAAGTTGGCTCCACCAAAAGAACCATTTCAAAGTGTGTATTTAATTGGTCCTTTAGATTTTGCTAATTCAGGGTTTAATTCTTCGGCGTCAATAAATTTATTAAATGAACCATCAATAACTGTTGTGTGATCTACAGCAAGCAAAATAGCAAATAACGATAAGAACAAAATTAAAACAATAACTGTTTGAGTAAAAATATTATCTTCAAATATTTTTAAATATGAAGGTAATTTTTTGGTTTCAGCTGAATCTTCTTTTTTACCAAAGAATCTTCCTAGTTTGTAACTAGTAGCAATCGCTAGCATTTGTTGGTGACCAATTGAAAATCCAGCGTTTTGAGTAACTACATTAGTTCCTTTTGTAGTTGCAGTTGAAGCTGTTGCTCAATATGCTCCAAGTAAAATACCCGATATAACAACTAATCCAGCTTGTTCACCAAGACTTAATGTTCCTTGAAATAAACTAAAATCTCTAAATAATATTACATAAAGTATAGTTGTAACAACTGCACTTTGTTGTAACATAACATGCCCTGTAATCATTAAACTGTTAGTGTTAGTTCATCTTTTAAGAGCCACCATAATCATGTTAATGATATATCCTAAAATAAAAGTAAACGAAATAAGTGAAGTATAATCATTTCCTTTAAAGGCATTAGCAAAGAAATTATTAGAGCTAGCAAGTGCAAAGTAAGGATCAAGAGGAACAACCCCTGCACCTCCAATATTTTTAATTCCTCTAAATACTGGTTCTGCTAAAGAAATTAAAGTTCCTGAACCAATTGATAGAAGTAAAAAACCAATAATAGTTTTTAGCGCTCCAATAACTGATTGTCTTAAACCTCTTCCCATGGTCATGTATCCTACAAAGGTAAGGGATCCAAGTAACAATGCAGGAATTTTAAAGAAGTTATCTAAGTAAACTCTGTTAAATAGGAACAAAAACGCTTTACCTACAGCATCACCACTCCAAGCAACAATTTGAGTTCCTTTTTCAGGTTGGGTTGGAAATGCTGATTTAACTAATACAGTAATTAAAATAATTATGATATTAATTGCGGCAAAAACTGATCATCCAACAATTAGACCGGTTTTTTTCTTTTTGTCTAATTTTTTAATCATCTTTCCTTCCTTAAAGATTAATTTTAAAAATATCTGTTAGCTTATTAACTAACTTTTAAGAGTTTTTTAAGTTCTAAAACTCTTGGATTAACTTTTGAAAGATCAAAAGTTCTTTTTTCATCAAAAGTTAAGATTTCTCTTGGGTTATTTACTAACATATCTTCAATAGCTTCTTCACTTACACCAACTTGTTTAAGTAAAGGAATGAATCTATCAAATAAATATCCTAAACCAAAGGTTTCTTTTCCTTTTTCAAGTCCATAGTGTCTTTGGTATAAAATTCTACCTGCATCTAGTGATAAAGTAATGTGTTTTTGATATCCTTTATCTACTAAATATTTAATATTTTCTGCTAAAGTAGCATCAGTGTAGTATTTAACTCGATCAGGTCCATCAAAACAAAGTGAAACACCTAACTCGCTAATAATTTTTTCATAGTAATACTTATCTGGATTTTTGTTTAGGTGTGATAATTGAATTTTTCTTGGATTTGCCCCAAAATCAATTAAGTGTTGAGCTGCTTCATAAGCCATGGTTCCAAGTTGAGTGTGAACTAAAATTGGAGCACCAGTTTCAATACTTGAACGAGCAGCAACTTCAAGAGATTTTAATTCAAGGCGGTCAATAGCTGCATATCCAGTCCCAGCTTTAATAATTCCAGCTTTAGATGCTGAACGTTTCACCACTGGTCCGCTGTAGTTAAGTTCATCCATCCCTTCTTCAATTTCTGCTTTAACCATTTTAACAATCTCATCAATAGGTGCTAAAGCAAGTCATGAAGCACCTTTATCATAAAAGGCTGCCTTGTGAAATCCAGTTGCCATAATAAGGTGTGCTTTTCCTTTAAGCTTATGAGCAATTTCTAGCATTCTGTGAACATCTCTACCCACATTAGGTGGATCCATAGTAACCATGGTTTTTCCACCTTTAGCTACATACTCTTCCATTTCCTTAACAGCTGCATCAATTGAAAGCATCACAAAATCTGGATGTTCATGTGCTTCTGGTCCGTAGTTTTTAATTAAGTGATCATGGCAATCCACAACCCCTAATTCTTGTGGATCAATATCACCAAGTACAGTTCTTGCAAATTTTTTCATCTATTCTCCTAAATATGTTTTGAACTAAAAAATAAGAAACTTATTTTTGTTTTGTATGATTATTTTAATCCCTGTATAATTTTAAGTTAAAAACCAAAGATTATATAGAGATATAATTAAAATATAGCTTAATTTACAAGAAAATGAACAGAAATTTTCAAAAACCTAGTAAAAAGATGAAAAAATTAATGTAAATGTGGAAAATTTTCCACAAATAAGGATTTTTAGGACCTTAATTTAATCTTTTTGAGCAACTTTTAGGCTTAAAAAATACCTTTTACTATTTAGTAATATATAATATTAGGCGAAATAATTAGTTAAACATTTAATTATTAAAGGTTTATTGTAATTAAATTGTTAAATTTTCCTAAAAGATTTTTTGCTTATTTTTAAGCAAGGTGAAAGTGTAGGTTTAATCATGGAAAAAGAAGTATATTTAGCTGGTGGATGCTTTTGAGGAGTTCAAGCTTATTTTGCAAAAGTTAATGGAGTCTTAAAAACTAGTGTTCATTATTTAAATGGTGGTTTTGAAGGAGTTTCTTATAAAGAAGTATGTAATAATTCTTCACATGTTGAAGCAGTAAAAATTATTTATGATTCAAAAATCTTAAGTGAAGCGGAAATTTTTGATCTTTTTTTAGGAATTATTAATCCGTATTCATATAATAAACAAGGAAATGATAAAGGGGTTCAATATCGGGTAGGAATTTATTGCAAAGATCCAGCTTTAAGACATACTTTTAATTTGTTAAACAATGAATTTAAAGCCAAAGAACGCAAAGATAATTACATTGAAATTTTAGATGTATTTGATGATACTCTTGCTGAAGAATATCATCAAGATTATTTAAGCAAAAATCCTTTTGGATACTGCCATATTAATTTAAATTCACTTCCTAAAAAATATCAAAAAGATGATGAAAAATAACTTTTTTACGGTATATCAGCAAATAAAAGTTCCTTATTAAAAGAACAGGATTTAGCTATAATTATTCTATGAATAATGTTAATTTATCTCGTAAAGAATCACAAGTAATGCAACTAGTTGCCGATATTTTAGCTAATGAAATTACTAATGCAAACATCATTGATCCTGTTGTAGTGGATGCAAAACTTTCTGCAGATTTATCGCATCTAAAAGTTTTTGTATCACTTGGAAAAAGCCCAAAAAAAGGTCTTAAAGCCCTAAATAATGCCGCAGGGTTTGTTCGGAGCGTGCTTGCAAAATCACTAAATTGACGCAAAGTTCCTGCAGTTATATTTTATTTAGACGAAGTAACTAGTCATGGAATGAAAATTGATGCTATTTTAGAGAAACTTAAAAAAGAAAGCAATTAACTTTTAGACATATTGTTATGCTTAAAAAGAAAATAAAAATACTTTTGAATTTAAAAGATTCAAAAGTATTTTTTAAACTAGAAATATTAAGGGGTTTGATTATTCGGTTTACGAAGTTTAAATCAGAATTTATTAATTACAGCTCCATACAAAGTATCATAAGCTTGCTCTTTTAATAAAGTAGCTTCATTATTGCTTGTAACAAAAATATTAGATCTAACTGGCAGTAATCTTGCAGTAGTTGGATCGTTTCTATTTGTTCTTGAAACAATTTTTTGTCCACCTGAAAGTGGGTAAATAGGAATTGATCCAAATGATTTTGATGGTGATTCAATTAAAAATCCGTTTTCATCAATCATTTTATTTGGTAAAGATGAAAAAATTGAATATGCTCGTGAAAGCTCACCAGGAGTGGCTATATAACGAGTGTTAGGAGCATTGTATTTATCATATAATTGATTTAAAAACTGCTTATCTGCGTCTTTAAAATTAGTGTTATCTTTATAAGTTGCAATTGTAGATTTAATATTTTCTACAATGACAACATACATAACATTTTGTAAAAACGAGTTATAAATATATACTTTTCGTGTTACTGGGTCATAATCAAAATTAAATTTGTATAAAATTGCATTTAAAAGGGTTGGAATTTTATCATTTGGTAAGTTATATCATGAATTTGTAGTACCATAAAAATTTCATCCAGAATTACGTCGATCATTAGGATTAACAAGTTGGTGCATCCTTGCTTCATAATAAAGTGGAGCATTTGGATCTCCATAAGTTCTTCCTGGAGCTGCAACTCCAGTCAGAAATCCACCTGCAAATTGTACAAAGGTAAAGCCTTTTTCAATATCAAAAGGAATAATTCTTAAATATTGATCTGGTTCAACGATATTTAAAGATAGATTGTATGTCATCGCAATTGAATCTTGATTTTTGATATCAAAAGAATACATATCATGATTATTATTGCTTTTATTTACATAAGCACTATATCTTGTACTAGCTACGTTATTTGTAGTTTCTGTTGCGTAATCAACGTTTTGTAAATTTGGATCTGTAGAGCTATGTATTGAATTATAATAAGTCGAATTAGGTTGAATGATCTTAGAAGATGTATCAATAGCTGAATTATTTGTATCTAAATCAAAAATAGCTGCTTTCATTTTGTTGTACATTCTATTAATAACATCTTGTTTAACACTATTGTAGTTTTGATCACTAGTACTTGCTACTTGAGGGATGTTTCAACCAGCTTCATCAACATCCAGAACTTCAATTTTAGTTGCAGTTCCTACGTTTTTATTTTCATCCACAAAAATACTTGTAGTTTCATCAGCAATTCTAATAGTATCTACTGTTTTGAAAGTCATTACTACGTCTTTTTCAATTTGCAATGGACCAATATCACTGGTACTTGATTCATATGAATATACCAACTTAGCGCGAAGAGATTGACGATCTACTTCATCTTGTGTTGAATCTACATTTTCAAATCACCCATTATCATTGTATTTTTTAATATAAACTTTAAAATTCACTGGAGAAAAAATTGATTTTAAATCACTGTTATGCAATACATCTTTTTTAGTAAAGGCAAATTGATCAAACATCTCTAAAAATTCATCATTGTTATCAATTTGCACTAAATTACTATTTGGTCCTGTAGCTGAAGGAATAAAAGCATTAAAATTAGCAATAAATTTTTTCCGTGTCACTTCATTTTTAGCAATGATAACTTTGTATTTATGATTAAAAGCACCATCTAAACCTTGAATTATAGGTTCAAGATTATTAACTTCATTTGGATCTGCATCAAGTTGATCTGCTAAAAGATTTTTATTATTAGTTTCTCTGATTCAATCTTTATACTCAGTGAATTTATTTAATAAATTAAATGCTTGATCATCGTTATTACTATCTTGATTTAAACTTGTAAAATCATAATTGCTTGGATTAGTGTTTAAATTGTTAATAAGTTGTTTAACGGTTTCTTTAAAAGCATCAAAAGCACTTTTAACAGCATTAGTATATGGAGAAATAGTTGAATATGAGACATTTGCATAAATATCATCAAAAACTGTTTCTAGCGGATTAAAATTTAAAGCATTAGTAAGTGCATTTTTAATATCACTTTCAAATTCAAGTCAATTATGATTTAAGCTATCAACTAAATTAGCAAAATTAGCTAAAGTGGTTGCATCACTTTGAGAGCTAATTTGACCATATAATTGCTCAAGTCTTTGAACTTGATTTTTAAATAAATCATATTGAGTTTCTAAAGATTCAATTTCATTATATTTATATAAATTAACTGTTTTACCATTAATATCTAATTTTAATGGATCTAATTTTTCAATTAATTTAACGTAAAATCCGGCTTTTTCGCTTGAAAGAGCATTTGTGGGTTTGGGATTAAATTTTTGTTTAAAGGATTCTTTGATTGCATTTGTAAAGGTGCTAATAACATTTTGATAATTAGTGCTAATAACTGCAATTAAAGCATTAATTTTAGTTGAATAATCATCAACATTATTGAAGTCACTTCCTAAAGCAGTATTAATTTTATTAGTTAACTCTAAAATTGGAGCATATTCAGTTGAAGAGACTCCCGAACCATTTCGAGTAGCTTCTTGAGTAGCAGCAAAGCTATTAAAGTAATCATTAACAAGATTTTGAATATTTTTAACTAAATTTTGTCCTTTATCATATAAATCAAATACTTGTGCATTAAACACTGATTTAGCTTTATTAAGTGCAATATTAACTTCTGAGTATGATAGAGTGTCTTTTTTAGCAACTGCATCAGTTAAATTATCAATAGCATCGCTATTAAAATTACTTAAGTATAAATCATTTGCATTTTGTTTTTCAAAATGAGTGTAATTATTAGCAATATAAGTTTTTACTTCAGTATCAGAAGTAAGTTGCTCTTGAAGCTGATTGCGTTTTGCGGTTAATAAATCAGCAATATTGCTATTAATTGCGTTAAAGAGTTCAATTTTGTGTGCTTCATCATTACTATCTGTAGCTAAAGTGCTAACTGGTCCATCAGCTACAGCAATGGTGTTATTTAATTGAGCAAAAGCACTATTAACTGCATTATTATCTAATGAAGTATCTTTTAAAGCACTGTAATCAAGCGCTTGGTGATATACTCTTCTTAAATTAATGGCGTTTTCAAGTGCATATGCAATTAGTGAATTTTTAGCACTTGCACCCTCGCTTGGATCAACTTCATTAACCTTTCTAAAATATTTACGTAATAAAGTTGCTGAACTAATATTAGGGTCTGAAAACTCTCTTAAAAATGCATCTAATTTATTTTTAATAACTGCTTTATCAGTATTAGTTAAAATATTAGCATCATTGTATTGTTTTAAAACACTTTGATAATCTGTTAGTGCTTGAAGTTTGTAAGTTAATTCAACTATTTTTTGAGTAATATTTTCAAGAGAATTATCACCATTTAGGCTCATTTTATCGGTATTATCAAAATATTCTTTAGCTGAATTAACCATTGTTACAGCGTTATTTTTCACTTGATTAAATGAACTTTCAGCACTTGTAAAAACATTTGCTAAATTACTCAAATCATAAGTTTTTGTAGCAAGTTCTTTCAAAGCATTTAATTTATTTTCGATAATATCAACCTTTACACGAACAGCATTTAAATCGCCACTTTGATCTGGATCTGTGCTTTTGGTAATTGCAGAGTTATTTTGATTATTTAACTCAGTTAATAATGCATTTAATTTATTTTTTAAATCATTATGGACAAGTGGAGTATATTGTTCAGTTAATAAGGTGTTAATTTTGTTGTGTGTTTCTTCTCTATAAGTGTGTTTAAGTTCAATTTCACCTTTGGTTTGTAAAATTTCACGTGTTAATTTATTTGTCAATGAATTGTAATTTTCTAACGAAAGTGGATTGGAACTATTTAAATCAAATAAATCAGCTACTGAATAATTATTTCCTGTTTGTTTTCCTAGTGATGAGTTAGTGTTATTATTTTGAGTTGGAACGCTATCAGCAAGAATGGTTAACAATGAATTAAGATCTACTTTTGATACTTCTGAAGCATTTGCAGCAAAAGCATTTGCTAGATTGGAAACTTCAACATCTGCATCAATTACATTTTTAAATGATTCTAATTTTTGAGTGAGATTGTCAATTTTTTCTACTGCTTCTTGAGAATATTCTAAATTAATGGCTCCGCTCTCAAAAGAATCTAAATATCCGTTTAATTGTGGTAATTTAACACTTTGATTAGTCGAACCAAAGTTGAAATTACCATCATTAATAGTATTTTTAAGTTCCTTAATTTTAGTAATTAGATTATCAGTTTTGACTAATTTGTTAGTAGTAAATGCAATTTGATTTAATAAATTATTATCAAGAGAATTTTGTGCATCAAAATATCTATTTCGTGCCTCTGCGATAAAATTATTTAAACTTTCTTTATATGAAAGAACTGCTTTAGATTGACCATTAACAAGTGAATTTAAAATATCACTTGCATGACCAATTGCTTTTGCTACATCAGCTATTAGTTTTGATTTACTTAAAATTAGTTCAACTCCGCTTTGGATTTCTTCAAATTTTTGTCCATCATTGGTTTGTTTTAATTGTCCTTTAATGCTATTAACATATGCATTTAATAACAATTTAACTTGATTATCATAATTAAGCACAAGCTCATCATCTAAACGTTGAACTAATCCTTGAGGACCTTGAGCATTATTATCTAAAAGTTTAGCTACATCTTCACGAATTTTTTTGTAATTTGTTGCTTTATTATAAACGGCTTGAAGTTTGCGTTTTTTCTCCTGCAAATCAGAATAATTATTATCTGCAAGTGCTAAATTTGTATCTAAAGATGTTTTTAAATTATCTATAGTTAGACTTTGAAGATCTTTTCGATCCGGATTAGCTTGCAGTTCAGTAATATAATCAGCTACATCTTTTTGAACACTAAAAAGACCAAAGAATAAATCAACATTTTCAACAAGATGACTTGCTTCTTGTAATGATAAATCATTCTTAGCAACTAAAACTTTTGTATCAGATTCAAAAGTATTTCATTGAGTTTTAATTTTAGTATATTGTTCTTCGGTTTTACTATCAAAACCTTGTGCAAAAGTTTCAATATCTTTAAGTTTATTTAAAACTAAATCTTTGTCAAAAGCAATTTGAAGTTTTGTATTATAAGCTAGAATGTCCCTAGTATCAACATTAGGTTTTTGAGATTCACTTTTATCATTTTGATATGCTGTTTTAGCAACTTGATAATAAGTATCAAAACCATAACTATGGTGTGTTATTTTTAACTTATCACTTTGAGTATCTAATGAAGAAATCTTTGCATTAATTGTGGAGAGAGCTTGATTATATGCATTAAGTAAAGAAACTTTTTTGGTCTCAAATTCTTTAAAATCAATCTCTAATTCAATTGTTTTTAAATCAATTTGTTCTAAAGTTAAATCATTATATAAAACTTCATTTTTCTTTTGTTGAATTGTAGATATATCGCTATTTAAAGCTTGATAAATTTTTCATTTATCAACATTTAGAGCATCACTTAAAGCACCGTATTTATCCAGAAATTTTTTCTTACCCTTGACAATAGCTTTAGCACTTTTTAAAACATTTATTTTATGTTCAATTTGTTCTGGTGAATTTGTAATATTTAAATCATTGCTTTTAAGTAATGAATCAATATATTGAGATATAGCTGAAGTTAAACCTACATTATAATCATTATAAAGTTTTAACAATTCTCCAGAAACAAGAGCAAGTGGTTCTAAAGTTTCTAATTTATTAGCAGCACTACTAGCTTGAAGAAGCTGTAATTCATTTTGTTTTACTGAAGCAAAATTATTAACTTTTTCAAGTAAAAATGAGTAATTAGTATTTGCACTTCCGCTACCTTTTTGTCCGGTATTTTGTATGTTTTGATTAATTTTTACAATTTTATCTTGTTCATAAGCAAGTAAAATTTCATTTCCTCGTGCTAATAATTGATCCTTAGCATTTTCAAAAGCAACTACATTTGGGATATTTTTGGGATCATTTAATTCAATGATCAAATTATCAATGTTAGCAATTTCACTACGAGCATTTTCAATTGCTTTGGATGTTTTATTAAAACTATATTTAGCACCAACTTTTTCAGCAATAATATTGCGTAGTTTCTTTTTGTTTGCTTCAGCTTCAAAAAGCAGTGGAGTAATTGAACTTAATTTAGTTCCTCGTTCAATTAAAAGATTGCTTTTTTGTTTTGCGAGAGGATCTTTAATATCTTCAAGGAGCTGGTTGTATTGTTTTAAAATTACTTTAGCTCCTGGTGAAGATAGTTCATTTCCATAAGATTGATCAATTTTTGTTTTAAGCTCTTGAACTTTAGCATTTAAAAGCGAATTAATATTGGCATTATTTAGTTCTTTTAAGGTTTTATTTAAATTATTTATTACCGCTTGAATTTGTTCATTTGTAACGCTTGGATTTTGATATAAAGTGCTTAAGGAATTATGAATTTGAGTAATTTTATCAGTATAAGGTTTCAAAGCTAAGGAATTATTTCCGCTTTGAATTTGTGCTAAGGCATCTAAGGCACTTTGATCTAAGTGTGATAATTGTCTAAAATTATTTCCAGTTTCAGTTAAATTTCGCAATTTAGCAGAAAGTTGCTCAATTTTTTCAACCAAATCCGGATTTCCGTTTCCAGAATTAATTAATTTTCTTAATTCATCAAGACGCTTTTTATATTCGTCATATAAATTGCTTCGTTTTTGTTCATTTTCAGTTGGAACATAAGTATCATCATTATTTGAAAAGACTGTTTTTAAATAATGATCGGCAAATTCAGAAAATTGTTCAACATCACTTTGATTATAAGCATTAACTAAATTTTGTAATTTTACATTATATTTTTTAATTTGCTCAATTAATGTGGCTGTAGGAACAGGATCAAAATCTATAATCATTGGAGAAGCGATCTTATTTAAGTTTTGTGCTTCTAAAAGAATTGATTCATTAATGTTAACATTAAGATTTTTTAAGGACTTAATTTTATCATCCATTTGGTCAATTAATTGTTTTAAATTTGTTTTAAAAACTAATCTTAATGATTCATTAAGTTTGTTTTTAACGGTAGTTAAATAAGTTGAAGTTACATCGCTAGAATAGGTTTTAATTACTTGATTATATAGTTCAGAAAGCTGATTTTGAATATCTTCACTGGTAAATTTAAGTTTTTTAACTTCAAGAATTTGGTTTTGAAGTAATTTTAATTCATTATTTAAATAAGATAAATTGTTTAACTCAGTATTTTCTTTATTATAAAAACTAAACAATTGATTTGCAAGATCTTTAATTGATACTTTTTTAGAAATAATGGAATCTGCTTGTGATTGCAAAATAATAGCTCTTTTTTGAGAAATAATCTTATTTTCTTGAGCTTGCTTGAGCTTGCTTTTAAAATCATTTATTAATTCATTAACAAACTTTAAAGTATAAAAAACGCTAAAAAGCTCCGCTTTAGTGCTAATGAGATCTTTTTTGTTATCAATTTGAAGACTTTTCGAAATGGCTTGAGCAAGAGTTTTTTTATAAAAATTTAATGACAAATCAAATTTATCAAAATAAGTATTTAAGTCGCTAATTACCCCTTTAATTTCTAAAAGCGATTTTTTCTCATCTGAAATTTGTTGATAAAAGGTAACTACACTATTACGAATTTGATTTATATCAGCTTTAGTTGAGGCGATATTTAAATTAATCTGAGTTGAATTAATAAAATTTTTAACATTGTTTTTTTCGGTGTTATTATAAGCAGTATTTTCAGTATAAGGATTAATTAATTTTAAATATTGCTGGATTTCATTAATTTCACTTTGGGAATTTTGCAAAATCACATCAAGTTTAGCTACTTCTTTTTGAGTGTCTTGCGAAGCTATCTGAATATCGTTTAAGTGAATAGAATTGCTGATAATGCGTGAATATAATGGAGTTAAAGAAGTTGAAACATCTTTTTTAAGTCCTTTAAAAGGAATAGTATCCACTTTATTTGCAGTTGTTTCGAGCAATTTAATAAACGGATCTAAAATATTGTTTTGCGATTTAACAAATTTGGAAATTTCTTCTGATAGCATGCTTAAATACTTTTGTTTTTCAGCATCACTGGCACTATTAATTACTTCAAAAAATTTAACTGAATGATCTTCTTTAAGTTGAGTGAGTTGATTTTTTAAATCTAGTTCACGAATTCGAGCTTCTTGATTATTTAAAACTTTGGTTCAAAAATCCTTAGTTTCCTGAGGAGAAAAAGTTAATTTACTGAGATTGTTAATATAAAAATTAAATACTGTTTGCTGAGCTTTATCTAGTTGAGATAATTTTTCTTGGAGATTGTCATTATTATTTTTTCAAGATTCTTTAGCTTGATTATATGCATTAATAACTTCATTTTTATCTTTAGCTGAAGAATTAATATAAGGTCCATATAATTTAAAAAGATTTTCACTTTCAAGTAAATTTCCATAAACATTTGAATTACTAATATTCTCATTAGAGTGAATTGCAAATAAAGTAAATCCTAAAGCAACTGAAGCACTCCCAAGTGCTGAAGATGTGATAATAAGTGATTTTTTAAAAGTTTTTTTGTGTATATGTTTTAACATAATATCTCCTTAATTAGTGTATTTTGAACTTAATGTCAAATTTCTCAAGTGCAAGATAAAAATCAGCATCACCTATTCCACCTTTAATTTGGTTTGCACCATCTTCCCCAATGTATATATCAGTATTTCATAAATTAGAAAAGTGTAAGTCTTTAAATCTAATACCCACAAAATCACGCATTCTTATTTTATCCATTACATAATCATAAAATTGATCTAAATTTACTACTGGAGAATTTGCTGCTTTTCCGGCAGTGGTACGATTGTAAAAGTAAACATATCTTAGTTTATCATCATCTCCAAGAACAATATTTTGTACATTTGTAGTTGGGTTTTTATCAAAACGATTTGAAATTTGTCAAGAAATAATCATAATAGCTTGTTCGACTTGTCCGTTAGCTTGAGTTTTTTGAACAGGAACTCCAATAATTATTGGTAAAAATAAAATTTTCTTATCAGCATCTTTTGCAGGATTATAAATGTATTTTCATTTGTTGTCTCATTGATAAAGATTTTTATCATCACGATCAATTATTCCTCTAACTTGAGCATCAGTATTTAAGAAACGAATTCCCTTATCAGTTGAAAGGTAAGGGTTTAAAGTTTTTCAATAAATTTTATTACCTACTTGAGTATATCCTTTGTATGAACCACTAAATTTAACTTTGATTCTAAATTCTGGACTTGAAGTTGTATCCCCAGATGCAACAGCATCAATAGGAGCGTCAACATCTTCAGTAAAGTAATTTTTTGAAGTAAAGCTGGCTTTAAGTGATGAATATTTATTAAAGGCTCCAAATAATTTTACTGGGGCTTGCAGGTTATTTCACCCTGCTTCTGAAGCAGTAAAAAGAGGTTGAGTTAACTTACTAATGTTTTCGATGTTGGATTTGCTAATAACAAATTCATCTAAAGTTTTAAAGGAAATTCCAATATTTTCAAATTTCATTCCAAAATTATCAATATTATCAAAAGCAGTATTTGTTGCATTAATGGTAGTTGGTTTTTTGAACCTAAAATAAAGGTTAATATACCCTCTTTTAATTGAAGGGTCAACGGTAAATTGTGAGGTTAAATATTTAGCATTTGGATCAGTTGATGATTTATAAACAAAAACTTCAACATTATCTTTGTTAAAAATTGGATCACTACCTTTTAAAATATTAAATTGATCAAATAAATTTCCAATCTCTCCGCTACCATCATCATGTATAAAGTCATTAATTTTTTTAACCTTATAAGTAATTCCATCAATATTAAGATCTTCTTCAGTTAAAGAGGTCGAATTATCAATAATTTGTGAAAATTTTTCAAGCTGAGTGCTTTCTTTAGCAGTAACATTTGCATAATTTAAATGCCCATTAGTACTTTCGGTTAAATAATTGAAAAACAAGAGTTTATTATTTAAAAAATTCATTCAGTTTTTTAAATCAAGGGCTCGATTAAATCCTTTAGTAATAGCACTATAAATATCAAAATCACTAGCATTATCTTTTGTTAGATTATTTAGCGATCTTTCTGATTCAATTGCTGGATTGGCAATTTTTTCATATTCATTTTTCACAACACTAAATTGATCATTGCTTGCAGGTAAATTTGGAGCAATTTGTGCTGTTGATGCAATATATTTTAAAACATTTTCAATGTTAGCTCTTCCGTCATATCCAGTTGCTCCCTCAATGTATTTATGTAAAATTTCTTTAAGAGTCTCTAAATCTTGTGCATTTTGCCCAAAGATTAACAATTGAAGTTTATCTTTAGTTTGAGCTATATTTAAAATAGCTTGTTTGTATTTATTGAAATATTCAGTTCTTGCATTGGTAATATTAGTTGGTGTTCCACTTGCAAATGAAGTATTTGATTCATCACTTTCATTTCTTAAATCGCTTTGAACAGTGGTTGAAATATTTGTAAAATTACTTGTAAATTCAGTAATTTTGTTGCTTAAATTTTGAGAAATTTGGAAAATTTGGTTTAAAATGCTTTTAACATTTGTAATATTGTTATTATCAACTAATTCATCGTTAATTTGTTGATAATTAGAAATGTTTAATAAAATTGATGGGACTGATTTAATTGAAATGAGATTTTGATAAAAGTTAATAAATTCCTTAGTAACACTCGAAAGAGTTTTGACCACTTCATTTGAATTAACACTTTTTAATCAACTAATTAGTTGTGTGTCATTTTGAGAAACTTTATTTGCGTATTCTTTTGCTTGAGTATGTACAGTATCTGAAGTTTGAGGATTAACTACATTGTTAAAATCATCTAAATCACTTTGCTTAATTCCAGAAATTTGTAAAATAACTGATTTGTCAATTCCGCTTGTATTTTGTGCGTTTAAAAAATCATAATACTCAGTAAATTTACTTTTGTAAGAATTGTAACGATTAGCTTCTCATTTATAAACAGCCAAAGTTTGCTCGTCATATTTACTATTTGCATTTACTAAGGCATTGTTTAAAGCAACTACTTTTTCAGGGGTTGAAAGATCGATATTTTTAATTGGATTTAAAGCAACATCTTCATAATCAGCTAATTTTGGTGAAACATTTTGAACTAAATATGCTCCAGTGATGTATTTTTCTAATTCTAAATGTTTTTCATATTGAGTTTCTAGTTTGCTACTTTCAGCATGTAAAATTAAATCTAACGCTCCATCATTGGAATTATAAACTTCAGAAATAAGTGATAATTTGTCATTTTCATTATGGTTGATGTTATTTAATGCATTATTTGCTTGTTGAAGTTTAGTTTTTAAAGATGCATATAAATCTTTGATATTCTGAGGTTCGTAATTAGCATTAGCATTAATTTGAGTTTCATAGCTTACTAAATATAAATTAGCTTTATAAATAGTTAATTGCAACGCTTTAGAATTAACAAAAGCAACTCTAAAATCAGTATTGATGTAACTTTCAAGTAGCCGTTGATAATTTTCTTTACTTTCTAAATCAGGATTATTTTGCAATTCTTCAAAAGGCTTATTGATAATGTTTAAAAGTGGAGTTTTAGCACTAGCACTTAGAAATTCAACATTTCCTTCATTGCTGTTAAAGTTTTGTACTTCATTTTTAGCTTTAGCAACATTTACAGCTAAATTTAGACGAGCAATATATTTTTCTAAATCAGAAATGTTTGTATCTAAATTACTAAAATCTTTTTCAGTATAATAATAAGATTTTCCTTTAGTAATTTGTTCATTTAAAAGATTTTTTGATTCAATAACTTTTGGATCACTTTCAATGGTTGCGTCAATTGTGTTTAGAGCATCATTTGCTTGTTTAATTGTGGAAGCAATTGTTTTGAATTTACCAAAGAACACATCCATTTCAATAACACCATTAACATAATTATTAACATCATCAACTGAAGTTGCGCTAGAAATTTTTTGAGCTTCAGCGTGGAAAAAGTCATCAGCTTTGTCTTTTAATTCACTATATTGTGAATCGACATCATTGGTACCAGTTTGATAAAGCTGTGTAATTTCTTTATGCTTATAACCGTTTTTGTTTTGTTCTTCTTTATAAATAAGATCTAAAGCATTTTTGCGAGCAACGTATAAATTGTAAGCATTATCAAATTCTCCGTTTAATTGTGGAACTAATAAATTATCAATTTCAGATGCAATTTTGCTTGCTTCTGGAACACTTTTTAAAATGGTATCTGATAATTTTTTAGAATCTTCTTCAAAACCATAATTATATGAATTTCCGTTTTTATATGTAAAGTTTTTATAATCACTTATATTTTTAACATTATTGACAATTATGATTTTAGCTTTTTGAATATTAATTAGTTTTTCAACTGATTTTAGTGCAGATTCAACTTGAGAAATTATCGATTCATCAACAGCGTTATCATTTAACTTAGCAGTTAAAGCGTCAAAATAATTGCTCATTTTGGTTTTTGCATCAGTAGCAGTCCCTTGATTACCAGTTCCATCTGGATAAGTCATTGGAACAAGAGTTTTTTTAGTATTAACTAAATTATAAATTTCTTTAAATTTATTAAGTAAATTAATTTTGCTTTCAAGTTGAGTGTGTTTGGTTAAAACATCTTGAGAAGATAAAGTCAAATATGAATCTTTAAATGAATTGTGTAAATTAGTAATAGAAGTTAGAATTGATTGCTTTCCAACTTCTTGGGCTTGAGCTTGATTGGTATTTACTAAATTTGATGCTTCATAAGCTTTTAAAGCTAAATTAATTAAACTTTCCTCACGTAGTTGAAGAGTTTTTAAAGTTCTTTCGTTATTAAATAATTGTAACTTAGTGCTTGCACTATTGGTAATTGCTGTAATTTCATCTAATTTGGCTAAAATTTGAGTTTTTAAACCAGAATCGATGCTATTATTGTGTGTGTCAATTTTATTTGAAACAACGGTTTTATATCCGTTAATTTGGGCTAGCTGCTCATCTTTAATTTCATTAAATGAAAGAATTTCAAAATATTTTTGATTTAAAATATCTCTACTATTAACGATACTATTAGTAGTTTTTAAGTACAATTCTTCGCTAGTTTTATTTGCTAATTCATTAAAAACAAAATTAAATTCGCCTAAAAAGTTATCCAAAATATGCTGTTCTTGGAGAACTTGATAGTTTTTTTGGCTAGTGTGAGCTTTTGAATCTTTATCTAAATAATCTAAAATCAACTTAGCTTGATCAAATAAAAGACTAATTGCAGATAATTTATAATTATCCTCACGAATATCAAGGGTTTTAATTGGATCAGTAAATGAAATCACTTTATCTTTAATTGCTTGAACTCATTTTTGAAGATATGACTTAATATTATCTGGATGAGCAAGATTTGAAACTTCAGTGCTATATGAATTCATTGTATTGATTTTGTTAATTATTTCTGTAGATCTTTTAACAAATAAATCTTGTGCAAATCCTAGTGGAGCTTTATCTAACTGATTAAATAATTGAATTGTTAAAGTATCTTTTTTACCTGAAGAATCGGTGTGATTCACTAGTGAATCAAAGTCAATGAAAACTTTTTCAGTATAAGTAAAGTTGGTTAATTGAACATTATTTTTTCGAGCATTGTATTGAGCTTGCATTGCTGTTTTTTTCGATTGAGCATCATTTCAGGCTTCTTCAATTTGCTTTCTAATTGATTTTTCATTTTTAATTGAAGCTTCAATTTCGTCTCTAAGTTCTCCTAAAGTAAATGAAGAAGCATAAAACTCTCCTAATCTAGCTTTGTAATCACTAAGTTTTTGATTATAATTAGCAATTGCTTGATCAAAAATAGCCCGATTTTTATCATCATCAGTATATACCTTCTCAAATTCTTTGATTTGATTTTCAACTTCAAGAAGAATGTTTGCTTTTGAAGTTTGCTCACTTAAAATCCGTGTTTTAAAATCAACAATGCTTAAAGATTCTCCAAATTTAATTAAAGTATTATTTGGTTCATCTTTAAAAGCGCCACTGTCAGGCTTATTGTTAATCACTTTTAAAAGTAAATCATAAGCAATAGGGTTGTTATTTTGATTAATACTTTGAAGTTTTAATGCATACTCTTTTAATGCAACAGCTAATTTAAGGTATTTGCGAATATCATTTTCAAGTTCATCAACTTGATCTTGGGTTTTGTTGGTATTATTGAGCATTTTTTGAGTTTCAACATTGATGCTATCAATTGAATTATTAATTTCTAAATAAGGATTTATAGTGTTATAGTTTACATCAGTAATTTTATTAGCTAGAATTTCTTGATTAGTTTTTTTAAGAAAAGCAACTGAAATAGCAAGTGCTAAATTAGTATTTTGCTGTTTTTCTTGTTCAATTTTAGCAATAATTTCTTTTTTAGTTACTACAGAAGTAAATAAACTTTCTAAAAAAGCATCTACTTCATTAGTAATTGATGAAGCTTTATCATACTCATCTTGGGGTTTAAAGTTTCCAAAAGCTTGATTTTGAGTATCGTGAATTAAAGCTTTTAATCCTTTGTTGGTTATCTCTAAATCTTTAGCACTTTCAACTACATCCATTAAGTTAGCGACTTTGTCATTAATATCGCTTCTTTGTTCATTATTTAAGGTTTTATCCGAAAGCTGCTGACGATATTTTTCAAGTTCATTTAAAATTTTAATCTGAGTTGGAGTTTGATTTCCATTAATTGTGTATGGTGCAAAAGTGTCGTTAATTAGTTTGTAATTATCTACTAATGCTTGACCACTTTGGTATTGTGCTTGTTTTTCTTTATAAGTTTTGATTCCCTCTAATAATTCCCTCTTTAAAGCTTCTAAATTATTTGAACTTCCAGCATGTTCAAGAGCATCAAAAACTGAATTTTTTAATTCTCGAATTGCTGCTTCTTCTTGCTGTAAATATGCTTGTTCTAATTTTTTGTTTTCAGAAGATTTAAGAGCCTGATCTCCTTGGAATACAATCTCTTCAAGTTCTTTAAAGCCTTCTGCATTTGCTGCAATGGTACTAAGTTGATTTTGAATTTCTATAAATTTATCTTCTTTTTGCTGGTTTTTTAAATTTGGGTTTTGTGAAAAAATTTGTGCTTGTTTACGAAGTTCTTGAGACTGATTTAGTAATTTATTCCCAAAATCTGAAGTTATTTTTTCTTGATTGGGAGCAAAAATTTGATAGATTTTAGCTCTAGTATCACCATATTTAACATAAGTTTTTTCTAATCCATCACTAATATTGGCTTTTTGTTTTTCTTTGCGATATTCACCAATAAGATATTGTAAATCTTCTCGAATTGCTGTTGAATTTTCTGGAATTAAAGAACTAGCTTTAGAATTAAGATATTTTAAGTTATTTTTAATATCTTCAGAAATATCGCTATCTTTATCAATAAGAGAAGCAGATAAATTTACTCAATTTCTTAACTCTAAACGATTAATTTCTCTAAGTTGATTACTTTTAGTTCTAAGGCCATCATTTAATTGCTTAATTGATGGAGCATTATTTAAAAGTGAATTAATTTCTAAAGACATTTCTGATAAAGCATTTTTATTTACATTAAGTCCATTTTTTAACGAATCGCCTACTTGTTCATTAAGTTTTCTAAGAGAATTTTTAAATACTTCAGATAGTAAAGCATTATCATAAATATTATTAGAAAGCTTATTTAAATTATGTAAATAATCATTGATATTTTGATAATCTGAATTACTAATTTTTTCTAATTGTTGGTTAAAATGTGTAGCTTCACTGTGACTAATGCTTTTATCTAATGTATAATCATTAATTTTCTTTTTAATATCTTTAATTCAATCTTGAATGTTTTTAGCACTTGTTTGTAAATTAATTACCTCGGAAATACGATTTAAAATATCGCTTGGATTATTTTGAGGTTTTTTTGAAATAATTTCAAGTTGATTATTAATTAGTTTTTGAATTGTTGGGTTATTACTAAATTTTTTTAAATTTACTAAATAACTAGAAAATGTGGTTAAAAGTTTCTCTAATTGTGAATTTTCTTTATTTAGTGTTTCAAGTTGATTATTGACTAAATCATTTAAATATGATATTTCTGAAGCTTTATCAAGAGCTAAAGTAGGAACAGGATTAGCTGCTAGATTTTTATAATCATCAATTCTTTTTAAAAAATTATCTTTAATACTTTTATCAATATTAATAAGGTTAATTTCATTTCTTACACGAATAACATTTTCCAAAAAGTTATTATAATTTTTGTTTTGATCACTTTTGTTTGAACTTAGTTTTTCGATAATTTTATCATAAACTGCTTCATACTCTACTATTGCATCACGAGAATATTGTGGTTGTGAAAGTAAAGATAAAATTTGATCAATAGTTGAAATTAAAGCACTTTTTTCTTGAGAACTAAATAATGAAGAATTATCTTTAATTAAATTTTCGTGATTGGTTCAAATTTTAGTTTCAAGACCAAAAGAAAAATTATTCTGCTGTTCAATAAGCGGATCGATAGCACTATAAAAGTTATTTAAAAGGGAGTCTTTATTTACACCTGAATCAATAGCTTTGATAAGATTAACTTTAGCAATATCAATAATATTTTGAAAATCCACATCCTTAACTAGTGAATAATATTCAGTAACTAAATTTTTGACATCATCAGCATTTTTAGCAACAGTAAGTAAAGCCTTTGGAGTGTGCTGTTTCAACATATTTCTTTGTTCAAGCATTAAGGCAATACTTGAATTTTCATTAGCAAGAAGCTGATTGGCATGATCAATCTCACTAAAGAGACTTTTAATTTCATCGTTATTTGAATTATTTTCTGTAATTGAAAAGCGTTTTAATTCATTATTTGTTTTTAAAACTTGGTTTTTTAGCTCCATAAAGTAATAAGTTTGCTCATGTTTAACTTTATAAGAACTATGCATTGAAAAGGCTAAAGACGCACTAATTAAAGCAGCAACTCCTGAAACTCCAACTCCAATTCCTAAGGTTGTAATTAATTTTTTTGACTGTTTCATAATATCCTTTCAAAGGTTATTTTTTGAACTAAATTATTGAGAAATTTTGAACATTTTTAAAACTTATATGTATAGTTTTTATGCAATAGATAAATTATATATATATATATATATATATATATATAGGAACTTTTTTCAGAAAATTTTACAAGGGGTTTTTGTAATAATAAAAATGACTTTTTTATCCTATAATTGTAAATAAAAGTATAAAAATAAAACATAAGCCTAACACTTATGCTTTATTTTTGATTAATTTTTTGATTTTTAATTTTACTTTTATTTATGATATTTGATATTATGCTTAATACTAAAAGAACGGTAAATTTGTTCTACTAACATGACTCTAAATAATTGATGCGGAAAAGTCATTTTTGAAAAAGAAATTTTATTGGAAAAATATTCTTCAGCAACTCCGTTTGACCCTCCGATAACAAAGGTAACATTATCTGTTTCTAAAAAGTTTTTACCAAATTCTTCAGAACTTACTTGCTCTCCTTGAAGTGAGAAATAAATTACTTTAGAGTTTTTAGGAATCTTTTCTAAAATCATTTGAGTTTCTTTGAGAATTTTTTGCTCAACGTTATTGAATTTTTGTTCTCTAATTTCAATTAAATTAATTTTGGTAAAAAAGGAAAGTTTTTTAGCATAATCATCATATAAAACTTGAAATTCTTTAGTTAAAGAGCCAACAGCTATAATATTAATTTTCATTATTTTTTTCCATAAAAGCTTTGAATATGGAACATTAGCATTTGAATATCAGCTGGATTAATTCCGCTAATACGTGAAGCTTGGCCAATAGTTAAGGGTTTAATTGCTTGTAGCTTTTGTCGTGCTTCAGTAGCAAGATTTTGCACTTTATCATAATCAATATTGCTTGGAATTTTAAAATTATCTAGCTTGCTAATTTTTGATGCATGCGATTGTTGTTTTTTGATATATCCATCTAAGCGAATTTTAGTAGTTAATTCAGAAATATAAGGAAAATCTCCTAAAATATCTTCTGGATTAACATCTGGACGGGCAATAACTTTATTAAGTGAAACTCCATTTAATATTCCGTATTTAATAGCAATAGGATCTTTGGAAGAAATAAACTCTTTACTTAATTGTTCAATTTTTGCATCAATTAGGTTATATTTATCGATAATTTTTTGATAAGTTTCATCGGAAACAAGTCCTACTTCATTTCCGTGTTTTGCAAGACGTAAGTCTGGATTGTCATTTCTAAGTAATAAACGATATTCAGCTCTAGAAGTGAGCATGCGATATGGTTCTTTAGTTCCTTTAGTAACTAAATCGTCAATTAACACTCCGATGTAAGCTTCTGAACGAGATAAAATCAGTGGTATTTTGTTTTCTAAAGAAAGCGCTGCATTAATTCCAGCAATAAGTCCTTGACAAGCAGCTTCTTCATAACCACTAGTTCCATTAATTTGTCCTGCAGTATATAAGCCTTTGATAATTTTAGTTTCTAGCGAAGGAAAAAGCTGTAATGGATCAATTGCATCATATTCAATAGCATATCCTCACTTTTGAATTCTGGCGTTTTCCAACCCTGGAACCGAACGAATCATTTGATCTTGAACATCAATTGGAAGTGAGGTACTAAGACCATTAACATAAATAATAGTTCCATCAGCTGTTTCAGGCTCAAAGAAAATTTGGTGTCGTTCTTTATCTGGAAAACGCATAATTTTATCTTCAACACTTGGGCAATATCTAGGACCCACTCCTTCAATAAGTCCTGAATACATTGCTGAACGATGAATATTATCACGAATGATTTGATGAGTTTTTTCGGTAGTATAAGTTAAATAGCAAGAAACTTGTTTATCAAGTTTAATATTTGAACGATTTGAAAAATGAAGTTGCGTATCATCAAGCTGTTCTTTTTCAACTTTTGAAAAATCAATTGAATCAGCATACACCCGACATGGAGTCCCAGTTTTAAGTCGTTGCATAACAAATCCTAATTTTTCCATTGATTGACTTAATTTAGGAGTGGTTTTTAAATTATCTGGACCAGAAATTTTGACTTCTTCTCCACGTAATACGCGCGAATTCATATAAGTGCCAGTAGTAATAACACCCTTAAGAGCTTTAATATTCCCTAAATTTTCTAGCTTTACTCCTTGGAAAATATTATCTTCATTAACTAAAATTTCCTCAGCAGTATCTTCAAGAATGTCTAAAAAAGGATGCTCTTCAGCGGCTTGTAAAATCAAACGTGAATATTTATCTTTATCAATTTGAGCTCGAATTGCCCGCACTGCAGGCCCTTTAGATTCATTGAGCATTTTAATTTGAATCATTGCTAAATCACTAAAATATCCTTGAACTCCTCCAAGGGCATCAATTTCTCGGGTAATAATTCCTTTTGCTGGGCCACCAATTGAGGGATTGCAAGGCATCATTGCAATTCTGCTTTTATCAAAAAGCACAAGTGCAGTTTTATGTCCTTTATTCGCACTTGCAAAAGCGGCCTCAACTCCAGCGTGTCCGCCACCGATAACAATAATTTCGTATTCTTTTGAAAAACTCATAGTATATTTATTTTAACAAAAAAGCCCTTTAAAACCTTTAAATAAAGCATTATTTAAAGACCCATTTTAGCTTTTAAGTGTTATAATAAATAAACAATGAAAAGTAAAATATCAATTGCCTGTGAAAAGTGTCGTAAAAAGAATTACGTCACTACTAAAAGTAGCGGAAATGATCAACGAGTAATTTTAAAAAAATTTTGTCCACAGTGTAACGAACATACAATGCATAAAGAAGAGGTATAAAAATGAATAATCTTTTTGATGTTGAAGAAAAAGAAATCAAACCAGTAAAGCCAAAAAGATATTGAATGAGAAAAATCATTAAAGAAATTAAAAGGGTAAAATGGCCATCAAATAAAAATAATGTTTATTCGTTTATTAAAATATTGATTTTTACTTTAGTTATTGGTGCATTTGTATTTATTGTTTCATTTGCTTTTACTCAAATATGAACCGCAAATCATTTAACCTAAAAAAGGAGCAACATGCAAAAATTTAATTGATATATGATTTCAACTATTACCGGAAAAGAAGATTTAGTTGTTGAAGCACTTAAAAACAGAATTATCGCAGAAGAAGTGGCTCAGCATTTTGATTCTAGCGCTACTGAAGATGGAGCTTTTAAAATTTTTAAAAAACCAACTTTAACAGCTAAAGAACTAGCTAAAAAATTAAACGGTGAAGTTTATAAAATTAAGTGAGTAAACATGTACCCAGGTTATATTTTTATTAAAATGGACATGACCGATAAGGCTTGATATGTGATTCGGAACACTCAATATGTTACTGGACTTGTTGGTTCTTCGGGTAAAGGAGCAAAACCAACTCCGGTAACTCAACGAGAAATCAAAAAATCGCTAGTAAAAGAAAAAGAAGCTTTACAGCGCTTTGAAACTGATAAAAATTACTTTGCATTTAAAGAAGGCGATGTAGTAGTATTTGAAGATACCGCATATAAAGGAACCGAAGGAACTATTAAAAGTATTAGTTCAGATTCAAATATTGCCGAAGTAATTGTAGAGACCTTTGGTAAAAATGTTATTGTAGAAACTAATATCGAAAATCTTCGTCCATATAATAACGAAAATTAATTTTTCCAAAAACAATCATAAAAAGTGGTTATAATATCTAACCACTTTCTTTTTTAACACTATTTTATTCATTTAATTTTCAATATCCTTTTTTTGAACTACCTATATATTCTAAATTATCTATTTTTTTAATTATTCTTCAAATAGTTTCAACAGTTACGCCAGCATGAATCGCTATCTCTTGACGCGTTATTTTATTATTCTCTTTAATTTTTTCTTTTATAAGTTCTATAAGATATATTTCTCTCTTTTGAGGGACATTTTCTCCGACCTTCAATGTCGCTATTTTCTTCAATGGAATTATTATTGTAAAAACATCTCCTTCTTCAAAAATTGGATTAGCTCAAGAATAAAGTCGTGTGTTTTTATAAGTGTTTCTCATTCCTGAACCAAGTTCATCTGCAAAACCTATTTCTCTAAATACTTTAGCAATTGGTTTAAAGTTATTTAAATCCAATTGACCCATTAAATGTGATAAATCGGAATTTTCAACAGTTATTTTTTCATCATCAATAATCATTCTTACTGGATATACGCTTGAATAATCACGATGAGCCAAAGTATTTGAAACTATTTCTCTTAAAATTTTACTTCTAGCATCAACTCTAAAAATTCCATCTAAAATAAATAAATCATTTAAATGTTTTTTGCCAAAATCCATCAGTTTATAATAACTTTCAATTAAATTTGTAGTTATAACTTCTCTATCATCATATCTATCTTTATTAACAACTCTAAAAATAGCATCATTTTTATACTGTGGAAGTACTGACATAATTGTTGCTTTTTTACCAAAAAGTAAAATAGCGGCTAAAGTAATTCCTTATTTTCCTGTTTGTGGGTGTTCTAAAATTAGTTTTAAAATTCGAAGAAATTCTTCATAACTCATGTTTTTTCAAGGATGATTTTCATTTCTATTAACTGCTTCTTTTTTCAGTTTATCAATTAAGCTTAAATCTAAGCGATCAATTTTAATATTAGGAAAAACCTTATTTACATAATAAGTATCTTGCTTTCTTGCATATAATTTATATACAAGTTCCAAGTTGCTTATGATGTTAATATTTCCTTCATAATATCTGTCAAAAAGCTTACCATTGTGTCTACAAACTTACTTTCCTCTAGGTACTTTAATATAAAGAACTTTTTTACCATCTATATCAAATATTTCAACATTCATTAGTTTCCTCCAGAAAATTTTTTTAATGTGTAAAAAAACTAACACGTTCTAAAAATGTGGTGGAAATTCTTGCTATTTTTCCATAATTTAAAATAAATTTCATGGAAAAATTATTGATTTTTTCAAAATTACTTAGCTTTAAATAATTTTTATTTTTAACAAAAATAAAAATTACCTCAACTTTGTTGAGGTAAAAATATTTTCTTTTATTAGCTAAATTAATTTGAAGTAAAGACTAGGCTTGGCTGTTTTAATAATTTAATTCCCGCTATTCCCAGCCATTTCAGTACCACTAGTAGGTTGAGATGCATCTCCTCCGGTTTGAGCATCCATTGAATCAGTATTTCCACCTGAGGTCATTGGAGCATTTTGAGGTTGAGAGCTAGGTGATTGTGGAGAAGAATCTATAGATCCTGAAGCTGGAGTCTCTCCTCCTGATGCTGATGAATCTTGTTTACCATCTGTTGAACCTCCAGTAGTAGAAGGAGTTCTTTGAGGAGAAGCTGCAGGTTGATTTTGTGTTCCCATATCTCCGCTTGAAGGTTCAGTTGCCATTGTATCTTTAGCATTTTTGCCTTCTGTACCCATACTATCTGTTGAAGATTTTTGTTCAGATTGAGTTGTATTTCCGTTGTCCATTCCTCCTTGTGGAGAAGTTTCTTTAGTAGTAGAATCCATAGAAGCATCTTTTTGATGCATATTATTATCTACAGTTGTATTTGATGAACCTGTCATGTCTTGATGACTTGTTCCATCTTGAGCTTTCATATTTGCATCTGCATTGTCTCCTGTTGATGGAGAGCTTTGAGGCTGATTACTCATTGTTCCTTGATCTGAGCTTTCACTTCCACCTTGCATTTTGCTTGAATCTGCTGAATCTGTGGTATCTTTTGGACCCATTTCTCCTGTTTGAGGCATTGATGAAGGTTTTTCGGTAGAAGTTTCTGCTGCTTGATCCGAAGGCATCGCTTCTTCACCACCTTCATTTTCTTTTTTAGGATCGGTTGCAGTTCCTGATGATGATCCTGCTTCTCCTTCTGCTTTTGGTGGAGTTTCAGAAGTTGATGGTGTGGTTGGGTTGGTGTTTTCTTTAGGTTGATCTGTTGGTGTATTTTGTTTTTCTTCAACCTTTTTAGAATTTTGTGAATTTAATTTACTTTGTAATGAATTAATTTCTAAAACATTAATTGACGAAACTCCGTTTTCAACTTTAAAAATTGAATCACCTTGCGATTTTAACGAATCTAGATATGCTTGAACTTCTGCATCACCTTTAGTTTTTAAAATTTCTAATAATTCTAAAGCTTGAGAATAATATTTTTCCAAACGAACAATATCTTTTTCAAATTGTTCATCAGTATATTTAGAATTAACAAATGAAGCTTTTCTTTCTTTTAGATTTTTAAAATATTGAGCATAATCTTCTTTTGTAAATTGTTCATTGTAAAGTGGAAGTTTTTGAATTTCAGCTTTAAGTTGTTGAAATGACGCAGATAATGAAGGGGTAGTTCCAGTACTTGGATTAGGAGCTGGGGTTTCTTTTCCTTTTTGGTCATCTGGATTTGGATCTGGATTTGGATCTGAAGGATTTTGTACTTCTGGTTGTGGAGCTGTACCAGGTTGTGGTTGTTGTCCTTCCCCATTATTAGGTGGAGGGGTTGTCTCATTACCAGGGGTTCCTTGAGAACCATCGCCCTTTTGAGGTGGGGTTGTTGGACTTGAACAAGATACTGAAGCTATTGAAATAATAGCAGGAGTTGCTAATATAAATAAATGTTTTAATAATCTGTTTCTTTTCATAGTATCATTATATATATATATATATAAGTGGAATTTTTTCCACATTGTTCCACATTTATTTTTTAATGCTTTAAAAAATATTCTAAATTACCAAATTAATCCTAAAAATGTGGAATAAAATAACATTTTAATAAGTTATTTTTTGTTTTTTGTGTCTATATAAAATAAAATAATATTGTAAATTTTAAAAATTTCACAGAATAATTTAATTTTCTACTCTTAAAAACAAGAGTTTATTTTTAAAATCAATAAATATAAAAAACGAAATTTAGCAGAATAATTTAATTAATAAAAAGAGCGAGAATTTCAATTTCTCGCTCTTTTTTAGAAAAAATTATATTTAATTAAGCTAATTATCAAGTTAAAACTTTGATATTTTTACATTATTTATGAAAATTAAGTTCTTTTATTTAGATGTTAGTCATCCAAGTCCCGGAATTAAGCTTATCAAACGCTTAAGTCCTTGCGTTAAGTTTTTTACAAATGAAGGTTGAGTAGTGGATTCTTGAGACATAGAATCTGGATTAGTTCCTGTTGTTGATACTCCATTTTCACCACTCATTCCTTGAGTTCTAGAATTTTCCATAGGATCTTTATCAGTTTTCATAACCTTTTCTTTTTCGCTTGAATTTTTCATATCTGGTGATCCCTCAGATTCTTTAGATGACATTGAATTTGTTCCAACATCTATCGATTTATCATCTCCACTAGATTCTGTTGATGGATCTGTGTTAGAACTAGGAGTTCCTTCTTTTGAAGAACTATCTTTTCCACTTTCAGAAGCTGATTTAGTTTCAGGTTCTGGTTTTGGTTGTTTTTCTTCAACATTTTTAGAATTTTGTAAATTTAATTTATTAAATAATGAATTAATTTCTAAAACATTAACTGTTGTAACTCCGTTTTCAACTTTAAAAATTGAATCACCTTGTGATTTTAACGAATCTACATATGCTTTAACTTCTGAATTGGTTTTGGTTTTTAAAGCTTCAGATAATTCCAGAGCTTCAAAATAGTATTTTGCTAAACGATTTGCATCATCTTCAAATTGTTTAGCACTATATTTTGCGTTAACAAATGAATCTTTACGAGATTTTAGATTTTTAAAGTATTGATCATAAACTTCCTTGGTGTATTGATCGTTATAAAGTGAAAGCTTTTTAATTTCAGCTTTAAGTTGTTTAAATGACTCAGATAATATAGGTGTGGTACCAGTACCAGTACCGGTGCCTAGATTAGGGCTTCCATTTCCCTCGTTTGGTTTGGAATTTTCTTTAGGAGGGGTTTCAGGTTTAGGTTGTGGAGTTGGGTCAGGTTTTCTTTGTTGGTTTGGTGGTTGAGTTTGAGTTGGAGGGGTTATTTGACTAACAGTATTTCCTTGAGAATCACCGTCCTTTTGAGGAGATTTAGTAGGGGTTGAACAAGATAATGAAGCTATTGAAATAATAGAAGGGGTTGCTAATATAAATAAATTTTTTAATACTCTGTTTCTTTTCATAACAAGTGTATTATATAAATAAGTGGAATTTTTTCACATTTATTTTTTAATGTACAAAAAAATATTCTAAATTGTACAATTAGTCCTAAAATTGTGGAATAATATAAATTTTAAGTAAATAAATGTTGCCTTTTATCTCTATCTAAAATAAAAGAATATTAAAAATTTTAAAAAAAATAAAAAAGAACAAGAATTTTAATTTCTCGTTCTAATTTAACAAAAAACATATTTAATGATATTATGCCTTTAAGTTTGGATTTTATTGTCCAACTTTCGGGGTTTATATCAATATTTCTCTTAATTTTATTAATTTTAAAGTTGATTATTTAGTTTAAGTGGTTGAGCTATTCTTAACAATTGCTTGGGCATTTAATTTAAAAACTACTCCATTTAATTTTTGATAATCAATTGAAGGTAAGTTTTCATCTGAAGCCTTAATAAAAATATTATTAGCTTTTTGTTGTTCTTCTTGAATATATTTAAGAAGGGTATCATAAGAAACTGATTCTTCGAATTGTTTTTCTAATTCTGCTACTTGCGCATATAAATATTTCAAGTTTCAAACATCTAACTTAAATTTTGTTTTTTTATACAAATTTTTTGCATCTACGAATTTTTGTTCTTTTTCTGTGTATTTATTAATAACCTCTTCGTATTTTTCTTTTGTTCTTCCAGATTGATAGAAAACAAGTTCTTCAAGTTGTCCTTTTAATTTTTTAACATACTCATCTTTTAGATTTTTTTGTGAATCAACTTTTGGTTGTTGTTCTCCCTCGTCTTTTTTTGGAACAGTTTCAGAAGTTGATGGTGCTTTTGGATTAGTTTCAGGTTCTGTTGTATTTTGTTTTTCTTCGACCTTTTTAGCATTTTGTGAATTTAATTTACTTTGTAATGAATTAATTTCTAAAACATTAATTGATGTAACTCCATTTTCAACTTTAAAAATTGAATTGCCTTGTGATTTTAACGAATCTAGATATGCTTGAACTTCTGCATCACCTTTAGTTTTTAAAATTTCTAATAATTCCATTGCTTGAGAATAATATTTTTCCAAACGAGTGACATCTTTATCAAATTGATCAGCAGTATATTTTGAATTGATAAATGAATCTTTTTGTTCTTTTAAATTTTTAAAGTATTGGTCATAATACTCTTTTGTAAAGTTATCTTTGTAAAGTGAAAGTTTTTGAATTTCAGCTTTAAGCTGTTGAAATGGCGAAGATAAAGAAGGAGTGCTTCCCGTTCCTGGATTAGGATTTCCTTCATCTTTTTTATCAACTTGGTTTGGGTTTGGGTTTGTTTTAGTAGGCTTTTCAGGTTCTGGTTGTGGTTGTGGTTCCTCTCCATTATTAACCGGAGGGGTTGTCTCACTCCCAGGGGTTCCTTGAGAATCGCCGTCCTTTTGAGGTGGGGTTGTTGGACTTGAACAAGATACTGAAGCTATTGAAATAATAGAAGGTATTGCTAATAAAAATAAATGTTTTAATACTCTGTTTCTTTTCATAATAAATTCATTATATATATAAGTTAAATTTTTTCCACTTTTTTCCACATTTATTTTTTAATGCTTTAAAAAATATTCTAAATTATCCAATTATTCCTAAAATTGTGGAATTAAATAAAATTTTAATAAGTTTATTTTTGATTTTTGTGTCTATATAAAATAAAACAATATTATAAATTTTAAAAAATTTCACAGAATAATTTAATTTTCTATTCTTAAAAACAAGAATTTATTTTAAAATCAATAAATATTAAAAAATGATTAATAAAAAGAACGAGAATTTGAATTTCTCGCTCTAATTTATGAAGCATTATATTTAATTAAGCTAATTATTGGACTAAAACTTATCCATTTTCATTATTTGTAAAATTAAATCTCTTTATTAATTGGGTTATTTAAGTAGTAGAAGGTGTATCGCCACCAGATGCTGAACCCATAGTATTACTTGTTGTTGAATCTGCAGGCTGAGCATTAGCTCCTTCAGACACAGAATCTGATGGAGTTGCTGCAGATGATGCAGGGGGTTGAACACTCATACCGCTTCCTGAAGGAGAGCTTTCGGTAGCTGGCTGATTTTGAGTTGACATATCTTTTGCTGAATTTTCGCTTCCTTTTTCTTCTGTAGCCATATTACCTTCAGAAGTCATAGATCCTTCTTGTTCCATATTTTTAGCACCCATTGCTTGACTTTCAGTATTTTTCATAGAACTGTCTTCTGTTTTCATAGTGTTTCCTTCTTCACCTGAATTTTGAACACTTGATGAAACTTCAGTTTCTTTAACTTCCATTGAATTTGTCCCACTATCCATTTGTTTATTATTTGCTTCTACTGTTGATTCACCTTGCATTTCTTTTTTATCTCCATCAGCTTTCTCCGAAGACATGTCTTTTGGTTGGCTTGGATTCATATCTCCAGATTGATTCATTGTTGGAGAACTTACACTAGATTCTGCTTTACCTTGTTGTGAAGAAGTATCTTTATCACTTTGAAATGAACCTTCCATCATTGACGATTCAGAACCTGATGAAGTATTTCCAGTTTTTGAATCTTCATCCATTTTTGCTTCATCACCTTGAGTCATGTCATCAGTTTTTTGTTTACCTGAAGTTTCAGAAGTTTTTTCTTCTTGTTTTTCGGATTTTTCGCTTCCAGATTCTTTCATTTCTTCGTTAGATTTTGGTTTATTAGTTTCATCTTTTTGAGATTGACTAACTGATTTGAATTCTGGTTTTGGACCTATTTCAATAGTTCCGAATCTTGTTTGTGGAGAAACTTCTCCTTTTGGTGGTGTAGTATTAGAAGTATTATTTGCAGGTGGAGTTGTTGCAGGTGGAGTTGTTGCAGGTGGAGTTGTTGCAGGTGGAGTTGTTGCAGGTGGAGTTGTTGCAGGTGGAGTTGTTGCAGGTGGAGTTTGTTTTTGATCACCTTGAGCTGAATTTGAACAAGATACTGAAGCTATTGAAACAATAGCAGGAGTTGCTAATATAAATAAATGTTTTAATAATCTGTTTCTTTTCATAGTAACAGTATTATATATATATATATATATAAGTGGAATTTTTTCCACATTGTTCCACATTTATTTGATAGTCTGTAAAATTTGTGGGTAGAGAAAAATTCACATCCTTAGGGGTGTGAATTTTTTATTTTAAAGCAAAGGAGATTTAATGAAAAATAATACAACACAATGAAAATTTAATAATCAAAAATACTTTAGGAAATAAAAAAAATTAATCATGCAGACACTTAGAATATTTGAAGCTTTTGCTGGGCTTGGAGCTCAAATAAAAGCTCTTAAAAAGCTTGGAAACGAAAAAGGTTTTCACGTTGAAAGCGTTGGTTCTATTGAATGGGGAATTAATCAAATTATTTCATATCAAATTTTAAATTTTGGCCACCTTAAACCCGAAAAAAATTTTACTAAAGAACAATTAATTGAAAAACTTACTCCTTACACTTTTAGTTTTGATACTAAAAACGAAATCAAAGTTAATTATTTTAATTCACTTAGCGAAGAAAAACTACAAAGGATGTTTCCTTACCTTTACTCATTTGTTAATCCTTTGTATTTTAGGAAAGTTTATAAAAAATCCCCACCAAATAACCATACTGATATTAAAAAGTTTACTCAACTTCCTGAAAATATTGATATCTTTACTTATTCATTTCCCTGTGTTGGTTTTTCACAAGCTGGACCCCAACAAGGATTTGATAATCCACAAAGTCAATTAATTTATGAAGTTCAACGGATTTTAGAAAGTAATTTAGATAAATTACCAAAAGTATTAATTTTAGAAAATGTTCCTGCTTTAGTTGGACCAAAATTTTTAGGAGATTTTGAACGTTGAGTTGAATTTTTATCTACTCTTGGATATCACACTACTTGAGAAGTAATTAATTCAGCTAATTTAGGGTCAGCTCAAAATCGTAAACGGGTATATGCTGTTTCGATTTTAAAATCTGTATCTTCAGAACCTTTTAAATTTAAAGATGTCAAGCAAAAAGAGATTTTTTTGGAAGATATTTTAGATTCTAACTTAGACTATCGAAACTATAATCATTTATTAACTAAACACCCATTAGGAAAATTTACAACATCTTTTAATAACATCACAAGTACAAGATTGAGCAACAATTTTTCAAACTTTAATTCATATGCTCAAGTTTTCTTAGCTCAAGGTAAAGGACCAACACTTACAGCACAAGGAACAAATTCTGATTTAAAATTTTATTTTCCTAAGCAAAATACACTGAGAATTATTTCACCAAAAGAAGCTTTTGTTTATATGGGATTTGATCAAGAAGATTTTAATTTAATTGAACAAAGCGATTTAATTACCGAAACTCAAATGAAACTTCTTGCCGGAAATTCTATTAGTATTCAAGCTCTTTATAGTATTTTTAGCAATATTTTTGATTATTTAAATAAGCACAATTATTGATTATTACCACATCATTATAAAACTCAATCACAACGCAAAAAGCTTTCTTTATATGAGCTTATTGATATTGAACGACACAAATTCATCACTACTAAAAAATTAAGGTTTTATAAAGAAACAATTCGTAAGTATTGTCAGAATAAGGAAATTTATGAACCGAAAAAATGAATGAAAATTATTCATTCAAATTTTAAAAAAGAAGGAATTTATAGTTCATTATTTAAAGCTTCACGAGCACTATGAGATAAAAACTTTTTAGATCGTCCATATTATAAACTTGGACCTAATGGACTATTTATTCCTATAAATTTGAATGTTCTTTACCAATGGCTTACTAAAATTTATTTTTTTGATTTAATCCCACAACTACAAACACAATTAACCAAAGGAGAACAAAATGATCCCATCCAAAAGCAAAATGTTTTATATTAAAGCTTTATGACCAATCTTTTTTAGTGGTCAGTTAGTTATATTTATTAATTATTTTCATTTTTCAAAAGAGTATATTTGATTAAGTGTTTTTATTTTACTTTGAAGTTTATTAATAGTTTTATTTAAGTTTAGCGAAAATATCCAAAATCTATTTTATAAATTTAAGTATAAAAAAATCTTTTTAAAATACAATTATCAACTCGCTCAACAAAAAGCTGTTGATGAGCTTAAAAAAGAAATTATGAATAACACTCCAAAAGCTTTTAAAAATATTAAAGATGAAACTGAAATTGAATCTTTAAAACATCAAGAAAAAGTATTTTTAAATAACATAAACTTAAAACTTCAACAAGTTAAACAATTATCTTCTAATCCATCATTTGGCGAAATTCAATCAATTTATAAAAAAATAAAAAACAACAACATCACACAAATTGATCAAATGATTAATCAATTACAAAAAAATGAAAACCTTAAATTTTTGGCAGCACAAAAAGCTAACATTATAACACGAGCTAATGAACTAAAACGTAAAGCATCTAGTTCATATAACCATTCTTTTCAAATTGAACTTTTAAAAAATACACACGAATCTTCAAAAATTGAACAAATAAAGGAGGCTCAATAATGTACTTGTGATTATTCGAATTATTTATTCCTATTTTTATAATTAGCTTAATTACTAAATTTATCTTTGAAGTCCTTTTTCCACACAAAAGAAATCTTAATTTTTTAGTTAATGTAGGATCTGTTAATTTAACTTTTATTCCAATATTTTTCTATTTATTTTCTGTAAGAAAAATATCAACAGAAATGTTTGCTGTTTTAGTTGTTTTATCTAATATTGTTTTAATTTTTGATTTACTAATTTTAGTTAAATTAATTAGAAATATTTATTTTAATCATATTTTAAGCAAAATTTTAGATTCGGAACAAAAGAATAAAGATATTGCATATTTAATTTATCGTTATAAATCTCAAGGAGCAACTATTAATAAGAAAAATGCCGAAAAACTTAAAGATGTAGATCCTAATCTTTTGATGGTTCGATTTAATGTTAAAAATTAAATTTTTAATTCCTTTAGGAACTCTTATTTCTAGCAATATTTTCTTAAGCAGTTGTGTTTTTAATAAAAATGTTTTTCGTTTTGATGATAATTCTTCATTTGAAACTCAAAAAAATCCCCCAGAACCCTTACAACCATCTTTAAAAGCAGAATTTCAAAGCGAAGAAGATAACCAAGGTTTTTTTGGTTTTGATGATGCCTTTGAATATTTTTTAATTTCAGAAACCACTCCAATTGCTTTAAAAAATTGAAACAAACGTAAAAATGAGTTTCTAGAAAATCGAAATTGAGTAAAAACAAAATTAGATTATAGAGATAATGATTATGTTAATGAATTAAAAAATGAAGAAATTCAACAAACAAACCAGGATGATACATTTGAACTTTCAATTGAACAGATAACAAAAGATGCTCAAATAAAAAAGTTTAATTATGAGCATATTTGATTTAATAAAAGCATTTCAGATTTACAATATTTTGTTCTTTTTGCTATCAAAGGAGAGCAGTTAGCATATTTACAACAAGAAATAATTAACTCATTAATCGATTATAAACAACAAACAAATCAAAGCAACTTTAATAAATTAATTGAGTTGTTTATTCGATTTATTAATTCTGAAAATTATGCTTTATTTTCAAATACTTATAATGAATTTATTGAGTTTTTTGACTTTGATAATTTTGATTATAAGAAAAATGTTAAAAGTTTATATGCTTTTTTAATTGATCAAAAAACAAAGAATGATTTTAAAGCTTTAGAAGATAAACAATTGTTTGAACAAATTAAAATTTTTATTGCTCAACAACTATCAATTAAAATTTTACAAACCCATTTTAACGAAGTAAACTTTGATTTACTAGTTCATAAACCACCAATTAAAGAAAGGAAATCAAATAATGACCAATAACTTAGAACTTAATATTTTTACTTATACTGGTAAAGAAAATAATAAAAACTTATTTTTAATGTTTACCAATAAAAATAAAGATAAAATCTTTTTTACCGAATTATTAAAAGAACCTTTTAATGAAGATTTAAACACTCAAATTAGTTTTCAAAGTCTTTTAAATAAAAAATTTTTTGTCAATCCCAAAAAATTCTTTACAACTAGTTCAAAAGATAATTTTTTAAATTCTTGCGATTTTTCTGTAGACAAAATTTCGCTGGTAGATTTTGGTAATTCATTATCTTTATTAGAAATATACTCATATGTTGTGAGTAAAAAAACTCAAATCTTATATTTGTAAACTAAAAAGGAGTTTTATGAACCAAGTATATTTAAAAGGAACTTTAGTTAACCCGATTAAATGAATCTTAAATAGAAAAAATGAATATTATGCTTTTTTGACAATTTTAACTCAAAATGACGATAAAAGCAAATCATATATTTCTGTTTACTTAACTAAAAACTTTAAAATATGGGAACACTCACTTAAAAAAGATACTTCGTTATTTATTCAAGGACACATCATTACTGGATATAATGCTCAACAAGCAAAAAATTTCACTTATGTTTTAGCTCATAGTCTCGAAATTCTTCATAATAAATTTAACAATTTAAATGAAGAATTCAAAAACACAAATCAGTTAATTTCACAATCCCAAAATAATCTTACGCAATTTCAAAAACCTAATGAAACTTCAAGTATTATTTTTGATAAAGAAGAATGAGAATAATCAATAAAAAACTTCAAAAATTAAAATTTTTATTTTTATCATTACCAATTGTAGCAACTTTAGTGCCAATTAGTATCAGTGCTAAAGTTGAAGATAATTTAATTACTGAAGTTTTAGAGTTTTTAAAATTGCGTATTAATAACAGTGAAATTATCCAGGATACTTTAAGCATAAATAAAGATGTGTACCACAATAGTTCAATTAATATCGATTATTCAAGTGAATTTGAGAGTTTGATTAATTATTTATCTACTCAACTTAAAAGTTTTTTTGCTCAAGAACGCTATAAAAAACAAAATTACTTATTTAATATTGATTATATAAATAATCAAGAACAAAAAAATTTCATTATTCATATTAGTAATATTCAAAAGCAAACTTGAAAAATTAAAGGACAAATTAATTTTATTAATAAAACTAATTTCTTTAATTCTAGCAATTATTTACAAGCTCAAGGTGAGTTAAATAAATCTTTTTCAAATCCAAATTACAAACTTTCACAAAATACTCTTAAAACATTAAAAAAAGCTCTTGAATTACGCATTCAACGTTTTAATAATTATTCATATACTTTTGATAATAATCAAAACTTACAAGAACAAAAAACTATTAAAGTTTTTGATGAAAGCGTTGATAATCACTTTGTCTTTTTTGCTCCTTTTGGATTTGATTTTTATTCAGAAAATGAAGATGAAAAAGTTATTGTCAATGGAATTAATTTAGAAGTAAAAAACAAACACTTTACTTTTAATTTGGCAAGTATTTTAAAAAAGGATGCTAATACTAATTTATGAGACACTAACACTCCAATAGAATTAAAAATTACAAAATTTAATAAAATTACAGGTTCAGAAATTGTTTCTTATACTGAAAAATGAGATGTTTCATCAACAATTGCTCATTCAGATTTTAAATTGCTTAATTGAAATCCACAAGAGCAATATGCTCAATTTAATCGAATTACTAGTTTTAAAACCACAATTGATAGGAAACCAATTTTAGATGAAAATGGTAATCAAATCCCCAATCCAGATTATGATCCTTACATTGATCCAAAAACTGGAATAAAAAGCAATTTAGTATGAGTAAATTTACCTGAAAGTAATTTTTATACTCAATATTTGCAATATCCAAAATTTATTCAAGATGAATTTAATAATAAATTATCAAATAAGTTTTCAATTGAAAATAATTATTTTCTTAATAATTATTATAAAAATAATAATTTGCCGTTAGGAACTTATTTTTATAATACCGATAAAGTCTTTTTTGAAAATAGTATTTATCAATTTAATGCTCCACAAGGAATTGTTGCTCAATCAATTTCAAGTACTAGTGGAATTGAATTTAAAATAGCACAAGATGCAGATTTAGTTCTTATTTACAAATTAAATCCAAATGCTAAATCTTTAAGTATTGAGCCATTTTTTGAAAATGGTAATCAGTCTTATGTTAAAGTTCTTAGAAATACCGAAAAGGGAATTGAAAATAGCTTTGAAAACTTTTATTTCTCAGCTAATGGAACTTATTTAATTGCTTCATCTAAAAAAGGCGGACAAAGCAACTTTTTATTATTAAATTTGGATGATAAAAATATTCAAGATACATCAGAAAAAGCTAAGGAAGATTTAGTTGATGTAATTAATCGGCCTTATATTGAGCGTTTTTATGATAGCAAAATTGGAAAACTTTTTTCAAGATATTTAACTGAAATATGAAAAATATCCTCTGAAAAAATCAAGAGTCTAAGTTATTATGATGTATTAAATTATTGAAAAAGTTTTATTAAATATTCTGGAACTTTACAAGGAAAAATTAAGTTTTTCGAAAGTAATTGGGAGAATAATTTTTCCGATATTATTAACGATGTTTTAGAACTTAAAGATAACACTTTTGATTTAACTCATACTAAATTTTATAAATACAACATTGTCTTTTTAGAAGCACAACAAGCATTTTTAGATAATGACTTTAAATTAGATCAAGCATATAATAAATTCAAATCTTCACATTTTCAAGACTTAGAAGTAAAACAACAACTTGAAAACCTTGCTTTAAAAAACGATGACTTAATCACTGAAATGCTTAAAAATAAGACTTATATGCAACGTCTTAATCGTAAATTATTTAAATCTAATAATTTATTTTTACAAAGTGTAAGCTTTAAAAAGCTTTCTCCGAAAGGGGATAATGATTATTATTACTCATATGAGTATGAACTCAAATTTAATTCTGTATTTTTTAACCAACAACCTATTATTAAAAAGATAGTTTTAAACTTTAAATCTTTAGTTGCTGATTATACTAAACCAGATACTTCAGGAATTTCTAAAATCGACCAAGAGACTTTAGAAATTAAAAGGAAATTCATTTTAAATGAACCTGTAATTGACCAATATACTCAAAATAAAAATAAAAACTTATTTAAAGAAACAGAATTTAAAAGCCATTTTTCCAGAGAATGATTTAAAAATATTTCCTTAGAAGAATTTAATTTATATACATATAAGCTAAAAATTCTTTATCAGTTTGATGATATCGAATTAATTATTGAAGTTTCTAAAGGAGATAAAACATTTGTTTTAGACCCTTATAAATTGAAGTTCTTATCTGATAAAGGGAATATCTTTAATTCCTTAAATTTAGATTTAATTAATATTTATCCATTTTTAAATAATTCACAAATTTCAATTCAACAACTTATTGACTTATTAATTTTAGAAATTGAAGATAATTTCAATCCTAAAAAATATTATCAAATCAATTGAGATATTGATAATTTAACTGAATTTTCAAATGCTTTAATTAAATTAATAAACAAGCAAACTGAACAAATTAATCTTAAACTCATTAGTCTTTGCAAAGAGCCAAATTGTACAAAATTTACCAAAACAATTTCTTTAGTAAATTTAGCCCCTTGAGATTTAAAAAATTTAACAAAAGTTTCAATTATTATTGATGATAATAATGTTAAAGATTATATCAATTACACTCAAAATATTTTAAAAGAACTATTTGATACTTTTAAACCTAAAAATATTTATCAAATTAAGCATTTAAATCTACAAGATCTTTATTTAAAAATTAAGGAGACGCTTTATTCTAAGCAGAAAGTTTCTCAAAGTTCTTTTGAGTTAAAACCTTTAAAACAATATCAAAGCTTATATAAGAATTTTTGAAGTGTTGATATTTTTAATAAAACTAATAATTTAAATTACTTAAATATTAATGATATTTTTACATTTGACAATATCCTAGTTGATGCTGATAATGTTAAGAAAATTTTTAAAGATATTATTGAGTTTTTTAACTAATAAAGAAAATGTCTTAGATTACCAAATTAATAGTGATTTTACTCTTGAAGAAATCAAAACACTCATAGCTATTTATAGTGAAAATATTAGTTTTAATGTTTCAAAAACATATATTGTTTTAGGCTCTTATAAAAACATTTTAGAGCAGTTTAACAATTTAATTACCACCCAAGTAAATATACAAAGCAAAGAAAAATTAGAACTTATTTTAAAGCAATTTAAAAACTTTGATAGCTTTGATTTAGCTGATAACAAATTTAAAAATGATTTTTTAAATAAAATTAATCAACTCATTTCTCTTGTTATTAATTCTTCTTCAAAACAAATTAACAAAGAAAAACAAGCAATTATTAATTTGCTAGTGGATAATAAGGAACTTAAAACTACTTTACATTTATATACTTTAATTAAAAACAATACCAAGCAAATTTTGCTCAAAAATTTAAGTGAAGTTCAATTAAGTTCAGAAGAAATTTCAAATATTTTAAATGATATTGATAAAGATATTCACGAACAATTAGAGCAAAAAACAAACACAATTAAAAAAGAAATTGATGCCCAAAAAGAACAAATTAAGAAACAAAAAGCAATTGCTCAAGCTAAAAGAAATCGTGATTTATCAATTGTTTTTGGAGTTTTAGGTAGCGTTAGCTTAGTTGTTGGAATATTAATAACTTGAAGATATTTAAAACGTCGCGGAAAGCTTAAACGAAAGTAAAATAATACCTTTAAGGAAAAATATGAAAAGCAAAATTTATAGTGCTTTATTATTTAGCAAAGAACAAATTCAAAACATCAAAGAAGACCCGTATTTATCAGAAATAATTTCAAAACTTCAAATTAGCGATAATGAAATTGTTAATAATATAGATTATTTTTTAAAAATTCACGATCGTCAAATAATGCCAAATGAATATATAGACATTATTGAACTTTTTCGTGATGAAAATGGAAAACTAAGTGCTTCATTTCGGTATGCTGATAACGCAAAAGCTAAAGCTTTTTTACAAAATCAATTAATTAAATATAAAGAATTAGGATTTTTAAATATAAATATTTTTTTAGTCAGTTAAAGCTTTCATCTTTAGTTCCTACTAACTTATTAAATCACCAAAAACAATTTCAAAGCAACATAAAACAAATTAAAAAAGGTTTTTATATACAAAGTAAAAATACTGATGACATTGTAAAAATTTTTAACTCAATTGCTAATGATTTTGTTAAAAATCATGTTCAAGTAGCTTATATCAATGTATCAAATTTAATGAATTACATTAAATCTACTTTTAATAACCCTGATGAAAATAGTGAGTTAATAGTTAAAAATTTAAGCAATATTAGTGTAGTGATTTTTGATAATTTAGGTTTTGAACAATTACCAAAATGATTTTTTGAAAAGCTTTATAAGATTTTAGAACATAGGAAAATGTATGGAAAAATCACTTATTTTTCAAGTCCTTTTTCATTGGAATTTATAGCTCAAAATATTTTATTAGAAGATAACAACAATATTTTTATAAAAAACCAAAAAGAATATTTTTACCAAACAATTAAAGGTTTAATCGAATTTGAAATTACTATTTAAAAAACTTTCACTCCCGCTAAAAAACGAAAGGAAAGAACTATGTTAAATAACTATCAAATACTCTCAGAATTATTTTTAAATATTCAAAACTCTAAAAGTAAATTTTATCAGAGCAAATCATCAAAAGATTTTGAAGACGTAATGCAACGACTTTTAGATAGTTTAAATTTTGTTAAATTAAGTAATGATAAGGAATATAAACTTCAACATATTTATAATAAAGAATTAATGTTTGATGAAAAAATTACTTATGAGCAAGTTGAGCAAAAATGAAAACTTTAAAAGTTCAAGTGTTAAGCAAAAACAACATCGAATTAATTCAAAATCCTTTAAAACTCTAAAAAATCACTTTATAATTCATCCATTTGGAACTCAACAATTTCCTGATATCTTGATTTTTTGTAATGATTATGTTTTCTGCTTAGAAATTAAAAGCATTAGTAATTTAAACAAAAGTTCTCTTCCAGTATGAAATTCTAATTTACCTAAAGCTTCATCTTTTTATGTATATATTCAAACCAACAACAATATTACATTTTTTAAAGGGGAAGACTTCTTAGGAAATTCAACACGTAGTTATTTAAATTCGTTTTTTGATTTAATTGATGAAAAACAAATGTTAAATGATTTAAAGAAAAAGCTTTCACAACATCATTTACTATCACAAAGTAGCGAAAATATCTTCGGACTTGTACCTAAAATTCGAAAATCTTTTAACTACTCTTTATCTTTTGCTACTAATAGAAACATTGGTATTTTTGATAATAACCTAAATAAGAATTGAGAAGATAAATTAATTACGTTTTTAAGGACTTTCAATGAATAATAAAAAGAAAGAGCAATTTTTTACTAACCCTAAAATTAGCGACTTATTAGTTCGTAAAATTAACTGAATTTTTCTCAAATAGCATTTATCAACCACTATTATTGAACCAAGTGCTGGAAGTGGAAATTTTATCAATTCACTTATTAATTATGGAATTAAAGCGGAAAATATTTTAGCTTATGAAATTGATAAAAGTTTTAGTAAAAATAAACTTTTAATGATTAA